>CAZMWF010000092.1:0-9960 GCA_964570075.1 uncultured Syntrophaceae bacterium | reverse complement strand
GGAGAAGCGAAGTACAACTATTTAATCCCAAGATCAAAAGGAATATCAGGAACATCTTTGAAAAATTTCCATTCTTCAACATCAATTCTCTCCTCATTATGGACCTCCTGGTTCATTTGAATGGCTCTGTGGAGTCGTTGTGGGCATAGCAGGGAGAGGCACCCTTCTTCTTGGCGAATAGGTTGGAGGCGTCGAAGGTGTAGAGAATTGAGGAATTGGAGTCGGCATTGGAGGCGTAACCATCCTCTCAGATCCTGGGGCTGGAGAGGAACTTATCGGCGTTGCTGGTTCTCTTTTCTCTATGGGTAAAGTTCCTGGAATAGGTGAAGAGGGTTGAGAAGCGGGTATTGGGGATGGCCCTGGAAGACTCGTTGTCACCGTAGTTGGCTTACTTTCTGTCCTAACTATCCTCCTCGTTTTGGGTTTGGTTGGATCATAAAGGAGAACTTCAAACTGGTCTCCTTCAGCCTCCAGAACAATCCGGTCGGGTAAAATCTTTGTGAGTTTATATTCCCCTATTCTCTCTCCCAGTTTGAGGATCAGTGTTTCTCTTTCCCCTTTGCCAACCGATTTCCCTATTTGAATAATCGTGGCAGCCTGATATTCTCCTGCAAGGGTAATGCCACTCAGAATGACCTGAGGACGAACCTGAGGTTTTTGAATGGATCCAGGTATTGGGGAAGGAGTGAAAAAGGGAAATTCTTTTCTTTCGGGGCTAAAAATATTCTTTTCCACCAGTGTGGTGTAAGGTTTTTCTTCAGGCTTTTTGATCGACCCTTGCTCGGGGACTTTTTCCACCGAAACGGAAAAGCTTTGAATATCCAAGGTTAGAAGGCTGAGGGTGGTTCCGAGGAAAAACATCATAAGCATTCGCCACTTCATTGAATCATCCTCCCTTCTCTTTAGGTTTCGTTTCTCCCTTCTTCATTAATCCTGTTATGACGAAACTTCCTTGAATTTGATTGGGATTTCTCACATTGGGAACTATGAGATCCATCTCAGAGATCATCAGTTCCTTTTCATGAGTTTCAATCTCACGGATAAACTGGATCAGGCTGAGAAGATTGTTCACCGGGTTAAAGTCAACATGGATGGAAATCTTCTGGTAAGAAAGGGTTTCCTTGGGTTCGAGAATCCTGAAACTTCGGAGGGTCATTCCATTCCGCTCTAAAATCTTCTTCACGACTTCCTGAAGATGAGCGGAAGCGAGTTGAGGAGTCTCTCCTAAAAGAAGTCTCTTCTGGAGAGCCTCGTGTTGCTTTTGAGCCCGGTCCAGTTCCTCTTCAACCCCTTTTCGATTTTGAAGAACCTTTACATATCGCTCAAGGGTCATCTTTTTGATAGAGATCTCCTCCTGAGTCCTCTTCATTTCATCGATGAGGGGAAGGATTCCTTCAACGAGGAGAAGGATCAAAAAGACAACCCCGATTAAAATCCAGAAGAAACCCCTCTTTGACTCTTTCCATCTCTTAAAGGAAAAGATCGACTTCAAGGACCGATCCTCCTTGTTTCGATTTTTGCCCTAATTCTGAATCGTTCTTTCTCTTGAGGACCTTCAGGCCTTATCAGCCGCTCTTTGGTTACCGGGGCAAGAAACTCAACCTTTTCAAAAAGGGGTGATTTATCCAGCAGAGAGATCAGGTCCGAAGCAGAATCGGCAAATCCACTTATTTCTATCTCCTTACCCTTATACTTCAAATTCCAAATCCAAGCGGTCTCTGGAAGAAGTTGGGTCAGCTCCTTGAGGATCTCTATCTTACTTATCTCATCAAATCGAATCCTCTCGAACTCAGCGATCTCCTTCATTAGAGATTCCTTCCGTTTCTGCAATCTCTCAATGGCTTCAACCTCGGGTTTCAACTTTTTTAACTCTTCCGTCGTGGAGAACCACTCCTGGCGGTAGTCAAGATAGGCTTTGATTCCACGATTCGCACCAAAAAGAATAGCCACTCCCAAGAGAATAAGCAAGAGGACTCTTCCTATCTTTCGTTTCTTCTCCCACATTTCGACAGGAAGAAGGTTCAGGGTCAGTGGTGTTTTTATCAAACCGCTCAGGGGAAGACCTATAGAAGAATAGTTAGCCCATAGGAAATCTGGGTCTTTTTGATTTTTTATTTTGTGGATAGGGGGAGAGAAAAACTTACTCTCTCCTCCTGAGATTCCTTCTCCCCTCCTCTTCTCTTTATCGATTCCATAAATATAGAAGCTCAAGGAGGGTTGACTCGGAGACTCAAGTCCTGATAAATGGAGAATTCTTTTAACTTCGGAGAACCAATGGCTCTCTGGAAGGAAAAGATGATAGTTTTCCTGCCAATCCTTTCCCTGGAGCAGATGGATCTCAAAAAAGGGGTCGTTAAAATCAATAAGAATAGAGTATTCCCCTCTCTCGGGCTTTTTATTCCATAAAAATAGATTTAAGGCTGAAATGGAGGAGGTCTGAATGGCGATAGGCCGAATCCCGATCTTTTTCAAAAGGGAGAGGATGGACTCAATCTCTGACCTCTTTATAAATACACTATAAAGAGTTAGCCAATCCTTGTCTTCCCTCAGAAGGATGTAATCGAAATAGACTTCACTACTTTTGAAAGGGGTGAATTTAGGCACCTCGTATTCTACAACCTGCCTCAAATTTTCTCGGGTTGCCACCGGTAGCCGGATAAATCGAGCAATGACCTTCTCTCTCGGGACGGACAGAAATACCCGTTCTTTCCGAATATGGTTTTTGGCCACAAACTCGTTGATGGCTCCAATCACTCGTGCCTCCCGCTCCTCCTTTTCTTCCTCAGGAGGAAGCTCATGGGTAGAATAATTTAAAACCTTCACCCCTCCAAGAGACTTCTCCAGAAGGATTAAAATGAGACGGTTTGTTCTATAATCGATCCCAAAAGCCCTTTTGAAAAGCACCAGAGACTCCTCTTGTTTTTAAAAAATGGAATCGACCCATTGAATAATTCTATATTTATTCTTATCCATCAAGTCTATCCTCACAATAGCCTTCAATCCTCGAGCGGACTTGCCCTCTGCCCCTGTGGCCTTCGATTCTATGGTAAAATAAGGGCTTCTCGCTCTATAGGTAATATATCTTCCAATCTCTCCCATAAAAGGATTCAACTCTGGAACCCTTCGAAGGAGGTCCATCTGATTCTCAAACGGTTTCTCCTCTCGAGCCTTAGAGATAAGCTGAACCATCTCTTTTGGGATTCCTAAAACGATTCTCATCACAAGAGGAGAGGCACTGTTGATATCCAACTGTTCCCCCGAGGCATAAATGGAAAAAATATGTTTTAGACCAACCCTTTCTTCTTTATCCTCTTCCTCTTTCATTTTGATTCCATCGAAGAGTTGCGGGGTAATCCCTCTGACCAGCAGAAGCTCCTCAAGGGAATCGAGAGGGCCATTTTTACATTCGTAAGGTTCAGAAAGGGATCGATAATAGTCGTTTTCAGCCCCATTAAGACGGTAAAAATCATCCGGATCTCTCCAATCCATGATGGAATCCACAATGATATCCCTCTCTTCTCCTTCCAGACCCAGATTCCCAATAATTTTACGAAGAAGACTCTCGGATACGGTATTGATATTCACCTTCCCATCTTCCCCCATCACCTTGATCTCACATCTTCCCTGATCGAAGAAGAGGAGATAGGGCCTTCCATCCGTGATCCATTCCTTTTCCTCCGGTTTAAGTTCTTCTGAATCCAGTGCCTTTCGCTTCTGTTGAATCCTTGGATCTTGCTTATATATCAATTCCACGATCGCCCGATAAACCCCACCCTTCGCCATTTCGTAAAGTTGCAACTCCTCTTTATAATGATTCGTGATATGGACCTCTGTCCTCATCCCGAAACAGAACTCCAATACGATGACAGATAAACCAGCAATGATCCAGAGAACCATTAAAAGGGCGATCCCTCTTTGGTTCATTAATTCAAAATGAGAATGTTGGATCTTTTTACGATTCATGGACCTCCCCTTGGAAGGGTTCTACGAATCATCGAAGGAATTCTTATCTGTTCAAATTGGTAAGCCGAGATAGGAAGAAGAAGAGAAAAGGAGGTCTCTCCTCCTCTTCCTCTTAAAGAAAGATTAACTCGAATCGCCTTCGGCAATTCTTTCTTCTCTCTCCCATCCCATTCTTGAAACCACTCCCCCATCTGGTTTTTCGAAGAATCTTCTTCTTGATAATACTCAAAGGAGAATTTCGAAATTCCCTCGATCAAGATCTCTGCTTTCTCCCTCTTCAGTTCTTCTTCAAAGAACCCTTTACGAAGAGCCCTCTCCTCATAAAACAGGAGACGCCCCCCCTCTGTCCCGTTCTCCTCATATTGATAAAGGGTGTAAACGAACCCTTCTGATCGGTTTCGCTTCATCGGAAGGGAGGAGACAAATTTCAGGGATTGGGATCTTCCTTCAAAGGCCAGATAATCTCCTTCAGCCTTCTCCGTACGAACTCGATAGGGAAAGGCTGATTTTATCTGTTTCGAAAGGAGTTCCGATAGAACTCTCACCTTTTGATCCTCCTCTTTTACGGTTTCCCCTCGATCCCAAGCAGAAAGACCCAGACGAAAGGCTGAAAAAAGAATCACCACGATTAACCCCATTACGGTGAGAGTGACGATGACTTCAATCAGGGTCAGTCCTGAATCTCGTTGACCCTTGGGAAATTTAACTCTCCTTTTCATCCCCTCCTTCCTTGAGGATACGATAGGATTCTATCTGAATGGATTTATCCTTCAGTCCTGATTTCCAAAACACTTCCAGTTTTATATGAACGAGATCCGATGGGGGTTTAAAATCGGTCTCTTTTGCGACAGGGAGAAGTTCGATCTTCTTTGTCTCTATCTTCCAGTGATAGGTGGAATCAAACACTCCCTCCTCCACTCCCTCTCCTTTAGGAGGCTTTAAACTTAGTTCTTCCATCTTTGCACGAGCATACTGGGTGGCTCGAGTATACTCCTGAGAGATTCTTCCCAGTCGAAGACCCCCGGAGAAAAGTTCAATAATCAGCATCAATCCCATCCCCAGAAGGGCTATGCTGATGATCACCTCTATGAGCGTAAACCCTGATTTTTTTCCCATCTTAAGTTAGACTTTTCGAATCGTTACCATTCCCGTCAAAAAATGGACTTGGATAAGATATCCTTGATGATTCCCACCTTCGAGGATGAACGAACCCCCATTGGATCTTCCATTGGGATAGAATTCAATTGCAGGATGGTCTGAGGGATAAAGAGAGGGCGGAATCTTGATTTCCCGAAAATCCATCCATTTGGGAATGGAAAAGGTTTGGATGGGTCTTTTCTGGTCTTTCTTCTCTTCCGGTTCGGCTTCCGAAAGGCGGAGGGATCGAATCTTGACCTCCTTCAAATAGGAATCAAAAAGGATCTGATAAATCTCTCCCCGATGAATCGCTTCACTTCGACTATGTCTAAGGATCGCAGAAATCCTCTGGGTTATCGTTTTGAGTTGAGCCGTCTTATAAAATTTGGAAAGGGATGGGGCAGCCAGAGCCATCGAAAGGCTGAAGATAAAAAGGACCAAGAGAAGTTCAAGAATTGAAAAACCCTTTCTCTTCATTTGCTCGTGTCCTTCCAGCTCACGATATCCTGATTTTCCCCCTCCCCTCCTTCCACCCCGTCCAGTCCATAAGAGAGAAGGTCATATTCTCCATGATCTCCTGGACATTTATAGATATAGGGTCTCCCCCAAGGGTCAAGAGGAATATCTTTAGGGAGATAAGGACCTTTCCATTCTTCTACGCCTGAGGGCTTCTCTCTGAGTGCCTTCAGTCCCTCCTCGGTCGTGGGGTACCTCCCGACATCCAGCCTAAAGGCATCCAGGGCTGTGCCAAAGAGTTCGATCTGGGCTTTGGCGGCCTTTTGTTTTGCCTGGGTCAGTTTACCAAAGAGCTTTGGACCAACCAGCCCTGCCAAAAGGCCTATAATGATGATCACAATCATGAGTTCGATGAGGGTAAACCCTCTCTTCTTTATTCTCTTTCCCTTTCCCATCTAATTCGCTCCATCTCTTCGTTAAAAAGGAATTTCATTGATGCTGAAGATGGCCAGAAGCATGGAAATCACAATAAACCCAACCAGTCCTCCCATGATAAGAATGATCATCGGTTCAATCAGTGAAATTAAACGTTTCATTGAATTCCTGACATTCTCTTCGTAGACTTCTGCCACTCTAAGAAGCATCTCATCCAGCCTCCCTGTCTCCTCACCGACGCCGATCATATGGATGGCTAAAGGAGGAAAGACAGTGGTTTCGTTCAAGGATTTAGAGATTCCCTTTCCTTCTCTCAGTCGATCATGGAGATAGCCAATGGCCTTTGAAATGACACGATTTTGTGAAATCTCTCTGACCAAGTCCAAAGCCGAGAGAATAGAAACCCCGCTTTGAAGAAGTGTCCCGAGGGTTCGTGCAAAGCGAGCCACTTCCATTTTTTGAAAAAGATCGCCAAGGATAAACCATTTCAACTTAAATCGATCCCAGTGCCATTTATTCTCTTCATTTCGAGTATAGGCCTTTAATAAAAGATAGAGGAGCAAGATGAACCCTGCTCCCATCCACCAATAACTTCTGACGAAGTGGCTGAGGATTAGAACGATCTGAGTGGGCATGGGAATGGCCTGCCCTATATCCGAAAAGATTCTTGCAAACCTCGGAACCACAAAAGTGACTAAAATCGTGATGGAGATCCCACTCACGAAAGTTAAGATCAAAGGATAGATCATGACAGAAAGAAGGGCTTCCCTAATCTCTTTTACGCTTTGAAGATAATGACTTAGGCGCAACAGAACAGAGTCTAAGAATCCGCCTACCTCTCCAGCCCGAACCATATTCACATAGAGTTTAGGGAAAATCTTTGGATGAGCTTCGAGGGCTTCGGCAAGGGAGCTTCCTCCCTCCACTCTTTTCAAAATCTCCCTTATCCCTTTTCTTAAACGTGCATTTTCAGTTAACTCTCCCAAGATTCCAAGGCTTCGGTCAATGGGCAACCCTGCAGCCACGAGGGTGGAAAGTTCTTGAGTGAACACGAGAAGGTCTCTTGTGCTGACTCTTTTGGGAAAGAAGGAGGATAGGGTTAGAATAGGTTCTTTCTTTTCGACCGTTTGAATTCGGATGGGAATATAACCAAACCGATGAAGGCTTTCGACAATACTCCCTTCATCCCTTCCTTCCATGAATCCTTCAATGGTTTGACCATTTGGAGTGGCGGCTTTATAAAGAAATTCAGGCATCTTGATTTAACTCAATACCTCTTCTTCCTGAGTGACTCGAAGGACTTCGGGGATCGTAGTGATTCCCTGTCTCACCTTTACCCAGCCATCTTCTCGAAGGGTTTTCATCCCGTTCTTTCGAGCGGCTTCTTTAAGAATATGAGACCCTTTCTTTTCAAGGATGAGCCTTTGAATATCCTCAGTGATTTTGAAAAATTCAAAGATACCCGTCCTTCCCATATATCCTGTGAAGGAACAATGCTCGCATCCTCGGACATCAAAAAAATGGACCCTTTCTCTTTCAGGATCAACCCTCATCTCTTTTAAGATGGCCGAAGAGGGAGTGTAAGGAGATCGGCAATGAGGACAGGCAACTCGGACCAACCGCTGTGCAAGGATGCCAATAATCGTTGAAGAAAGGAGATAATCTTCCATCCCCATATCCAGGAGCCTGGTAATGGCACTCGGGGCATCATTGGTATGAAGGGTGCTAAACACAAGATGGCCAGTGAGGGCCGAATGGATCGCAATTTCCGCGGTCTCTGAATCTCGAATCTCGCCAATTAGAATCACATCCGGATCCTGACGAACGATGGATCGAAGGGCATTGGCGAAAGTTAACCCTATGGAAGGTTTGACCTGAATCTGATTGATCCCTTTCAGTTGATACTCCACGGGATCCTCTACGGTGATGATCTTCTTCTCAGGAGAATTGATTTTTTCCAAGGCGCAATAGAGGGTGGTGGTCTTTCCACTCCCTGTGGGGCCGGTGACCAGAATGATTCCGTGAGGTCTTTGAATCACCTCCTTAAAATCCCTCAGAGTCTCTGGCGAGAAACCCAACTTCTCGATATCCAGAAGGGTGCTTCCTCTATCAAGAATTCTCAAGACAAGACTCTCTCCATAAATGGTAGGAATAGAAGAGACTCTAAAATCGATCTCCTTCCCTTTAATCCTCAACATAATGCGTCCATCTTGAGGAAGTCGCCTTTCAGCTATATTCAACTTAGCCATAATCTTGACTCTCGAAATAATGGCAGCCTGAAGCCTCTTCGGAGGGGATTCGACATCGTGGAGGACTCCATCGATTCGGTACCGAACCCGGAATTGATTCTCAAAGGGTTCAAAATGGATATCACTTGCCCGCATCTCAATCGCTTTAGTAATGATCAGATTAACTAAACGGATTACCGGTCCTTCCGAGGCCATATCACGGAGTTGATCGATATTTTCTTCTTCTTCCGCCCGATACTCAGGAATGCTCTCCATGTCCTCGATGATCTTTCCCATGGAGGTTTCATCAAGCCCATAATATCGATCCACTACCTCTAATATGTCATTTTCCTTTCCCAAAAGGACCTGAACCTGACAGTTCGTCGCAAGCCTGATGGCATCGATGGTATAGAAGTCCAGAGGGTTGCTCATAATGACTGTGAGCTTTTGATTTTCAAGTCGAGCTGGAACAAACTTCCCTGTTTTCATAAATTGAAGGGAGAGGTGATTAATTAAAACAGGCTCTTTCGGGTAATCCTCTTCCTTCGCCCAAGGAACCCCGTAAAACTCTTCAAGCCCCTGCCGATACTGATCCTCAGTAAGAAAACCTGATTCAATAAGATATTTCCCCAAACTAAAGGAATTCCCTGAAAGAAGTGAAGATCGAATCTTTTCAGCCTCTGTCTTTGGAATCCACCCCTTTTCAGCGAAAAAAGAAACGATTCTATCTTCAATATGGTTTATCATAGGTTTATTCCAATTAAACCAAATTAAATCAAATTTTTATCATTTATGCAAGGGGATTTATTTATTAAAAACAGCAATTTTTATGCCTATTTTACATTAAAAACTATCAAGATTCCACTTTTATAACTATTGAATGGATTCGTTGAAGGCTCAACGAAAGGAATGTGTAATAAATAATAAATTCTCCTGGAATTTCAAGATATTCGAAGAAATCCCTTTATCATGAATAATCTAATCCCTTCGGTTATGAATTAGGAAAAGTTGTAACCCCTTGTAATCCATCGCTGAAGGGTGGAAATAAATTTTAAGCCCGACAGAAGTATTTCCAAAAACCATAGAACGCGGTAGCCGCACTTCCGACCGAGTCGGATCCCTGCCTGCGCAGGCAGGCGCCTCTGGCGGAATGGGTTTCTCCAACACCCCTCTCGGGCTTATTCCCCACCTCTGAGAGAGGGATTACTGGATTTCTTGATTTTCGATCCGTTTTCTGTTAATGGTTCAGCGTCATCCTAAACAGGAGAGTCCATTGGAAATGAGACAGATTGGAACCTTTCTTTTGATCTTCTTATTCCTCCTCTGTGCTTGTGGAGGGAGTTCGAAAACAAGGAGAGAGGATAAGACGCTGAGCCTCGAGGACCATTTTCAACTGGGTTATAAGGCAGCGGAACGAGGAAACCTTCAAGAGGCGGAAAGAGAATTTAAGAAGGTGATGAAACTGGATCCGAAGAATGCCCGTGCCCATGTGAATCTTGGAATTGTTTATGGAAGGATGGGAAAGGGAGATGAAGAGATAAGAGAGTATAAAAAAGCCTTACGCCTCGATCCTGCTCTCGCAGAGGCCCATTTCCATTTGGGAATCGCTTACAGCGAAAGGGGGGAGTATCAAGAGGCGATCTCCCATTATAAGAAAGCCCTTCAGTCGAACCCAGCCTATGTCGAGGCTTACAATAATCTTGGAACTATCTACTTAAAACAGGGAAAGATGGAAGAGGCC
>CAZMWF010000091.1:0-4116 GCA_964570075.1 uncultured Syntrophaceae bacterium | reverse complement strand
ACTCCCTTTGAAGAGAAATCGCCTCAGTATGACGAGACTGTATTTATTGACCCTACAGCGAGACTGATCGGGGATGTAGTGATCCAATCTTATGTGAGTATATGGCCTCTAACGGTTCTCAGGGCGGATAGCAATCGTATTCTTGTGGGAGAACGGTCTGCTCTCCTGGATAAGGTCCTGGTCGAAGCGCCTAAGGATTATCCGGTGACGATTGAAAAAAACGTACTGATCAGCCATGGGGCTATCCTTCATGGGTGTGTGGTGAGGGAGGGGGCGATTGTCGGAATTGGGGCCATCGTCCTGGATGGAGCAGAGGTGGGAAGATATTCGATTGTTGGAAGCGGTTGTGTGGTTCCACCAGGGATGAAGATTCCCGAGAGCTGTCTTGTTTTAGGGATTCCCGGAAAAGTGGTAAGGAATCTTGATGAAGAAGACCGAAAGCATTCAGAGGAACAGATTACAGAGGCGTACGAGAAATCAAGAAAGTATTTAAAGATTTTGAAATCCGTCGAAAAAAGGAAGTAAAATGTCGGTTCTATGATCCAATCGCAAGTGCGGGATTTCAAGATTTTTTAAAGGATGGGAGAGGATGATGTTTTACGAGTTAAATGATCAACAGAAAGCCTTTCGAGAAAGAGTCCGACAGATCTACGAGAAAGTCGTAAGACCTATTATTGACGAATATGAAGGAAAGGAATCTTTTCCCACCTTCCTTTTTCGAAGATTTGGAGAGGAACATCTTTTGTGTCTCAGATGCCCGAAAGAATATGGTGGTCCCGGGCTGGATAAGATCTCAGAATGTATCTCTATGGAGGAACTGAACCGTATTTGTGCAGGAGTTGGAGCAGGAGTGATGGTTCATGGGGGATTAGCCACAGATCCCATCCTTCGATTTGGCTCTGAGGAATTGAAACAGACCTATTTGCCTCCAGCCGTTCGGGGAGAGAAGATTGGTGCCTTTGCCCTGACCGAACCGGATGCTGGTTCAGATGCCTCAAGCCTCCGCACCTTGGCCCTAAGGGTAGAAGGAGGTTATCGACTTAATGGGTCAAAGACTTTCATTACGAATGGAACCATCTGCGATTTTGTCACCGTTGCCGCCTATACCCATCCTGAAAAGAGAGGAACAGGGATCAATCTTTTTGTCGTGAATCGAGAAGATCAAGGGTTTTCAGTCATTAAAAAATTGAGGAAGCTTGGAAATCACACGGCCGATACGGCTGAGCTCGCCTTTGACGAGTGTTTCGTCCCGAAAGAGAGAATGATTGGGGAGCAGGAGTGTGGAGGGTTGGGACAATTGGAGGAGACATTGAAATCCGGGAGGATCACTTATGGAGCCCGAAGCACGGGTGTTGCCCAAGCTGCCTTTGAAGCCACTCTCTCTTATGTTAAGGAGGTCAAAAGGCAGGGAGAACTTTTGCGAAAATCTCAGGCCATCCGATTCGTGCTCGCTGAAATGGCGATGTTTATCGAAGTGATGCGATACACGACCTATCGTGGAGCATGGCTCTTCGATCGAGGCCTGGCCACCATGAAGGATGCCTCCGTTGTAAAGCTCTTCTGCACAGAGACTTTACAGAAGATTGTGATGAAAGCGATAGAGATTCAAAAGGAAGCTGGTCTCAGAATGGACAATCCGATTCAACGATACTTACGGGATGCAAGACTATTTAAGATTCCAGAAGGGACTTCCGAGATTCAACATCTTGTCATTGCCAGGGAGTTAGGGATTTAATATAAAACGAGGGGATAGGAATGGAATTGGAAATGTCAGAGGAACAGAAAGATATTCAAAAGGCGGCAGAAGAATTCGCTCGAGGAGAATTCGATCCCGATCTTGCTCTTGAACTAGATCAGAAAGGAATTTTCCCTGAAAGGATATGGAGAAAGGCTACTCAACTGGGTTTTATTGGAATTCATTATCCTGAAGACGTTGGGGGCCAGGGGTTGGGCCTCCTTGAGAACACTCTGGTCATCGAAGCCTTTTGCCGAGTCGATTCTGGAATTGGAAGTGCTCTGAGTCTTGTCGACCTGGGGTCGGATCTCATCTTGAAATTTGGTTCCAAGAAACAGATGGAAAGATTTCTTCCTCCTATCATTAAAGGCGAGAAGCAATTGACGGTTGCCTTTGGAGAACTGGAGGATGATCAAGATCTATCTATTCTATCGACCATGGCAGAAAGAAGGGAAAAGGATTATTGGGTCAGGGGAGTAAAGAGATACGTCCTCAATGTTTCCCTGGCTGATCTGTTTATTATTCTCTGCAAAGAACCCGAAGAACAATGGCTTCCATTAATTGTGGAAAAAGATGGGGAGAAGACCGAAATTTGCCCAATCGAGAAAATGGGGTTAAGGATGATTTCCTCTGGAGACCTTCATCTCAAGGGTGTTCAGGTCCCCCATGAAAATCGCTTAGGAGAAAAAGGTCAGGAAATGGAACTGGTTCAATATTATCATCGGGTGAAGAGTTTAAGATTTCTTGCCCAGGCCCTTGGTCTGATGGAAGGGGCATTGGAACGGGCCCTCAAATATTCAAACCAGAGAGAGCAATTTGGGAGGAGGCTTTCGCAGTTTCAGGTGATTAAACATAAACTGGCTGAGATGCAGGTAGGAATCGAGGTCTCCCGGTGTCTTACCTACAGGGCAGCAGTAGAATTAGAGAAGAGGGAAATGGATCCAAAAGTTCTTTTTGTTGCCCAGATAGAGGTGGGAAGGAAGATGGCATGGGTGGTGGATGAAGCTTTGCAGATTTTTGGTGGCTACGGGTATATGGCAGAGGAAGGGATTGAACGCTTTTATAGGGATGCTTGGACCATACGAAGTCAATTGGGTACCGAAGAGGAGATAAGAGACCTTTTAAGCGAACGAATATTGGGGAAAAGGGGATGAAATTAGACTGGATCAGAAGAATTTTGGTCGTCGGGGCAGGGACGATGGGACACTCCATTGCCATGGTCTTTGCTCAGAATGGATTTGAGACAGATCTGGTTGATCTAAAAGAGGAGATTTTAGAGCAGGCTTTTCATCTGATCAAATCGAATCTCGAGACTCTTAGCAGAGTAAAAATCATTTGCTCTAAGGAGATTCCGAAAATACTCAATCGGATCCATCCATCTACCTCCCTTTCTATTGCAAAAAGAGCCGACCTTGTCATCGAGGCCATTTCAGAAAAAGCAAAAATGAAAAAGGAACTATTTTCTTCTTTAGATCAGATCTGTCCATCCCGAACGATCCTTGCTAGTAATACTTCCTACCTTAATATCTTTAAAATTGTAAAGACCAATCGTCCAGAGAAAATATTGATTACTCACTGGTATGCCCCTCCTCATCTTATCCCTTTGGTCGATGTGGTCGGAGGATCCAGGACTTCCATTGAAACCATAGAAATCGTGAAAAGACTTCTACAAAAAATAGGGAAAAAACCCGTCATCTTGAGAAAGTTTATTCCCGGATATATTGTGAATCGACTCCAGAGAGCGATGGCAAGAGAGATCTTCTATCTTTTAGATCATCAATATGCCTCTCCAGAGGAGATCGATAACGCTGTAAAGTGGAGCCTCGGGATTCGAATCCCTGTAGTTGGAGTGGTTCAAAGATATGATTTTACTGGATTAGATCTGGCACTCGATTTTGAAGAGAATCCTTCGATTCGTCTTGTTTCAAGAGATCGAAGACCCAAAACTCTCATCCATTTAGTTAAAAAGGGATATCTGGGTGTTAAGACGGGGAGAGGTTTTTATGATTACTCTTCCAGAGAGAAGAAAGAGGTGATCCGAGAACGAGATCTGAAACTGATTAAGTTGATGACATTTCTGAACACTTCATCCTTTTTAAATCCACTGGGGAATCCGTTCGTTTAATAAAATTCTATTTCCTTATTAAGCAGCATCCACCTGATTGCCCTGCCACTCTTCAAATTTCTTCCCCATACCCGACAGGTCAATCTTATGGAAAGAGGTTATTTAGAATCACGTAATGCCTCACTGAAGCGGGGAAATCATTTTAAGCCCGACAGGAGTATTTCCGAAACCCATAGAACGCGGATGGATTGAATATAAATGAATTCTACGAATCGATCTATCGTTGAAATGGGTTTCTGATTAAAACCAACCAAAG
>CAZMWF010000090.1:0-19432 GCA_964570075.1 uncultured Syntrophaceae bacterium | reverse complement strand
TTGATTTCTCCACTACTGGCCAGTCTCCGATCCTCCAGGTGATGACCAGGGATCTCATAATATCGATCCGGGGCTTCTCCGGCCAAGAGGTTGATATTGAACTCGATACCAAAAACGGTCTCGATTCGGGCCTCCTGTTGGGAAGAGAGTTTATACTCTGCCTTTAAAGTAGGACGTCCCTGATGAAAAAAGAAATCTTTCTTGACCTCGATGGAATATCTTTCTCCTTTTTGAAAAAGATACCCTCTCCGCGAAAAGAGAAGCCTTCGATTTTTACCCCTTTTCTGGATTTCAATCTCATAAGGGGATTCAATAAAATCTCCTTCTTCTATAAATTGACCTTTTCGAAAGGATTCGAGGTTCACGGATAAAGGGATAAAATGATCTAAGAAAGAGGCTCTCCGATAGGTATCGAAGTGGAGATAACGATCCAAATCCTTTTCTTTTGAATCAAAAATCTCATGGATGGTCCTTATCTCTCCCCCTCTGGATTCTTCTTTGGCTTCGAGCACTCTTTGATGGTATCCCTCCTTTCTTCGGGTGAGAGTATTAAGAATATTAAAGGCCTTGGGTCGCCAATCCATCTCCGTAAGGCTTCCTCCTGCCTGGCGGAAAAGAAAGAGGATCTGGGGGGTCTTCACCAGAACCTCTTCTTCCTGGTCTCCATTCAAATCCCCCCTCTCGAGCTCTATCCAATTTTCGTCTTTATGCCTTTCCCGATCATAGAGGTTTTCTGCCCGGATCAAATTTTCGTAGAGCCCATGACGGAGATGGGGAAGGTAGAGTCCTCCAAAAACACCATGCCAGTAGGCGTCATTGCATTGGGCCCGATAAAGGTGTCTTAAGAGGGCCTCTCTTTGGGAGGGCGAATACTTCTTTCTCTCAATCTTTTTACTGAGAGAGATCACCCTCTTATGGAGATCGTTGGACTCTGGATATTTGGCAAAAAAGTTTCTCCAGAAACCACCCTTCAAAAATCTTCGAATTTCTTCTCCCTCCTCGAATTCCTTGAGCCTCTGAAGGGCCTTTCCATATCCCATCATGGCCTCGGTAGGAAGGCTCCATTCGTCCATCTCCATATAGGAAGAGCAGGGAAGATAGATTCTCCCGAGAGGCTTATGAAGTTGGAGATAGCCTCCTAAAGGGAGGGGCTCTAACCAATCTAAATTTTCTCCGATCATCTGAAAAAAACGTTCAAGCCAACCTTCTTCATAAACCGAATGAAAGGTATAAGGCCACACACCAAACTTCTCTCCATCATCGGCAAAGATCGCTGCTTGTGAAGTCCCTCTGAGTCTCTGAAGATAGCTCAAGGTTTCCTCGGGTGGACGAAAAGGAATGATATATCGAAGCCTCTCGCTACCCGGAAATACCTTTACTACCTCCCCATCCTCTTCGGTAAGATAATATCCATGGAGTTCCTCCTCCCTCAAGCCAGATTTCTTGAAGTGATAGTCATCAATAGTGAGATACTCCACTCCTGCCTTCCTCAAATATTTGGGAAGATGAGGTTCCCAAACCCGCTCCGCAAGCCACATCCCTCGGGGCCTGACTCCCATCTCTGCCTCAATCGTGTGGGTAAGCCGAAGGATTTGCCCGATCTTATCTTTATCGGGGATCACAGCGAGAATGGGCTCGTAATAACCTCCAGTCATCATCTCGAGTTGACCTCTTCTAACCAATTCCTTCAACTCTTTTAAAAACTCTGGATGATACTCTTTAAAGAAATCCCAGAGGACTCCCGAATAATGGATCGAAATCTTCATGAAAGGATATTTTTGGAGAGTTTTAATGAAAGGGAGGTAAGCCTTTTGAAAGGCTTCTTCCATCACGTGAAGGAAATTTCCTACTGGCTGATGATTATGGACACAGAAAAGAAAGGCGACCCTTTGCATAGAGGATAATGTATAGGATTTTCCCTCTTAAATCAACACACGAACTTGCCTTTTTATGGGTTTAGGAAATACCCCTGGAGGGCTTAAAATGAGTTCAAACCTTCGGTGAGGAAAACTTTCTTTCGGCACTTCTAATTGACAAATTGGGGCCTGGCGTGCTAATTAATTATTAAAAAGGAGAGTAGATTTTTTCTAATATGTTGAAATTATTTTATTTTTTAATTTTCGGATTCGTCTAATCTGAGATTCGCCGGGGTGGCGAAATTGGAATACGCGCGAGACTTAGGATCTCGTGGTCGCAAGACTGTGCGGGTTCGACTCCCGCCCTCGGCACCAATCCCAAACCATTGAGAAAGGATTTTGCCTCATGGAGATACAAATTGAAGACTTAAGTTCGATCAAAAAGAAGATTAGTGTTGAAATTCCCATAGAACAGGTCTCCAGAGAGATTGATTCCTTTTATGGAGAACTGAAAAAGACGGCGAAGATTAAAGGCTTTCGACCAGGAAAAGTTCCTCGCGAAATTCTGGAACGATATTTTAAAGATTACGTAAAGGCAGAGGTCACTCAGAAATTGATCCAGGATACCTATTTAGAGGCCATTTCCGAAGGTCATCTTCAGCCCGTCTCCACTCCAATCATAGATCCGGGGGAGCTGGAGAAGGATAAACCTTTCCATTATACCGTGACGGTGGAAGTCAAACCGGAGATTAAGATCGAAGGTTATGTAGGATTAACCCTCGAAGCCAAAAAAGAAGAGGTGAAAGAGGAAGAGGTGGAGGAGAGATTGAAAAATCTTCAAAGCCTCCACGCCATATTAAAGACGATCCCAGAACCAAGACCCATTCAAAGAGGAGATTTTGTTCTCTTGGATTATGAAACCTGGCTTGAGGATAAACCCTTAGAAGAAGGAAAAGCCAAGGATTATACTATCGAAGTAGGAGGGGGACGATTTATCCCTGAGCTGGAAGAGGCTTTGGTAGGGATGAAACCGGAAGAAGAGAAAGAGATCCAAGTTTCCTTTCCCGAAGACTATGGATATAAAAAGTGGGCAGGGAAAACGATCTCTTTTCGTGTTAAAATTAAAGAGATTAAAGAAAAGATCCTCCCCCCTTTGGATGACGAGTTTCCTAAAAATTTTGGAGATTATGCCTCCTTGGAAGAGTTTAAAAAGAAAATCAAAACGGACCTTGAACAGGAGAAAGAGGCCGTCTTAAGGAAACAATTAAAAGACCAGATCGTCGATCGCCTGTTAGAAGCGAATTCTTTCGAAGTCCCGGAGGGTTTAGTCCGAAGTCAGGCAAGAGCCCTTGTCTCGGATATGAAGTTAAGATTGGCGACACAAGGGATGGGGCTGAAAGATCTCAATCTCTCGGAAGAAAAACTCGAAGAAGATTATCGAGAATTAGCTCAAAAACTGGTTCGGACCTATTTAATTTTGGAAAAGATTGCGAGCCAAGAGGGGATCGAGGTCAAGGAGGAAGAAATCGAGGAACGATTAAAAGAGATCTCCGAGCGGACCCGTCAACCCCTGGAAACCTTAAAGCGATTTTACGAGACCCGTAACCTTAAACCGGAATTGAAGGCCGAGATACTCAATGAGAAGACCTTAAATTTTTTACTTGAGAAGGCACAAATCCAATATCGATGAGGAAGAGAAAGATGACCCTAATCCCTATTGTAATCGAGAGAGATGGACGAGGTGAAAGAGCCTATGACATCTATTCCCGACTTCTAAAGGAAAGAATTGTCTTTATCGGAACAGCGATCGATGACGATGTGGCTAACCTGGTGATCGCTCAAATGCTTTTTTTGGAATCAGAGGATCCGGATAAAGATATTCATCTTTACATCAATTCTCCTGGTGGGATTGTCACCTCGGGACTGGCCATTTACGATACGATGCAATACATTCGGCCCAAGGTCTCTACGATCTGTATGGGACAAGCCGCCAGCATTGCCGCCCTCCTACTGGCCGCAGGGGAAAAGGGAAAGCGCTATGCCCTTCCCCATTCGAGAATCCTGATTCACCAACCGATGGGAGGATTTCAAGGTCAGGCCACAGATGTGGATATTCAAGCCAAAGAGATCCTTCGGCTAAGAGAGGAACTCAATGCCATCCTTGCGAAACATACCTCCCAATCTCTGGAAAAGATTCAAAAGGATACAGAACGGGACTTTTATATGACGGGCCAGCAGGCGAAGGAATACGGGATTATCGATGAGGTCGTAGAGAAACGTCCTGTCCGATCTCAGACTTCGTAGGAGGTCAGAAAGGAGAAGGAGATGAAAAACGATGGAGGAAATTACGGGACGATATTGCACTGTTCCTTCTGCGGAAAGAGTCAGGATGAGGTGAGAAAACTCATCGCCGGTCCCACCGTCTATATTTGTGACGAATGTATTGAGCTGTGCAACGAGATCATTGCCGAAGAGGTGGAAGAGCGATTTGTTCCGGGAAAACTGACCGTTCCTAAGCCCATGGAGATTAAAGCGAAACTGGATGAGTATGTCATTGGGCAGGAACATGCCAAAAAGATCCTTTCCGTGGCCGTTCATAACCATTATAAACGTATCGATTCTCGAATCCACTCAGGAGATGTAGAGCTTCAGAAATCGAATATCCTCCTGATTGGACCCACGGGGACTGGAAAAACACTCCTGGCCCAGACCCTGGCTAAGATCCTGGACGTTCCCTTTACCATCGCGGACGCCACCTGCCTGACTGAGGCAGGATATGTAGGAGAGGATGTGGAAAATATCATCTTGAGCCTCCTCCAGGCTGCCGATTATGATATTGAACGATGTCAGAAGGGAATCGTTTATATTGATGAAATAGACAAAATTTCAAGAAAATCCGACAGTCCTTCCATCACTCGAGATGTCTCAGGTGAAGGGGTTCAACAGGCTCTTCTAAAAATTATCGAGGGAACGATTGCAAGTGTCCCCCCAAAAGGAGGGAGAAAACATCCCCAGCAGGAATTTATCCAGGTCGATACGACGAATATCCTCTTTATCTGTGGAGGGGCCTTTGTCGGTTTGGAAAAGATCATCGAACAGCGGATTGGAAAGAAAAGCATTGGCTTTGGGGCAGATATTAAGACGAAGGAAGAAAGGGATACGGGAGAACTCCTCCGAGAGGTCCAACCCGAAGATCTCTTAAAATTTGGATTGATTCCCGAGTTTATAGGACGACTCCCGGTGATTGCCACTCTCGATGAACTAAGTATTGAAGCTTTGGTTGATATCCTTAAAAAACCGAAAAATGCGTTGGTCAAACAATATCAAAAGCTTCTCGAATTAGAAAATGTGAAACTTCGATTCACGGATGGAGCCCTGATGGCCATTGCGAGAGAAGCCTTAAAAAGGAAATCGGGAGCCCGGGGGCTTCGGGCCATCATGGAAAATATTATGCTTGATGTGATGTATGAGATTCCTTCTCAACCGAATATTCGGGAGTGTATCATCAGTGAAGAAGTGGTGGTGAATCATGAAAGTCCCATCCTCCTGTACGAAAAAGAAGTGGAGGTCGCTTGACCGGGAAGTTGACTTTTATAGTTAAATTATCTAAAATAATTGATGAATTTTCAGGCGGATAGCTCAGTGGGAAGAGCGCCGGCCTTACAAGCCGGAGGTCGCAGGTTCAATCCCTGTTCCGCCTACCATCGGGAGGATTTGAAACAGGATCTTCAGTTTTGGGTCGATGAATGGGGGGCGTAGTTCAATTGGTTAGAGCGCCGGCCTGTCACGCCGGAGGTTGCGGGTTCAAGCCCCGTCGCTCCCGCCAGAAAATATCGAGCCTGCCTTAAAAAAGGCAGGCTTTTTCGTTTTAGGAGTTGGATGAAAGAGGATTTGACATCCTTTATCTTAGCTGATATTTTAATGTCAAAAACAGAGTGTCTTTGAGCAGAATCAAAACAGGAGAGGAATCAGAGATGAAATCAATCTTAAAAATGGGCTCCATCTTATTGGGTTTTTTTATCCTGGTTTTTCATGGCTGTGTTGCGGATGTCCAAATGGCTCCTCCTCCCCGAGAGCCCCTGCCACCTCCTCCAACCATTCGACCTCAGGAGTTAAAGGTGACGGAATTAATCATGTCTCCAGACCCGGTTCGTGAAGGGCAGAGGGTGAGTTTTCAAGCGGTGGTTGTCAATCTTTCTCGGTATTCAGTAAGAGCGAATCTCTTCCTCAAGGATAGAGAGGAGGTCATCACCGAACTCTATGATGTCCTCATTCGCCCCGGAGAAAATCCAATTCTCTTCCCTAAAACTCCATATCGGTTCACAAGGGATGAGTATTGTTTCGTTATAGAGGTAGATATTGAAAGAACAAGAAGAGCCGTTGATATGGCGAAAGAGTTTTGCGCCCGAAGAACCCCCCATGGATGGAGTATGCGTTTACCCCGGGTTGGCCCACTGTTTATAGAGGATCTTGATTTCCTGCCTGACCCTGTTCTTCCTGGAAGAGAGTTTCGATTTAGAGCAAAGTTGAGAAACGATGGGAGTTCTTTGCGAGCTAATATTCAAATCGTGGATCGGGATCAGGTAATCGCTCAACTCAACGATGTTCTTCTACCACACGGAATTTCCAATTTTGTATTTCCCTCTATTCCGTATTCATTTCAGCGATTTGATCACTGTTTCACAGTGAGTATGGATGTGGAAAGGACTCCTTATCGTGTGGATGCGGCAAGAAAATTTTGCGCAAAACCAATAGGATGGACACTCAAGCCTCCCTCCCACCGCCCCTAAGAAAAAAAATGGATTAAAAATGGTGAGCCGTGCAGGAATCGAACCTGCAACCTACTGATTAAGAGTCAGTTGCTCTACCGATTGAGCTAACGGCTCACCCAACCCACTCAAAAATAAGCGCGCCCGGGGAGACTCGAACTCCCGACCTGCGGATTCGAAGTCCGACGCTCTATCCAACTGAGCTACAGGCGCATATTGGGGTGAGTGAAGGGACTCGAACCCTCGCCCACTGGGGCCACAACCCAGTGCTCTGCCCAACTGAGCTACACTCACCACCTGTAAAATCCACAACAGTCAAAATTTTAAATCATCTCCAATGATCCGATATCCAACACAACCTTATTGTTTAAAAAATTCCACCCATTGGAATTTTGTTATTATCGGGTTATGGATGCTCGAAGCTCGGTGATATCATAAAGGCAAAGCCCTTTTTTGATCTGGCGCGCCTGGAGGGATTCGAACCCCCGACCCACGGATTAGAAGTCCGTAGCTCTATCCAACTGAGCTACAGGCGCTTATGTAAACTAAGTATAGGGCTTCCTCAACCTTCAGTCAATAGGTCCGATTATATTAATAAAATCATGGTCGGGGCGAGCCGATTTGAACGGCCGACCTCCTGCTCCCAAGGCAGGCGCGCTAACCAGACTGCGCTACGCCCCGAACAAAAGGCCAATTCTTGTTATTAAGACTTAATTTTTTTAACATATTTTTGAAAAGAATCCAATCCTTCTGATCCTTTCTTTACCCTTAAAAGGAAGGATGACTAAAATCCCCTCCCGTTTACTTTCATCTGAAAGGAGAATCCAATCTCGGTTGTTCTCTCTGTTCCGCTCTGAGGAGCTCCTTCGAGCCAATCCGGCTACCCTAAGGAATACCTGTGGGAAACTAAATTGCCGATGCCAATAGGGAGAGAAGAGACAGGAGTAGTTGATTTGTCTGTTTCTCCGATACCTGAAATTAGATCGGTGAATCCACCCTTCCGGGAGGGGTTCCGGATCGAAAAAAAAGACTTGACAAAAAAATTTTTAGAGTTATACTTTGCGTAAGTTTAGTTTATTAAACTATTTTCTTTCTATAGTGACTTACAGATTATTAAACAAATTTCTTTTTATATTAACCTTTAGGATCCAAGGAAGAGAGGTGAATCAGAGAAAAAAGGAGGAGGGAAGATGATTTTTAAAACGCCTACAAAATATTTCCTGGTCTCGGGTGCCTCGGATGGGTTTACCCCACTCAACGCATTCGATGGGGCTTTACTCCAGGCAGGGATTGGTAACACTAATATTATCAAGATGTCCAGCATTGTCCCTCCCCGATGCAAATTGATCTCTCCTATCGCTCTTCCCCCAGGAGCGCTCGTTCCAGCCGCCTATGCCTCTATCACGAGCGAGGTTCCTGGAGAAATCATTTCAGCCGGAGTGGCGATCGCCCTTCCCAAGGACAAGAATCGAAACGGTCTAATTATGGAATACTCAGCGAAGGGGAAAAAAGACCAGATTGAGGAAAAAGTTCGACAAATGGCCCTCGAGGGGATGAAACTTCGGGGCTGGGAAGTCCAAGATCTTAACTCCATCGCCATCGAATATAAAGTCAAGAAGATTGGGGCGGCTTTTGCTGCAGTGGTTCTCTGGGGATAATTTTGAAACTCCCTTTTCTTGAACAAACCTACCTTTCCGCTAAGACTCCTTTTGAAAAAAGTAAGATTGTCATTTTAGGCTGTCCCTATGATGGATCCGCCTCCTTTCGGCCAGGGGCTCGTTTTGGGCCCCCTGCCATTCGCAGGGCTTCCTGGGGAATAGAAACCTATAGCCCTTATTTCCGAAAGGATCTCTCCCGTCTTTTGATTCACGATATGGGAGATCTCGAACTCCCCTTGGGCGAAAAAGAACTCTCCTTAGATTGGATTCGAAAAGCCATTCGAATGATCCTTAATGCAAAAAAGCTTCCTGTTATTTTAGGAGGAGATCATCTCATTACCCTTCCTGTTATCGAAGAGATACTCCAATTTTATCCAGACACTTCTCTAATTCACCTCGATGCCCATACAGACCTCAGGGATGACTACTTAGGAGAAAGATTTTCTCATAGCACCGTGGTTAAAAGAATCCAATCTCTCCTGAAAAAGGGGAGGATCTTCCAGATCGGGATCCGATCAGGGACAGAGGTGGAATTCGAAGAGGCTGAAAAGATGAGGTCCATCGTTTCTTTGGGAAAAAATTCTTTTCGATCTATGATGGACTATCTTAAAGAAAGACCTGTTTATATCACCTTGGATCTGGACGTTTTTGACCCTAGTCTTCTCCCTGGAGTGGGGACTCCCGAGCCAGGGGGACTTACCTTTCAGGAATTCATCTCCCTTCTTAAGAAGCTTCGATCCCTTCGGGTCGTAGGCTTTGACCTCGTTGAACTTACTCCCGACTATGACCCTTCACAAATTTCTTCGGTGAACGCCTCAGTCATCCTCAGGGAGATGATTCTGGCTTTCTACCCTTAAATCCACAGAGGAAGGAAAGGGATGAAAAAGGTCTGGAATGAAAAAATGGAACTTCTCTCTCGTGAGGAGATAGAAAAAATTCGCCTTCGAAGGTTAAGGAAACAATTGAAATATTGTTATACTCATAGTGAATTTTACAAAAGAAAATTTGACGAAGTAGGTCTTCGACCCGAAGAGATCAAAACATGGGAGGATTTCAGAAAGGTCCCTCCACTGATGGATAAGGAGGAGGAAAGGGAGAGCCAAAGAGAATCCCTTGAGCGATTTGGCCATCCCTTTGGGATGCATCTCTGCTGTCCCCCTGAGAAGATTATTATCGCTAAAACAACAGGGGGAACCACCGGTATTCCCACTTTCAGTTATTCCTTTACTCCGCATGATTTTGACCGCTGGAATGAAGGATCGGCGAGAGGATACTGGTTGGCGGGCCTTCGACCTGGAGATCGAGTCCTCTTCTGCTTCCCTCTGAGTGGAGGATGGGCGGGAAGTATAGTAAAGACCCCTCTTCAATATATGGGAATCCTCTGCTTAGACCTTGGAGCAGAAACTCCGATTGAAAAAATCGTTGACTATACCAGAATGATTCGGCCTAATGCCTTAATGTCCACCCCTTCTTTCGCTGAAACTTTGATCGAGTCCTATCCTAAAATTACCGGAAAGCCTGTCTCAGAGCTTGGAATTAAAAAACTTCTCCTCACCGGAGAGCCAGGGGTGGCGATTCCTTCCATTCGAAAAAGAATGGAAGAGGCTTTTGGAGGCAAATGGAGGGATTACCTAATGATCAACAGCGAGGGCTTTTCAAGTTCCTGTGAGGCTGAACCCTATCAAGGATTACATGAGGTGGCCCTTGATTTAAGTATCTGGGCAGAAGACCTTATCGACATCGATACTCAAAAGCCCATCGAAGTGAGGGAAGGGGTCATTGGGGAAGGCCTCATCACTTCTCTGGATCGAGAAGGAGTCCCTCTGATTAAATATCGTTTAGGGGATGTCATTCAGGTATTTACCCAACCCTGTATCTGTGGATATCCGGGACCGGGTTATCGGATCAAACATTTAGGAAGATTGAACGATCGGCTCTTTGTTGAAGGGATAAGTCTCTTCCCCATAGCGGTTCGGGATGCCATCACCTCTTTTATTCCAAGAGTGACCGGAGCGATGCGAATCGTCCTTACCGAACCTCCCCCTGAGGTCAAACCGCCTCTCAAGATTAAGGTGGAGTGGGGATACGGGGTAGAAGTCCATCAATTGCCCGAACTGGCCAGGGAGATCGAGGATCGACTGTTTCAACTCTATCGAGTGCGATCAAAGGTGGAATTTGTCCCTCCCGAATCCTTAGGGAGGGTGACCAAAAAAACACCCATGTTTGAAGAAAAATATAAATAACCCTATTCGATTAACCTCTTCCCTTTTCTTTCATTAATCGAATCATCAACTCTTTATAAGTTTTCGGCGGAATCACCCTTTTCTCCCTTTCGACCATCCTCATCGCTCCTGTTGGGCAATGATAGGCACAGATCCCGCATCCGATACAGAACTCCCGGTTCACTTCAGGATAATCTCCCATCATTTTGACGGCTTTAATTTGACAACGGTCGGCACAGAGTCCGCATCCGTTGCATTCCTCCTGTTCCACGATGGCAATATAGTTCGTGGTGGTGATGGCATGTTTGAGTTGAAACTGGGTAATTCCCTGGAGAAAACCACAACAGCATCCACAACAATTACAGATAAACGTAGTCTGTTCTTGAACATTATCCCCAATATGAACCAGTCCTAAATCCTCTGCCTTTTTTAAGGTGTCGAGAAGTTCCTCCACAGAAGCCCTTCTTGCAAATCCCTGCTCCACCAGAAAATCAGAGGCGTTGCCCAGACTCATACAGATCTCTTCAATGGGGGCGGAACAGTTCTTCCCTAAATGCCATGCCTCATGGCGACAATAACATTTCCCGAGGCTTCCTCTTCCAGCCTTTTTGATATGCTCAGCCGCCTCATCAAACCGTAAAACTTCACTCCTCACCTTGGGCAGAACGCTACTGTATACATAGGCCTTCCCTCGAGTTGTGCCTGGTGAAAAAAACTCCTGGATAAATTCAGGGGTATTCTTATAGATGGCCATTAACTCAGCAAGCCTCCTCATGGGAAGGGCCTCATTGGTTCGCATAAAGGTAAATTCAAAAAATCCGGTGAGCCCTGGAGAGAGAACATATCGAACCTTTCCTTCCTTCGTGGAAGAAACGACCAATCCTTTCTTCATCATCCCCTTTAAAATCTCCTCTAATTCATCGGACTGCAATCCGGTGGCTCTCTCAATCTCCTCCAAACTCACCAACCCGATGGGGAATTTCGCTCCTACTTGAGCCTCCCGTTCGTCAAACAGGATTGACAAAATTTCATAAACGGAACTATGCTCCGGGAGTCCAACAGGATTCTGGTGAAGCCTCTTCTGGAGTTGCTTCAAGATCTCTTCTTTTTTAGCAAGATGGCCCATCTTTTATCCCCCTTCGAATACAATTTGAAACACAACACCCGAAATTCGAATTCTTTAAAATTAATAGCCTTTCTCCCGATCGACCCGATTCATTAATGGATCTCCTCTCGCCCATCGTTCATAATTTCTTACAAATTCGTCGCAAATCTCCTCAGGAAGATTAATTCCAGAGACATGAGGAGTAATGATGACATTCTCAAGCCCCCAGAGCTCGCTTTCGGGCGAAAGAGGCTCCTCTTCAAAGACATCCAGAATCGCCTTTATCCTTTTTCTCTTCAATAGGTGGATCAATGCCTTCTCGTCAATCGTCTTTCCACGGCCAATATTAAAGAGTAGGGCACCTTCCTTCATCAAATCTAATTCCTTCTCTCCCAAAAGGTGTTCCGTTTGAGGGGTCAAGGGAAGGGCACAAACAAGATAATCTACCCTCGGGATAACCTGATCCAGACTCTCAGGTCCAAATACCTCATCTACCTCAGCCATCGGTTCAGGGACCCTCTTTACCCCCAGGATTTTCATTCCAAATTGTTTCCCTCTCTGGGCAATCACCCTTCCCACAGAACCCAACCCCAGAATACCCATGGTTTTTCCCCTCAGACGTCCAGGACGAATAGGTTCCCAGATTCTCTCTCTCTGATCTTTAAAATATTTATAGAGGTCTCTACAGAAATAGAGAAGATAGGCAAAGACATATTCGGCCATCATCTCCCCGTAGACGGTCGCTTTGGTGAAGAGGACATGAGAGGGGAGAGCAGGATTCTTCACGAGATGTTCGTTCCCTGCTGCCATGGAGGCAAACCATCGAAGACGTTGAGCCTTCTTTAAAAGCGCATCTGGAATCTTCCATGATAGAAGGATCTCTGCCTCGTTGATAAAGGGTTCTGCTTCTTCTGGTTGGGAGGCAGCTCGGATGTCCAGATTGGGTATTCTTCTTCTCAGGATCTCCTCATAAATTTTGGCATCGTTATGAAAAATGAGAAGTCTATGGGTCATTGGATCTTTTATTCGTTTTTCCCATTTTAAGATATATTCCTAAGAATGCAACTCCTCCCGATTTGACAAATCCTCCTTCCACACCATAGAATGGGGTTTCATGAGTCGGGGAAGGAAAGGAGAAAAAAGATGATCAAACCTTGGCCCGTCCTTAGATCCCGCTCCAAAGAATCCTTTCGTGTCTTTTCTATCCGAACCGATATCGCCCGGTCTCCGAGAACAGGAAAACAACACGACTTCTTTATTATCGAATCAAATGATTGGGTCAATATTATCCCTCTGACCGAGGACGATCAGGTGATCATGGTAAGGCAGTATCGTCATGGATCGAGAAGGGTCACTCTTGAAATACCGGGAGGGCTTGTGGATCCAGAGGATTCCCCTAAAAGGGCAGCGGCTCGGGAGTTGTTGGAGGAGACAGGATATCGGGCGAAGAAATGGCTTAAGATTGGGGTCGTCAATCCCAATCCTGCCCTTTTCAGTAATCGATGCTATACCTTTTTAGCCAAAGATCTTAAGAAGGTCTCCGATCCTTCTCCCGATCAAACAGAGGATATAGAAGTCGTCCTCATCCCCCTATCTGAAATTCCAGGACTCATTCGAAAGGGAAAGATTGATCATGCCATTGTCATCACCGCATTTGCCCATTATTTTCTTCGATACCCGGAAGGATTAAGAACACCTTGACGCCTTTAAGTATCCTCCTTGTCCTGATTTCAGCCCTGATCCATTCCTCCTGGAACTTCTTTACCAAGAGAGGAAATTTCCCTGTGGAATTTTTTTTCTGGGTCTTTCTCTGGGGAGTCTTCCTCTATCTCCCTTTCTTTATTGGCTTTGGTATTTTTCCTTCTCTAATCTCTAAACTTTCGTGGAATCTTTTGGGGTTTATCGTCCTTTCCGGTTTTTTTGAAACCCTCTACTTTATCTGTTTGATTGAGGCCTATCGAGGAGGTGGAGACCTCTCTTTAGTCTATCCCATCTCACGCTCCGCTCCTCTCTTTACCCAACTCTGGGCCATCTCCTTTATCGGAGAGGCCCTTTCCTCAAAAGGCATATTCGGAATTCTTTTAGTCATGGTGGGTCTTTACCTCATCCCTCAAAAAGGACTTCATTTAAAACCGACGCTTCCTTATGCTTACGGTTTTACTGCACGACCTTTCCTCCTTGCTTTTTTGGCAGCCGTGGCCAGTTCCATCTACTCGGTCATTGATAAAGTGGGGGTAGGGTTGATTCACCCCCTGTATTATCTCTGGTGGATCAATCTTTCCATGACTCTCCATACTGGAGTTTACCTTCTCCTTAGAAAGAAGGGTTCGGTCTGGAAGCCATGGAATGAATCCAAAAAAGAAATCCTTTTCATTTCGATTCTCCAAAATGCTGCCTATTTCCTGGTCCTCATGGCCATGACCATGAGTAAGGTGAGCTATGTAGTCGCCTTTCGTCAGGCAGGGGTTCTCTTTGGGGCTCTTTTCGGAGTCGTGTTTTTAAAAGAGAAGAATTGGAGGGTTCGTCTGGCAGGCGTGATCCTGATGACATTAGGGCTAATCCTGATTGGAGTGGCTCAGTGAACTCGACCCTTATCTCCGAAAAAATGAAAGCCCTTCATGAACCGTTCCCAACCAGAATACCATGATCACCCTGAATGGAGGAAAAAGGATTGTCTATCGAGGATGAACTATGCTAACATAGATTCAGATTTAAGCTTCATCAATTCGATCCTCCATGAATGGAGAAAAAGAGAGGTCCCTATGAAAGTCATCTTTCACCCAAGATTCTATGAGGTCTATACCTCTGATCCGGCCGCAGCCAAAGGAAGAATGGAGGCGATCGTCAAGGAACTAAAAGGGGAGTTCGAGTTTATAGAACCTTCGGCTGCTTCGGAAGAGGATTTAGCCCTGGTTCACGGGAAGGGTCATATTCAGAATATCAAAAGAAACTCCCTCATTTATGAACTTGGGACCCTTGCTGCAGGCGGGGCCATTCTCGCGGGGGAATTGGCCTTTAAGGGAGAAGTGGCATTCGGTCTGATTCGCCCTCCAGGGCATCATGCGAGTCCCCACTCTTGCTGGGGTTTCTGCTATTTCAATAACATCGCGATAGCCATAAGAAAATTAATCAGCGAAGAGAAGATTAAGAGAGCCCTCATCCTCGATTTTGATCTTCACTATGGGGATGGAACCGCCAATATCTTTGGAATATCAAAAGAGGTGTGCTATCACCATCCGGAAGGAACAAACCGAGAGGCCTTCATGAAGAACCTTGAGGAGGATCTTCGGAAAGAAAAGGGATACGAGATGATAGCCGTCTCTGCAGGATTTGATCGTCATGAAGAGGATTGGGGAGGACTTCTGAGGACCGAGGATTATTTTACTATCGGGAAATTAGTCAAAGAGCTCTCCCTTGAACAATGTGGAGGAAGGAGGTTTGCCGTTCTGGAAGGAGGGTATAACCATTCCGTGCTCGGAAAAAATGTGAAGCGTTTCATTCAAGGATTTCGCGATTGACAAAGACTCCTTAAACCTCCTCCACTTTACCCGAACCGAAATGAAGAGATTTCAGGTCGAAGTTTCAAGAGGAAGATTCCGTATTTATGCCTATATCCAGGAATTGGGAGACGATCTTCTGGTCTCCATCTGGGGCGGGACAAGGCCCCATATCGGTGCCATCGGAGCGGCTACCCCTAGACCTAGTCTCAAGGATCCCAGGAAATGGAGCGCCACTTCTTCGAATCTGACCTTCCTCGGGCATAAGGAAGACCTTTTAGCAAAAAAGATTTCAGAGCAATTGGCCACCCTGTTAAGAAAGAATGTCGTGGTCGTGATGGGCATTCATTGGGATCACATGACCTCTAATGAGATCAAAAGGGTGGAGTCCCTTTCAAAAAAAATCCCGAAAGAGATTTTAAAGAAAATTCATTCCTATCCATCTTCAAGGAGGAAAAAATGAAGTCCATTGGCTCAGGTTCAGAGAAGTATTGGAATCCTATCGCAGAAACCCTCCCTCTTGAAAAATTGAGAACCCTTCAACTCAAAAAATTTAAAAAGATTCTCGAGTGGGCCTATGAACGATCCAAGTTTCATCGAAGGCTCTATCAGGAGGCAGGCCTTGAGCCTGGCGATATAAAGACCTATGAAGATATCTCAAAGGTTCCTAAGGTGGAAAAGGCCATGATGAGGGATATTCAGAGGAAGGACCCTTTTCCTTATGGAGAAGCCCTCTGTGTTCCTCTGGAAGAGGTGACGGAATTCAGACAAACCAGTGGTACGACAGGAACACCTGTCTATCAGCCCGACACCTGGCAGGATTGGGAGTGGTGGTCAGAGGCGTGGGCCTATATTCTCTATGCTCAGGGATACCGCAAAACGGATCGGGTCTTTCTTCCTTTTGGATACAATATCTTTGTTGCCTTCTGGGCCGGTCACTACGCTGCTGAGAAGATTGGTTGCGAAGTGGTCCCGGGAGGAGTCCTTGATACAGAGGCTCGTATTTTAAAGATTCAAGAGCTCAGGGCCACTGCAATGATGGCGACCCCTACTTATGTGCTGGGGATGGCCGATACGGCCAAGAAGAAATTGGGGATCGATCCGGCAAAAGACCTCACCATTCGAAAGATTACCTGTGCCGGAGAGCCTGGGGCAAGCATTCCCTCAACGAAGAAGAGGATGGAGGAGGCATGGGGGGCAAAGGTTTATGACCACGTAGGAGCCACGGAAATCGGTGCATGGGGGTTTGAGTGCACGGCTCAACCCGGGGGTCTCCATATCAATGAAGCCCTCTTCCTCGTCCAACTTGAAGACATTGAGACAGGGGAGATGATTGAAGGGCCAGGACGAAAGGGGAAAGTGGTGATCACTGCCCTGGACCGAATGGCTCAACCCTGCATTCGATTCGACTCCAAAGACGTCACGGAATGGGCTTCGGATCCCTGTCCCTGTGGAAGGACGTTTCGCCTCATCAAAGGGGGAGTGATCGGAAGGGCAGACGATATCACCAAGATTAAAGGGGTGCTGGTGTCTCCTTCCGCTATTGAAGAAGTTGTCCGCTCTATCCCAGGTCTGGGTGATGAGTTTGAGGTCGTCGTGACCAAAAAGGGGGACCTGGATGATATTACTCTGAAGATCGAACTTCTTCCCGAGGCAGAAGGAAATCGTGAATCCATCCTTGCCCAACTCAAGGATCAGCTAAGGCTGAAGACGAATCTCGGCTATAACATTGAGGTCCATCCCTACCGTTCCCTTCCCCGATATGAGGTGAAGGCAAAACGGTTCAAGGATTTGAGGAAACAAGGCCCTTAATAAAATCTGAAGTAAGGAAGTTCGAATTTCATCTGTAATCCCTCACTCAGAGGTGGTGAATAAGATGGATTGATTCGTAGGATCTATTTATATTTATGTCCCCCTTTTCGGTGAGGGGATAGTTTCATCTTAAGAATTTTATTCTTATGAGGGGTGAAAGATGACGCGAAGAGAGATAAAAAAGATTGATACTCGAATCAAGGCCATCAAAAGAGCAGCGGAGGAGTTGAAAAAACTTTCTGGGGGAATTCAGGCCATCGATCGAAACGCTGAGCGAATCCTCGCCTCCGTGAAAATGCTGGAAATTAACGTGTCCGATCTTCTGGAACTTTAAGGGGTAAATGATTGGAATAGGTCCCTATCTCCCCATCTTCCATTATCCCATTTCATAACTTCATCCATTTTGGAACCACGACAATTCCTGTCGGAGTGACGGTAAAGCGTTTGGCATCTTCCGAAAGGTCATAGCCAATCTTCATCTCGGGAGGAATGCGGACTTCTTTATCAATAATCGTCCTTCTGATCTTGGCATGCCTCCCAATATCTACCCCTTCAAAGAGGATAGAATCTTCGACCTCCGCATAGCTATGGACCACCACTCTTGGAGAGAGGACGGATCGTCTGACATTCCCTCCACTGATGATACAACCATTTGAGATCATGGAATTAATAGCCATTCCTGTTCTCCCCTCTTCCTCCAGGACGGTTTTAGCAGGAGGATAGGGAAGCTGGTAAGTGAGAATGGGCCAATCTGGATCGTAAAGGTTAAGTTGAGGGGTGACAGAGATGAGATCCATATTGGCTTCATAAAACGCATCGATCGTTCCTACATCCTTCCAATATCCCTTCCCTCCAGGATCTCCATATCTAAAATCAAAGGCAAAGACCCGATCTTTGCCGATCATCGAGGGGATGATGTCCTTACCGAAGTCATGACTCGAATTGGATCGGGCATCCTCTATGAGTCGTTTTACCAGGATTTCGGTATTAAAGAGATAGATCCCCATCGAGGCCAAGATGGCTTCCGGATCTCCAGGAATGGTCCTGGGCTCTTCGGGTTTTTCCTGAAACCCAATGATTTGCATCTCATCATTCACTTCGATAACGCCAAACTCTCTGGATAAACGTCGGTCCATTCGAATCGTTGAGATGGTTAAATCGGCTCCTCTCTCCAGATGAAAGGCAATCATCTTTCGGTAATCCATTTTATAGACATGATCCCCGGATAGAATGAGAACCAGCTCTGGTCTTTCCGTTTGAAGGGTATAAATATTTTGAAAGATGGCATCGGCCGTTCCTTGATACCAGTGCTCATCGATTCTTTGCTGTGCTGAAATGACCCCGATAAATTCTCCTAAGGGGGCTGAAAGAAAGGTCCAACCCAATTGGATGTGCCGATGGAGGGAGCTCGATTTGTATTGAGTAAGCACATAGATCCGCCGAATCTCTGAATGGAGGCAGTTGGAGAGGGTAAAATCAATGATTCGATAGATGGCTCCAAAGGGAACAGCCGGTTTTGCCCGGTCTCGCGTGAGGGGGTAGAGCCTCTCTCCCCGTCCTCCGGCCAAGACCATGGCTAAAATCCTTTTCATTGTGCCTTCCTTTTTTCAAGAAGCTCTCGAACCTTTCTCTTCAGTTCTTCGAGGTCTGCTGATTTAGTGATATAGGCGTCGGCGGCCCAGCTCATAAAATCCTGCTGGTAGCCAGGGTAGGAGGTATTCAGGATGATGGGAATCTTTCGATCCTTTCCAAGAATTCGACCAAGGGCCTCCATCCCATCCATCACAGGCATGACAATATCGAGAATGATCAGGTCAGGTTTCACCTCCAACTTTTCTATGGCTTCCCTTCCATTTCGAGCCGTCACCACTTCATAGCCCTCTGCCTCCAGCTCCTCCTGATATAGAAGCCTCAATCCTTCCTCGTCCTCGACGACCAAGATCTTTTTTTTCATCTCCTTAATCCTATTGAAAAATTCAACCCTTTCTTTATTTCTTCTCGACCTTTTTCCTCTGCTCCAAAGCTAACTTACATTCGGCGCAGATGAACCGAGGGATGGGAAAAGGATAGAGGTAAACCTCTTTCCCCAACCCCCAATCCACGATATCCTTTACCGCAATCTCTTCTTTAAAGGCATGACCCAGACAGAGGCCCATCCCGCAAACAATGCAGATCGCCACTGCTTCCTTATCGACCCCCTGTTTTGCACAAACATAACATTTCATTTTCTTTCCCCCGTGAAGATAGTTAAAGAGAGCACTCTTTATATTTCATTTTTATCACGGAATATCTCAAAAATCAAAAACTTTGTAGTCCCTCACTCAGATGGGGAATAAGCCCGAGAGGAGTATTGGAGAAACCCAAAGTGCGGCTACCTTAAATGGGCCATAGAAATCCTTACTTTGGTTGGTTTTAATCAGAAACCCATTTCAACGATGGATCGATTCGAAGGATCTATTTATATTCAATCCATCCGCATTCTATGGGTTTCGGAAATACTCCTGTCGGGCTTA
>CAZMWF010000089.1:0-6158 GCA_964570075.1 uncultured Syntrophaceae bacterium | reverse complement strand
GCCTTAGATGATTCTCATTATGGGGCTGTCTCTTTCGAATCGCTCTGAAGAGGGGACTATTTAAGGCTTCTGCCAGGGACACATCTTTGATGTTATGCATCGCTATATGAGTATATACGCAGGGTTCTACATCTCCATTGGCATTGATATGAAAATATCTTCTCCCTCCTGCGATGCATCCCTTAACGTGAGGACCGTCATTCCAGAAATCAAGAATAAAGAGAGGCTTCGTTCTTCTGAAATGGATGACCTGCCTTCGTAGATGGTCCCTCTGCTCTGGAGTCACCATGAGATGGATATCTCCTTGTCCATTAACTGGGATGTAAAGAAAATAGTTTTGAGCAATAATGCCCTTGTCAAGAAGCATATCGATCCATTCTTCTGATGAAACGACATAGACATTATCTTTGGTTACCGTTGCGGAAGAACCAAAAAGGACGTGGGCTTCTCGGAGATGATCCATGGCCTCCATGATTTTCTTAAAGACACCCTTCCCTCTCCATCGGTCGGTCTCCTCCTCATACCCCTCACAACTGACCACGACCATTACGTTTCCAAGATCCCTGAGCCTTTCAGCCTTCTCTCGGGTCATTAGGGTTCCGTTGGTATAGACCTGGAAGAAGATATTGGGGTGATCTTCGATCATTTGAAAAAGATGGGGATACATAAAGGGCTCTCCCCCAAGCACCGTGACAAAATGCAACCCCATCTCCATACATTCCTTGAGAATTCTCTTTACTAAATCATAAGGGAGCCCTGGATGCCTTTGGTAACCCAATGTATAACAACCTAAACACCTTAAATTACATTGATAAGTGGGACTGAGGATCATTACAAAAGGGGGTCGAAATCCGTAAATTTTTTCGAACTGGTCTCTCTTCTTGTTCCCCAAAAACCAGGCATTATTAAAAAGAGTATGATAAACAATTGTTCGATTTTTTGGGGGGAGATACTCCAGAATCCCCCGGAAGAGTTTTTTGGCAGGATGCCCTGGTGTTTGAAGCATCTTCCTTACACCCTGGATCGCACTCAAGATTTCAGGATCTGACGTCAACTTTTCTGCTAAATAAGTGAGTTGAATTAAATTTTCATCGGATGTTCTCCTGAGTAATTCTACAATCATTTTTGAGATTTGTTGACTTGTAAAATCCTTTATTTGATCTGAAAATAACATGGTCCCCCTCCTCTTTCTAAGATTGAAAAGCTGCCCAAAAAGACAGAATGGTGATGGCAATGCCAACGACTAATTCATTGATTAAATTTCCATTGATAGTAAATGCGGCAATAATCAACCAGATTCCTAAAAAACCCATCAATAGATTCCTCCACCTCATTCGAAACCATTCCCTTAAAAATTTTTTTAAAATTTACTTGGCAAACAAGATGCCAATATCATACTGATTCGAAAGGAAAAAAATAATGAATTATCAATAGGTTAGAAAAAATATGAAATATCTTTAAGAGGAAATAAGGGAGAGGAAAGGCAAAAGTGCGAATTTATATATCGCAATCTTTTGAAAATAATTTTTTTTAAAAAAATCAAGCAATTAAATGCGATTCATTTAATCACTTTTTTTGGGATTTTATCCCATTTTTATCTGGAAAGACGTTTTCTATAGAATTCCCAAAGGGTCCTGGAGTGAGGGTCAAGGTTGGTTAATCCATATTTTTTAGCCCAATCTATCGCTTCCATAAATTCCTCTATAGTAATTCCTCTCGCAATTTCAGGATATTCATAGGCCTTATATTCGACTCGATATTGAGCCATGATATTGACATAGGTCGATTTAGAGAGATTTTCGGCGACCCATTTTACAAATTTTTCCGTTCCGGCTACCCGATTGGGCATCACTAAATGACGAATCAGCAACCCCCGATAAGCAATCCCTTCTTCATCAATCTTCAAATCTCCAACCTGACGATACATTTCGAGAACGGCCTTTTTGGTCACTTCGGGGTAATCATAGGCTCCTGAGGAGTATTTTGCTGCTTTGTCTGAATCCATATACTTCATATCCGGTTTATAGATATCGACAATTCCATCCAGGATTTTCAGGATTTCTACTCGTTCATAACCACTCGTATTATAAAAAAGAGGTAGACGGAGTCCTTTCTTCAGGGCTATTCGAGTAGCATTTAAAATGTTGGGCATGACGTGGGTAGGAGTAACTAAGTTAATATTATGGCAACCCATCTTCTGAAGAGCCAGCATCATCTCCGCGAGATCCTCATCTCGAACCTCCCTTCCTCTTCCTTCATGAGCAATTGGCCAATTCTGACAAAAGATGCATCGAAGATTGCAATTGGAGAAGAAGATCGTTCCTGAGCCGTTTTTACCTGTGATAGACATCTCTTCGCCGAAGTGAGGATGATAGCTAAAGATGACCGGATTCATGGGGGCCTGACAGAATCCCTTCTCTCCTTTCTTTCGATTCACCCCGCACCGTCTTGGGCAGAGGTGACAATTTTCAAAAAAGGCATAGGCTTGCTCAATTCTCTGTGCCAATTTCCCTTCTCTTTCCAACTTCTCATAGGCTGGAATCCATCCTTCCCTCCTTCGGGGCCTGGATTGGAGAAAGGATGGAATGATAAGGAGACTCCCACCAAATAGAATAGCTTTGATAAGCTCTCTTCGCCTTAATTCCATACAAAAATTATACTCCATTTAAATTCGGGTGTGAAGAGTCCATCATGAGGGATTGACTATTGAATAGTTAGCATGGATAATAGAATAAAAGAACGCTACGATGATTCCATCGAGGGTATCAAAAAGGGAATTTTTAAAATTGGGGGGGAAGGCTCTCTGCCTTTTTGCCTTTCCTTTCCTTTTCCATTTTCCAGAAAATTCAGAAGCTCAAGGAATAAGGAAGAAGGGGCTGATTAAGACCAAACTTTCCCCCTACTTTACACCTCTCCCTGGAGGGGAGGTGCAATGTGAACTCTGTCCCCATCGGTGTCGGGTCTCAAAAGGTCAAAGGGGACTTTGTCGGGTGAGAGAGAACCGTGAGGGTAAATATTATAGTCTGGTCTATGGAAATCCCTGTGCCATTCATCCTGATCCCATTGAAAAAAAACCCTTCTTCCATGTTCTTCCTGGCACGATCTCTTTTTCCCTCGCCACGGTTGGGTGTAACTTTCAATGTAAGTTTTGTCAGAATTGGGAAATTTCTCAAGCCTCTCCAGAGGAGGTTTACAATTATGATGTCTCCCCCGAAATGATCGTAAATAGCGCTAAGGAGATAGGGGCTCATTCCATTGCCTATACCTATGTGGAGCCTACCATCTTTTATGAGTATATGGTGGATATTGCACACCTCACACGAAAATCAGGCCTCCTCAACGTGATGCATTCCAATGGATTTATCAATCCCACACCACTTCGAAACCTCTGTAAGGTCTTGGACGCCGCTAATATCGACCTTAAAGGGTTTACTCAAACCTTCTATCATGACCTCTGTAGCGGAGCCCTCCTACCTGTGCTGCAAACCCTAAAGATCCTCAAGCAAGAAGGAGTTCATCTGGAAATTACGAACCTGGTAATACCCACAAAGAATGATGACTTCTCATTGATAAAAGAGATGTGCCTCTGGATCAAAAAAGAATTGGGTTCGGACACCCCCGTTCATTTTAGCCGATTTTATCCCCTCTATAAACTTCGGATGCTTCCACCTACCCCTGTCTCCACCCTGGAGAAGGCTCGTGGCGTGGCCATGGCCTGCGGCCTAGAGTACGTTTATATAGGGAATGTTCCGGGTCATGAGGGGGAGCATACCTTCTGTCCAAAGTGTAAAAAGAGAATCATCCAACGGACAGGTTATATGGTGGGTGAGGTCCATCTCAAGAATGGAAAATGCAAATTCTGTGGAAAACCTATTCCTGGAATCTGGTCATGAAAACGATCCCCTTTTCTTGTCCTGTTTGTGGTCGAAAGAAAGAATATCGAATAGAAGAGTTATTTGAAGGGGCGACCCTCCACTGCCCTTTCTGTCAGCTCAATCTCACTCTTCACGGGCATATGTGGAAGGAGGTTCAAAAAGAGATCCAAAAAATAAAAGAAGACAAGGATTGACCTATCCCCTATTCCCTAAATGCTCATCGATCTCTTTGGCCAGTTTTACCTGTTCCTCTTCATCCAGAGGGAGCCCTTTCTCCAAACGAGAGATATAATCATCAATCTCCCGATTCTCTCGCCTTAAATCGAGGATCTTCTCTTCCTGTTCCTTCTTCTCCCTTTCCAGCCAACCCAACTCTAATCCAAGTTGGAATCTATGATTAAAAAAAGAAAGGACTACTCTTATGGCTTCGGGATCCTCTTTTGAAGCTAAATAGAAAGGAATCTCGGGCCAGAGGCTTATCCCTGGGATCCCCCTCCTTTTTGCCACCCATAGAAGATAACTGCTAATGGCCGGAGGTCCTTTCCAGGTCATCGGTTCCAATCCATATCCATCCAATCTCCTCTTCCATTCCTTCCGATTATAAACGGTCAGGATTCTTCGAGGGGAGGTATGGGCGATCAGGGAGAGGGTTCCGCTGAGGGTATAGAGCTCCTCGATTTGAAAATGGTGCTCGGCCACTTCTAAAAGGGTATTGAGAAATGGATAGTATTCAAATTCGGGTTCATTACTTTTGAAAATTAAAAGGTTATGCCTTTTTAAAGCCCAGAATTTACTTTCCTGAAATTGAACCAAATCCTCTTTAAACCTTACCCCACCAAAGGAGAAAAACCGGAGAGGCTCGATCTCACCGACTTCTTGTCCTTCAAAGGTTTCGATTAAAAAATCGAGAACTCTGCTGGTCAGTTTCCCAATGTCATGAGTATGCCACCCTATGAGGAGTGAAGGTTTTTGAAGCCCATGATGTTGATCAATTCTAACTGGGAGCCTCCCCGCCTTCCTCACTTCCTTTCTTGTACTGCTCGTCGATATAGATCTGGGCCTGGATCGTGATCGTCCCGGGTTGGGTCTGGAGAATTGTCTTTCTTTGGTCATACTCCTCCTTCATTTCCTTTGGGAATTTAGCATAAAAACTTTCTACGATCTCCTCAATCTGTCTTTCAGATTCATCCAGAAGGTGAAGATCCATGTCCATCCCTAAAATCTGGGCGAAAACTTCAAGGACAGACCTGGAGGCCTTGGGGTATGGGAAAGCGGCTCCAGAAAGCCAATCCGGTATCTCTCCCATCAGGCAGGCTCCCTCCATCCCTCTCGATTTGGCCACACCCAGGAGTAATCCATTGAGTCCTGTAATGACCCCTTCCCCTTCTCGCCTCTCTCCTAATTCGCTCATCACAATAGTATTAGAATATCGCTTCACTTCCTGAAGAACCTCTGAGGAGGTGGCGACGGCACAGACCCTTGGTTTCATTTGATGATGGATCGGAGAAACACAGGCCCCTGAGGTATAGATCCTGTGGCACCCGAATTCTGAGGCCACATCCAATACGAAGTTTGCCATCTGATAGGCCTTCTCTCCTCGAGCATACATCCTTCCTCCCTCGGAGGGTTGCTCCTCACCAATAAAAAATAGCACATCCTTTTCGCCTACCCTTTGATAATAGAATCGACTGGCAGGAAATTCTAAATCGACTAAAAGACCATCTTCGATCACCACGTTTCTTGGATAAAAAAAATGGAGGGGATCAATCTCTCCCAACTCTCTCGCCTGGAGGATTTCTTTGAGGGTGCTCACTGCAATTATTCCAATATTGCCTATCCCAGGCCACCCCACAAACATGATCGGATGTTGAAGAGCTGGTCGATGATAGAGTCGCACCGTCATCTTACCATCCTCTCTTCTTGGAATAAGAAGGAATGAGGAGTAAGAGAGACCTATCCCGCGGTCTCACCCCGACGATAGAATTCAGAGATTTGTGGGATGAGCCTCTTCGCTCTTGAGCTCCTCTCTATATCCCCAATCTTTGCCCAATATTGACCCATGGCTTCAAGAAAGACTTGTACCGTAGCGGGGGGACAGTGGAGTTTCACAGGAGGGATTTCCCCGAGTTCCCCTTCAATCATTTCAATGAGCCTCTGAATCACCTCTTGATCGCTTCCTTCGAAAAGCTCGTCCACCTTTTTCCCTTTGATCTTCTCCGTAAATACTGAAGCTGAGGCAATGGTTACGGCACAACCAAAGGACAAGAACTTGGCATCCTCAAC
>CAZMWF010000088.1:0-20428 GCA_964570075.1 uncultured Syntrophaceae bacterium | reverse complement strand
CTCATTTTCTGGTATGGTCTCTCTCTGTTGATCGGATGTGCTTCCTCTCCATCTACCAATGAGCGGGGAGGAAGCATTGCCGTCTGGGATCTCGATGATTTGAGTTTAAAAAAAGGGATTCCACCTTCTCTGGGGGAAGTCCTTTCGAGCCAGATCATCGAGGTTCTAAAGGCACGGGGAGAGTATGTGGTTGTGGAGAGACAACGACTTATCCTTGCCCTCGAGGAGCTTCGCCTCGGGACAACCCAGCTGGTCGATGAGTCAACTCGTCTAAAACTCGGACGGATGCTTGGTGCGAAGTGGATGGTTTTTGGGGGATATCAGATCATTGAAGATCAGATGCGTTTGGATCTCAGGCTTGTCGAAGTGGAGACTGGAAAAGTCAAGAAGGCGATTCATAAGATCTCTTTGGCCAACAATTTAGCAGGATGGATCGAGGCGGCAAAAAGAGGAGCAGAGGAGTTGTAAGGCTTAAAATCTACTGGTCACCATTAGCCCTCCGGAAAATCCCTTATAATGACGTTCACTTACTATACGGTTAGGGAAGTAATAATTTAAAGGATATCTTCTCTCTCCATCATGCATGACAAACCCTTTTAAATAGACTTCGACTTCAAGGTTCGGAATCAATGTTCTATTTAACCCTAAACCAAGGCTATACTTTTCTCTTCTTCCTTGATAATGGAGGGAAAAAGAAGGGTAGTCATTCTTTGTGATAAAGAGGGCCTGGAAATAGGATTTGAAAGTGGTTTTATCATCAAAGAAATATTTGATGGAAAGATCTCCAACCCACTCATCGCCATGACTGTTTTTCCTTTCTTTGACAAGGGAAGAAGTATTTTCTAAATAGGCATACCATCCAAAGTCTGATATATAATACCATTGCTCTCTGTAATCATATTCATTCTTCTCTCTGAAGATCCCTTTCAATGTTAAATCACAATCCCATTTCCTCTGCCTATAATTGACCCCCATTCCCAGAAGCCAGAGCTCGCCCTCTTTGAGAGAACGACGATATAGGTCGGAGAATCCATAAGCGCTTTTATAAGATTCTTTCCATTTAGACTTTTCGTACCAAAAGTAGTTTCCAAAAATGCGAGCCCGAAAATTAGGATTCCATTCATAACGAACCTCTCCAGCGAGGCTAAATATATCTCCTGGCAAATAGTCTTTAATTTTGATTGTTGTGGTTCTTCCTAAAGGATCTGTGGTTTCCCAAACTGTCCCAAAATCGTATTTCCCTCTCCAGAGATAACCTCCACTCATCCCCAAAGTCCATTTCCCCCACTCCTTGGCCAAGGAGAGGGTAGGGTTGATATTGAATCCCTCCCCAAAATGAGAAATGGAAACGAGGTAAGGATCCATGAGAAGATCAACCTCTTTTAATTTAAGATCGGTCTTTCCTGTAGGGAGATTGAAATCGAGACCCATCAATATATCAATGGGAAGTTTCTCAATAATTTCATAAGAAAGATTCAATTTAGAATCGAGGGTATGGGAAAAAGAACGGCTTGGCCCTGTATCAGGATCTTTATGGGTATAGGCATATCCTGTCAATAGGGTCAACGAGAAATCGTTATAGCGGGCCTCGAGTAAAAGAGGGACATAGGATTGTCTTGCCTTATTGTCTTTTGTATCTTGCCACCAATCGAAATTAATCCCTGAGCTAATATTAAAATCGATGCTCAGGGCACTTCCTCCCCAAAAAACCATTGTAAAAATGATTAAACCAGTAACCCATTTTTTCATAATATAATACCTTCCCTTGATGAGTATTTTATTATGGATATCCAGGTTCTTGAACTCTTGAGGGTTGGCGGCTCGGAATCGTCGTCCTCTTAATTGGATCTTCTGGGGTCAATTGATCAGTTAACGAGCTTTGTTCTTTTAAGGATTTCAGAAATTCACGGCTTCGTTTTTTAGGTCCAATGAGCTTAAGATGGATTAGCTCCTGAAGGGCTTCACGAGCTACACAGATCTTTGGATCCTCTTTGATTGCCTGTTCATAGAATTGAGCCGCCTTCTCATAATTCCCCCGATCACTGGCCTCTATCCCACGAAAGAGGAGTTGAAGAGCTCGAATATTGGTGGAGCAATACTTTTCTATTTCTTTTCTTTCTTGAGGAGTCAGGTCGATCTTTAAAAATTTAATGATTTCAAAAAGCAATTCCTTCTCCATCCGGAAGAGATCGGCTATCTCACCCTTTGCTTCGGGTTGGCCGATAACCTTTTTTTCTCCTACGTCAAGAATACTGGATTGAATCTTAATCGATCCCTTATGGATTTCTCCCCCTACGAGCCACCGGGCACCAAGAAGTCTCCCAACCCTTGGAGCACTTCCTGGTTCTACAAGACCTGAGGTTCCAAAACCCATTTCCTCCACTAAGGCCTGAAGCTTGATTCTCTCTACCACCTGGAGCCCCTTGACCGAATAAAGATCAGTAATAAGCATTAGAGCTAAGCCTTTTTGGAGAGGATCGAATTCTGAATTTCCAGTCCTATTCACGAAATACAGAACGGCAACCGTATTTTGAGCCCCTATGGGCCGCAAGGCCTTTTCCTCTTCCAAGGCTTTTTTTGCCCAGAGTTTAATATTGGGTGTCACCACCTCTCCAGCCCACAGAGTTGAGGTGATAAAAAATAACGCCATCCATAACAAAAAAATAATTTGATAACGATTCGTCTTCATCTTAAGTCCCATCTCAAAGATTAATTTCTTTTTAATCTATAATTTATAGAAGTAAGTTGTCAAGAGTTTTTTTGAGTGAGGAATTACTGCGGGAATGACAATTTGATTGACAGAGAATTAAAAATTTGTTAAATTTTCATTAAAAATGAAGGAAAATTCTGGTTTAAAAGTGAATCGTTGGTGGTGCTGGCAGAAAAACAAGGAGGTCTGCCCAGTGCCACTCTGATATTGAAATTTTAAATCAAGGGCCATGGGCAGCCTCGAAGGTGCCCATGGCCTTTTTTATATAAACCCATTTTCCTGAGATAGAATAAAAAGGCTATGGGAATTGACCATAGCCTTTTTTATTTTCAGGTTCACAAAGAACCAGTCCAATTCATATCAAGGAGGGGAGAAAAATGATTAAAGAGGCGATTGGAAAGATTGTTTTAAGGAAAGATTTATCTGGTAAGGAAATGGAAGAGGTAATAGAAGAGATTTTATCCAAAAGGGCCTCTCCTGCCCAGATTGCTTCCTTTTTGACGGGACTGAGGATGAAAGGAGAAACCGTAGAGGAGATCACAGCGGCAGCCCATATATTCAGGAAGAGGATCTCTAAATTGGAGGGAGGTGAAGGAGCCATCTGTCTTGATCGGGAGGAAATCACCATCGAAAGGGAGACGATCCTGCGAACGACTCAGCCCATGGGAAGCGGAACCTATATATTTAATATCTCCACGGCAACCGCCTTTGTCGTTGCAGGGGGAGGACTCAAAGTGGCAAAAACTGTAAGAAGATCCTTCTCTCCATTCTGTGGGTGTGCAGATGTGCTTGAAGCCTTAGGAATCAACTTGGATCTCACCCGAACTCAACTGGAGCGCTCCTTGAAAGAGATAGGAATAGGTTTTATCGACGAACGTTTAATTCAGAACGATTGGGACCCCATCCTCTCCATTCGGCAGAGGATCGGGATAAGAACCTTGTTCAACCTCCTCGATCCTATCCTCAATCCTTCATGCGCCGAGTTTCAGGTTCTGGGTGTTTATGATCCTGGAATCACTGAAAAGATGGCATGGGTCTTGAAAAATCTTGGGATTCAGAGAGGACTGGTCATTTATGGGGAAGATACATTGGATGAGATGAGTATTACCGGAAAAACGAAGGTTACAGAAATCCTAAGGGATGAGGTTAAAAGTTATTTCATAGAGCCTGAGGAGGTTGGAATGAAGAGGAGAAGTCTTGAAGAGATAAGGGGAGGAACAAAGCAGGACAACGCAGAGATCATACTAAGTATTCTTAAAGGAGGAAGAGGAGCAAAGAGAGAAATTACGGTTTTGAACGCAGCTGGCGCCTTCTTCGTATCGGGGAAGGCACGAAGTCTTAAGGAAGGAATGAAAATAGCTGAACAATCCATAGACTCAGGCGCGGCTTTAGAGAAATTTAAAACCCTGCTCGAATTCAATCAAATAGAAAGACCTTACTTCAGGGATCTTCCTCTGGAAGGGGAAAAAAGATTTTAGAATAACCCTTAATGTTTAGTTCGGAGATAAAGGGCTTCCATCTCCTTTTGAGAGCAGACCTCGCACCAGTACTCCTCCCCAGCCCTTGTATAACTGTCGTATCCAAGGGAGATAATCTCTCCACATTTTGAGCATCGAGTCGGTAAATAGGAAGGGGGATTTTCCAATTTTTCAAAATTGTATTCATTCGTTCCATAATAGACATAGAGTTCTGTTTCAAAATCATTTCGGCAAATGGGACAATCTTTCCAGTGTCCTGGATGTTCCTCAGCGTGATGATAACCACAAAGGGTATACCTTCGATGGTTTCTGTAACAACTATTTCTCTCATAGGAGAAAAGGACGTATTTGTCTTCGTCGTCACAGATCCACTGACCACAACATTCGGTTTTAGTCAATTTTCGACTCTTTCCACAAAGTCCACATCTTGGCTTCTCTTCGCTCTTCTTCCTCGCTCGCTTTCTCTCTCTTGCCATTTTCGAATCCTTTCTTTATTGTGATCTTTCTGACGAGGCCTCGCAGGCACTCCAGCCTTCCATCTCTTCCTCAGTGACTCCTAAAAGATAAAGGAGATTTTTAAGTCTAGCTCGACCCAAACTCATATTGGCCACCCGATCAAGCCTTCCTTTTGCATTATAGGCGATTCCTAATCCGGCCTGGCCTAACATCAGTATGTCATTGGCTCCATCCCCTATGGCGACCGTCTGATCTAAGAGGACCCCTTCACGGCTTGCGACCATATGGATAATCTTGGCTTTAAACGTGCTATCGACGATCTCTCCTACCACCCTTCCTGTAAGTTTTCCTCCCTTGACTTCTAATCGATTGGCATAGGCAAAGTCGAGGCTCAATTTATCTTTTAAATAATCCGCAAAGTAATGAAAACCTCCACTGACCACTCCTAATTTGTAACCCAATCGTTTAAGAGTCCTCACCAGCTCTTCGGCTCCTTCGGAAAGCCTCATCTCCTTTCGAATCTCCTCAAGCTCTTGAATTCTCAATCCTTTCAGCAGAGCGACCCGCTGGGTCAGCGCCTCTTCAAAATCGATGTCCCCTCGGCGGGCCTTCTCCGTGATCCTTGAAACCTCTTTAAATACCCCTGCCCTTTTGGCCATCTCATCGATGATCTCCATCTCGACCAGGGTGCTATCCATATCGAAAAAGACCAGCCTCTTATTTTTCCGATAGGCCTCCATCTTCTGTAGGGCGAGGTCGATATTTAAATCGTGGCTTTTAGCAAGGACCCTGGACTTTAGCTCACTGAGGTTCTTCACCCCATTCACATCGATGGTTAATTCCACGCAGCTCGCGCAGTGCCGGGTCAGATTGGTAATCATCTCGATATTGGCATTCTCTTCGGCAAGGATGCTTGAAATCTCAGCAAGGGCCCGGGTATCCCCAAAATAAGTGAGAACGAAGAGATTACGATTGTTTCTTGCTTTGACTTCCTTTTCAGTAAAGAGTCGAAAGTTGAGATGGAGCTGAAGACGGCTGGCCTCAAAGAGGAGATCCTTCAGAACACTATCTTTGGATTTCGTGGCTCCACTCATATCGAGCAAAAAAGAGAGACCGAGGAAGTCCTGAAGGGAGGCCTGCTCGATATCCACAATCTCCACGCCATTTTCAACCAAAATCTTACCGAAGGCTGCAGTGATGCCTGGCCTATCGGGCCCAGACACTGTGACCATTACAAAATCTTTTTTCTCCTCCACCTTTTCCTTCCTTAGGGTTGACGATATCCAAAACGTTCTTCAAAAATAGGAGCGATTAAATTATCGGCGGGGACATGGTCATCTGTCAAGACCATCCAGTCCCTTTCCTTGAGATATTGTTGGAGACGATCCTGAGGCATCACATGGGAGGTCACTTCTTTGCCCTTTTCCTTATGGATGAATTTTGTAAAATCCTCGGTCTCCAGGGGTTGAGGACTGGCGACCACGACATGGGTACTGATTCCAATATGGTCATAGTCTGAACTGAGGGTCACCAGATGGACATTCCCTTTTCCAAAGACCTCTTCAAGGGTTCGGATATAGGAAGGCATGAATCTCCCTTTCTTAAAACTGTCGATGACATTGGCAAGAAGGATTCCGTCAGGTTTAAGAAGGGCCTTCAATTGGATGGCAAACTCTTTGGTGGTGAGATGATAGGGGATGGAGAGGTCATTGAAGGCATCTCCAAAGATGAAGTCGAAACTCGCTTTCTCTTTGCAATTCATCACGAACCATCGACCATCCTCATTAAAGGATTGGATTCGGGTATCCTTCGAGACTCCGAGGTATTGATGAACGACCCGGGTGATTTCGGGGTCGATCTCCACGACCTGAATCTCTGCTTTGGGATATTTCGCTTCGATAAATCGAGGAAACGTATATCCTCCTCCTCCAAGAAAGAGGGCCTTAAAGGAATCCTTCTTTCTTGCCTTCCATCGCACCCATTCCTCATAGATTCGGATATATTCGTATTCAAGATAGAGGGGATCCTTTAAATCGGTATAAGAATGAACCAGGTGATCGAGGATCATGGATTCCAGACGGTTTCCATTATCCCCTCGAACGCTCCGTTTCAATTTAATGGTATAGTAATCGCTCTCCTTATAAAAATAAGTATCCTCGTCGAGTGGAGGGTGAAAGGCACATCGATACACATACCTTAACGATTGAACAGGATTAGAGAAAGAGGTTGCCTCTTCAGACTGAAGAGCGGCATAAACATACCATCCCGTGATAGGAAGGGCTAAAAAAATGAGAAAAAGAATGAAAAGGTAGAGACTTAATGCCTTTTTTCTCTGGAAAAATCCACCAAAAATAAGAGAGGAAAGAATGAGGATGATCCCCATGATCAGGAGAATCTTTCGAGTTCCCATCCATGAGATCAGGAAGAAACCTGTAGCAAAGGTTCCGAGGATGGAACCAAGGGTGGAGAAGGCATAGATTTTTCCAACTACATTACCCGTTTTCTCCAGATTCTTCAAGGTGAGTTTCACGACGACCGGAGAGATCATTCCTAAAAGGCAGGAAGGGGCGAAAAAGATGAAGGTGGTGATGAGAAGGATTCGAACCATCAGACTCGTTCGAAACTCTGCCCCTCCAATGAGATTGGTCAGAGGGGAGATGAAAAGGGCTCCCAGGCCAGAGAAAAAGAGTAACCATCCCAGGGTCGAGGGATGAGGATAACGGTCGGCAATCCATCCACCCAAATAGGCTCCTATACTAATCCCAGCCAGGACGACTCCAATAATGGAGGTCCAGGTATAGAGAGAAACTCCCACATAAGGGGCGAGAATTCTTCCGGCGACCAGTTCGATGACCAAGGTGCAAAAACTGGCAATAAAAACAACCATATTCGCTTTTAAGACCTCACGTTGCATCGTTGAACCTCTTTTTGAAAGAATGGACAATTTATAAAATGAGAGGCTGCGAAAGGTCAAGTAATATGGATGTTTTTAAGCCTTCGAATGAAACCCTCCCCTTCCTTTTCCATACCGAAGTTTAAATTCCCCCTCTTGGATTGTCAATTCATTTTTTTAAACCTCTGTCACCCCTCATTTAAGGTAGCTGCACTATGGGTTTTTCCAATACCCCTCTCGGGCTTATTCCCCACTTCTGAGTGAGGGATTATACACCTCTTTACAGTCGGTTCTCAATAGCCTATATATTTATTATTCCATTAAAGGCGTAATTCTCTAAAAAGATGACATCCCATAGGATCTTAACCCGAGAGTTTTTCTTCAGTTTCTTCGCCCAATTCACCCTTTCTTCTTCCTTTTTTATTCTCCTCACTACCCTTCCCATCTACCTTTCAAAATTGGGGACAAAAGAGAGCGAAATCGGAATTTTGATGGGTGTATTTGCCCTCTCCTCGCTTCTCCTCAGGCCCATGATCGGGAGGGCCCTTTTAAGTAATCCTGAAACCCGTTTTATGATGATCGGCTCGATCCTCTTTGCCCTTGCTTCTTTTGCCTACATCCTTTCCAAACCCTTCTGGCCTTTCTTGATCGTAAGAATCTTTCAAGGAATAGGATGGGCCATCTTTGCGACTTCTGTTTTTACTTTGGTTACTCGCATCAGTCCTGAAACCCATCGGGGTCAGAGTTTGGGCTATTTTTATTTAGCCATCAATTTGGCCTTTGCGTTAGCCCCAAGTTTAGGAATATTTTTAATGCTTCATACCAACTTCACCTTCCTCTTCCTGATGAGTACAAGTCTCTCTCTTTGTTCCTTGTGTTTTTCAATCCAATTGGATAAAACCCAGAAACCCTTCTTGGCCAACCTCTCCATAGGACCCTCTTCTTTTATTCATCGAAAGGCCCTACCTATTGGTCTTATGGCCTTTATGGGAAGTTTCATCTGGGGAGCCGTGACTACTTTTTTCCCCCTCTATGCCTTAAGCCATGGAATCTCCAATCCAGGCCTGTTCTTCGGGGCCGTAGCCATGACCCTCATTGTTAGCCGAAGTTTGGGTGGAAGGATATTTGACCTTTACCCAAGAGATAGAGTAATCTTTCCTTGTATTGTAGCTCATATCTTGGCCATGGTCATTCTTTCTTTCTCTACCACCCTACCGCTCTTTCTTGTCGTTGCTGTGATCTGGGGATTGGGGATTGCTTTCTTTTATCCAACGCTTGTCGCTTATACGATTGATCTTGCAGGAGAATCGAGAGGACCGGCTGTAGGGACCTATCTCGCCTTCTCTGATTTTGGAGGAAGTGTGGGCGCTGTGGTCATGGGGAGCATTCTCCAAAGAACAAGTTATCGAACGATGTTTCTTTGTACTGCCTTGGTAGGCCTCATCAATCTCATCTACTTTTATATGGCCATCCTAAAGAGGCCAAAACAGGGATAGAGAGGAGGTAGAGAGATGCCCATCTATGAATACCAATGTGAGGATTGTGGAAGGGTTTCTGAATTTTTCATCCTTAGGAGTGACGAAGCCTTTATCCCCCAGTGCAAACGATGCAAAAGTAAAAAGATGTCCCGTATCCTCTCCCGTGTGAGAGTCATCCGTTCAGAAGAAAGTCGACTGGAAAGCCTGGCAGATCCATCGAAATGGGGCGATCTCGATGAGAGGGATCCAAAGAGTATGGCCCGATGGATGAAACGAATGGGTAAAGAGTTAGGAGAAGAGATGGGAGAGGATGTGGATCAAATGGTGGAGGAGGCCATGGAAGAAGAGATGGCCTCCAAATCCGAAGAAGAAACCGAAGAATAAATTGTTATGATAAGAATATCAGGGCGGTGGTGGCGTAGATTTTGGCCGTAAGTTCCAGTTCATCCACTGAGACCCACTCGTCTTTTTGATGGGGAACCATCCATTTTCCTGCTCCCAGAGTCACAATTGGAATCCCTGCCCAAGAGGAAAGGAACGTTCCATCCGTTGCCCCTGGAACTCCATCATAGATGGGTTCCTGGCCGGTGACTAACTTGATAGCCCTTGCAACAGCCTGAACGATTGGTTCCTCCTTTGAGGTTTTGGTCCAGGGTCGATCTTCAAAGATATTCAATTTTGCTTCAAAGGAGACTCCCTTAGAGAGCCCCTTTACCAGAGTTTCTCTTATCTCTCTTAAAGGACCTGATTGAAGGCTCATCTGGATGGTTCGCTCTTCGTCCCTCACCATGTCTTCGAGTCGTTTCTTTAAGGCTTCGTGGGATTGACCCGGAATGGTTCGAATATCGAGGAGGGCTCTGCATTGAGAGGGAATGACATTGAGTTGAGCCTCCCCTTTGACAGGAGCCTGAAGAACGGTGGGTGTAATGCTTGGATATCCTAAAAGAGGGTCCCTTCCTAATCGTTCAATCTCTTCCTCTTCGAGCCTCTGAAACTTCTCTAAGATTGAAATCATAGGCGGGATAGGGTTGAATCCAGCCAGAGGCATGGCTCCATGACTCATCTTCCCAATGGTGAGCAGTTCTGCCCGAAGGGCTCCTTTCTGAGTGATACAGAGATGGTTATCTACAGGTTCACAGATGATGGCTGCACGAATCCCCTCCGCCCATCCATGACGAATAAAATGTTTCACTCCCTTCATCATCCCTTCTTCATCTACGAGGATTCCTAAAAGGATTTTCCCTTTGAAACAACGACCACTTTCGAGGATGGCCTCAATGGCCTTCACGGCAGCAGCAAGGTTTCCCTTGGTGTCACAGGCCCCTCTGCCATAGATCCGATTTCTAACAAGCCGTCCCTCAAAGGGGGGATATTTCCATTCAGAAGGATCTCCTTCTGTCACTACATCCGTATGACATTCAAACATCAGACAGGGACCTTCTTCTACCCCCCGAAGCATAGCGATGACATTGGGTGAACCTGGTTCGACATTCTCGACCACCACTTCCAGTCCCATCTCTTCAAGAAGACGAGCAAGATAAAGAGCCACCCTCTCCTCCCCACCCTCTCCCTCGCGCCTCACACTGGGGATTCTAATCAGTTCTTGGGTAAGTCGAACCAACCCATCTCGTCTGATTTTTTTTAATACCGGATCGATCTTCAATGGCTTCTCCCTTTTAAATTTTTCGTCGATTTCAAGAGTTCGAGGGGTCATATTCTTATCTGGATTCTTGAGAGCTTTGGATCCATCATATCTCTCAACCCATCTCCTAAGAGATTGAGCCCAAGGACGGTTAAAGCAATAGCACAACCCGGGAAGATGGCTAGATAGGGAGAGATTCCCATAAAGGTTTGGGCTTCGTTGAGCATCCTGCCCCAGCTTGGATGGGGAGGTTGAGTACCAAGACCAAGGTAACTCAATCCTGCCTCAGCAAGAATAGCAATGGCAAATTGAATGGTCCCCTGGACAATTAAAGCCGAAAGGATATTGGGGAGGATATACTTCCAAATGATTCCTGCGTTTCTTCTCCCAATTGCCCGTGCAGCAGTGACGTAATCCCTCTCCCAGATGGAGAGGGAGGTTGCACGGGTTAACCTCGCAAAGATGGGAATGTTAAATATTCCAATGGCCATCATGCTGTTTATGATTCCAGGTCCAAAGATAGACGTAATCAAAATGGCGCTCAGCACGGCAGGGAATCCATAGAGAACGTCAGAAATCCTCATGATGATCTCATCCACCCATTTTCTATAAAAGGCAGCAAGAGAACCAAGAAAGACCCCAAACCCCATCCCAATAGAGACAGCCACTAAACCCACTATGATGGAATTGACAGCTCCTCTCATCACCCGACTAAGGATATCCCTCCCATATTGATCTGTCCCGAGCCAGTGCTCAGCATTCGGAGGAAGGAATCTCTTGGAGAGATTCATTCGATTCGGGTCATAAGGGGTATAGATGAGGCTTAGAATTGCGGTAAAAAGTAGAGCGAGGGTGATGAGAAACCCCAACGTGAAGTTGATGTTCCGGAAAGAGCGATGGAGGATGAAGGGTGAGAAAAGTTTATTCATACCGAATTCGTGGATCAAGGTATCGATAGGCCAGATCGACCAGAAAATTGACCACCACGATCATGGTCGCAATGAGCAGAACCACTCCCTGAATGACCGGGAGGTCCCTCTGGCCAATCGCCTCGAAAACGAGTCTTCCCACACCGGGGAGATGGAAGACATTCTCAATGATGATGGCCCCTGCCAGGAGGTCTCCCGTCTGAAGGCCGATGAGTGTGATGACTGGGATGATGGCATTCCGGAAGGCATGTTTGTAGACAACCCTCCTTCTTGGAAGACCTTTGCTTCGAGCTGTTCGTATAAAATCTTCACCCAGGACTTCCAGCATGGAAGAGCGGGTCATCCGGGCGAGAACAGCCGCTCTTACGAACCCCAGCGAAAGAGCTGGGAGAAGAAGGCTCTTCAATGCCCCCATAGGATGAGATTGCCAGGATTGGAATCCTCCTGCAGGCAGCCAGTGAAGGGTCACGGCAAAAAGGAGGATGAGGAGAATTCCTGCCCAGAAGGCAGGCACTGCGAGTCCGATTTGTGAAAGGATCATCACCCCATAGTCGCCCGGGCGATTTCGATGAAGGGAGGCGTAGATACCCGAGGGAATGGAAAGAAGAATGGCAAAAAGAATGGAGAGGATCGTTAAAGGGATTGTAACTTGAAGTCTCTGGAGGATGAGAGAAATGACAGAGACTTCATAAGTAATCGAGCGTCCCAGATCCCCCGTGAGGAATCCTTTCATGTAGTTAAGATATTGAATGAGGATGGGTTGATCCAATCCTAATTGTCGTCTTAGATTCTGAAGAGATTCCGGTGTCGCATGAATTCCCAAGATGATCTGAGCTGGGTCACCCGGGAGGACCATTAAGACACCAAAGATGACGATAGAGACAAGGATGAGAGTGATGAGAAGGGTGAAAGAGCGTTTTAGAAGATAGGCCGTCATCTACTTTGATTTTTATTTCTGTATCCACACCTCACTGACATCCTGACAGGTCATGGGATAGTCCTTCCACCAGTTCATCACCTCTTTCTTCATCACAGGGAGGCTTGGGAGGACAAAGAGAAATCCATTGACTGCATCCTCGGCAATCATCCTCTGAAGAGTGGCATAGAGTTCTTTGCGGATTTTTGGATTGATTTCGGTTTCGGCCTTTTTCAGCGTCTCTTGGAATTTGGGGTTATCGTAGCGAAAATAGTATTTGGGATTTGCATAGATATCGATATCAAAGGGTTCTGCATGGCCAATCACGGTAAGGTCGTAATCCGCGTTCTTAAAGATTCGGTCAATCCACTGACCCCATTCAACGAGTTCTATCTTCAATCGGATTCCTACCTTAGAAAGCATATCCACAATAATCTCACCCGTCCTTCGGGCATAAGCGAAACGTTCGGGAAGTTTGATCACTGCCTCAAACCCATTGGGATACCCTGCCTCTGAAAGAAGCTGTTTTGCCTTTTCAGGATTGTAAGGATAGAGCTTGGTAAGATCGATGTAATAAGGATTTCCTGGGTCCATGTGGCTTCCAATGGGGGTTCCGTAACCGGACATGGCCCCTTTGATCAAGGCTTCTCGATCAATGGCATAGGCCATGGCCCTTCTCACTCGAACATCATCAAAGGGTTTTCTTGAATTGTTGGTCGAGAGGATGACCTCCGTAGTCGTATATCCATTGTAAACTTTAAATCTTGGATCTTTTTCGAGAAGGAGGGCATTTTCAGGACTTACATCATACCCGATGACATCGATATCTCCAGCCCTTAGGCTTGCAATCTGGGCACTCGGGTCCCCAATGAATTTAAAGGTCACTTTATCAAGGTAAGGGAGACCCTTTCGGTGATATTCTCTAAACTTTTCAAGGACGATGCGATCTCCTCGAACCCACTCAACAAATCGAAAAGGACCCGTCCCCACAGGAGCAGTCTTGAGTTTATCTGCCACCTGACTGTGGATTATGATAGAATCAGGCCGAGCTAAATTGAATAGAAACATCGAGTTTGGGTTTTTCAATTTGAACTTTATGGTATAAGGATCGATCACTTCAATCGATTCCACATCTTGGTAATACTTTCGATTGGGAATGGTGATCTGAGGGTCCAATAGACGGCTAAAAGTAAATTTCACATCCTCTGCATCCAATGTTTTTCCATCGTGAAATTTAACTCCCTTTTTAAGGGAAAAAGTGTATTCCTTCCCGTCTTTGGAAATCTTGTAATCACTTGACAGGGCAGGAACAATCTTTCCGTGGCGGTCGATCCTCACCAAACCTTCGAGCACATTCCCATAAACCACTCTGGGAATCGCAGCGGAGGTTGCGGTGGTGGGATCCAATCCAGGAGGTTCAACCCCTTGAGCGATCGTGAGAGACCCTCCATAAACGGGTTTCTCCTGAGCGTGGATGATGTTAGAAGAAAGAATAAAAGGAAGTCCTATCCAAATCAGAAACAGCCACTTCTTCATCTCTTTCCCTCCATTTGTAATGTTTCAAGACTCGAAAATATTATACCACTTCACCGGGATTGTCAAATCTCTATCGAGAAGAGGTAACCTTTTCGAAAGCACGATCGAGAATCTGAACCGCTTGAATCATCTCCGCTTTTTCGATCGTAAGGGGAGGAGTAAGTCTTATCACATTCCCGTAGAGACCTCCACGACCGATGAGGAGCCCTTCCTTCTTTGTTTCTTCAAAGATCTGATCGACCAGATCTGGAGCAGGTTCTTTTCCCTTCTTAATGATCTCCATTCCCTGGATTAAACCCATTCCTCTCACTTCCCCAATCATTTGAAACTTCTCTTTTAACCCATCCAATCGATCTCTCAAAAATCTTCCCATCTCTTCGGCATTTTTGACCAACCCTCTCTTTTCGATCGCTTCGATCGTAGCAAGAGTGGCAGTGGCTGTCACCGGATTTCCACCAAAAGTCGAGATATGAGAACCTTTCAGGGCGTCCGCCACCTCGGGGGTTGCGATGGTAATTCCCACTGGTGCCCCATTTGCAGCTCCTTTGGCCATGACCATGATATCCGGCTCCACTTCCCAGTGTTCGATTCCAAACATCTTTCCTCCTGTCCTTCCCCAGCCTGTCTGGACTTCATCGCAGATAAAGAGACCACCGTAACTTTTTATAATCGAGACGACCTCTTTAAAATATTCTTTAGGAGGCGTAATGAACCCACCCACTCCCTGGATCGGCTCTGCAATAAAGGCAGAAGGATGCCCAGAGGTGGTCGTCTCGATCAATTCTTTTACATCCTTTGCACATTCGAGATTACAGAAGGGATACTCCTTCCCAAAGGCGCATCGATAACAGTACGCATTGTGAGCATGTTTAATCCCTGGGACAAGACTCCCTCCCAGACGCCATTTTTGATGCCCCGTAATATTCATGGTCAAAAGGGACAATCCACTATAACTATGTCTCAAGGCAATCAGCTCATTGCTTCCCGTATAAAGCTGAGCGATGAGCACAGCCGTCTCAATCGCTTCGCTTCCGCTGTTTGTAAAGAAAGAGTTCTGAAGTCTTCCAGGAGTAATCTGTGCCAGTTTCTCTGCAAGCTGAATGATAGGAAGAGTGAGATAGAGGGTAGAGGAATGCTGAAGCCTTCTCATCTGTTCGCAGGTCTTCTCTGTGATCTCTTCGTCACAATGGCCTACGCTGATGGTGACAATCCCGCCAAAGAAATCGAGATACTCTTTTCCATCGATATCATAGAGATACTTGCCTTTCCCTCGATCCAAAATGAGGGGCTCCTGATAATAAGGCCTCACACACGGGGCTAAATATTTTCGATGTTTTTCATAGATTTCGTTTTTGTCCATTCATCCTTCCTCCAGGGCTTCGTTACAAAAAAACGAATCAAAGATTAGCCAGCTCTTCGTTGAGGAGATCCGAGATCAACATATGACCAGGGGTGTGGGTGATGCAGAGTTCGGGTTTGGCTTTCATCACCACGGACTGCGGAGTCACCCCGCAGGCCCAGAAGCAGGGGACCTCTCCTTTCCGAATGGTGACCGGGTCTCCAAAGTCAGGTTTTTTGAGGTTCTTAATTCCAATTCTTTCGGGATCGCCGACATGAACAGGTGCCCCATGAACCAGTCTGTAACGGGCAGTGATCTGAACAGCCTGACTTACTTTTTCAGGAGGAATGGGTCTCATGGTGACGACCATGGGCCCTCGAAAAAAACCGGCAGGCTCACAGGAAATATTGGTGATATACATGGGAACATTCTTTTTCTCTTCGATGTGACGAACAGGAATCCCCGCTCGAAGGAGGGCCTCCTCGAAAGAGAAACTGCAGCCCAGAAGAAAGGTTACCCAATCCTCTTTCCAGATGCTTTTTATGTCTTTGACCGTAGCCTCCAATTGACCTTTTCGGTAGATATTATAGCGGGGAAGGTCAGTCCGAATATCTGCCTCTCTGGAGAGAAACTTTGTCTGATATTGTCCTGGCTCCAGGACCTCAAGGAGGGGACAGGGTTTGGGATTCCGCTGGCAGAAGAGGAGGAAGTCAAAGGCATAGGTTTGAGGAAGGATCACGAGATTGGCCTGGGCATAGCCCATCGCCAGTCCAGCCGTTGGGCGATCCCATTTCCCTTTTCGTATAAGGAGACGAATTTCTCTGGGTGAAAGTTTGTAAATGGAACTCATATTGGGCATAATGTACCTGAAAAAAGAGATTTATTCAATAATCATGGCATTAAAATGGCCATGTGGAAAGGAGGTTTCCTTTTGGGAGAACCTGATCGACGGAGGATTAAAGATCGGCGTTCAAAACCGACTCCCCTATTGAGTCGATATACCTTTTGGGGTCGCAGAAGTCATTTTAGAAGAGAGGAGGACCAAAGGAGAGGGGGCTATGTGGACCGCTACCATCCGGGGTTGCTCTTTCTTTTTACTCTGATTATCGGTTTAAATATTCTTGATGCACTCTTCACCATGGGAATCATTGAGGTCGGAGGTTATGAAATGAATCCTGTGGTGAATTCCGTGTGGGGTATTTTTGGGGATAAGTTTTGGATATGGAAATTCGGTCTTGTCTCTTTCTGTGTCATTCTGTTATGTATTCATATTAGGTTCAGATTGGTTAAGGCCTTTACATTCGGAATCGCTCTCATCTATATTGGGGTTATTCTTTATCAAGTCATCCTGTTTTATTTCATCCTCTGGTAAGGTCATAGATTAACATATTGGATGAACCAGTGATGAGGAAAGGAGGATCACTATAATGGATCATGAAAGCAGTTTAAAGAGCATTTCCATTGTGGCCCGGGATATTCCCGATGCCTGGTTTCAATGCGTCTATCATATTCTGGATCATGGATATCGTTACCTCATAGAACAGGGAAGTTTCGAAGGTTCCGAGAGGCTCGAGTTCGATGATGTAAGGGTCAAGATTACCCATCCTCACATGAGACCCCTTGAGCCTGATATTCCACCGACTCTTGGGATTCCTGCTCCAGTTGCACCCGGTTATATCGAGACCTACTTTAACGAAAAGATTATGGTAGGGGTGAAGGACGAGAATGAAGATTATGTTTATGGGGAGAGGCTAAGCGGGATTTTGATCAGACGATATAAAGATGAAAAAGGGAATGTGACCATGGATGAGCCAGTGGTGGTGGGACCCAATCAGATCGAAGCGGTGATTGAAAAATACAAAAAGTATGGATTCAATACCAATCAAACCATTATGGAGGTAGGAAGGCCAGAGGATTGTTTATTGAATGACCCTCCCTGTTTGAGGTTGATCGATTGTCGAGTCCGATATGGTCAACTTCATTTTTTTGTTTACTTTCGATCTTGGGATCTCTGGGGGGGATTTCCGGCAAACCTCGGAGCGTTACAGTTGTTAAAGGAAGAGATGGCCAAAAAATTAGGAATAGAGCCAGGGGAAACCATTGCCTATAGCAAAGGACTTCACCTCTACCAATACGTGTGGGAACTGGCCCAGTTACGAACCGGGCTCCCAACACCTTCTCTACAAACCTAAGAAGGCTTTTTTGACGATGTCGGATTCGAGAAGTTCCTTCCCACTTCCCGTATGGATGGTTCTTCCTGTCTGAAGGATATATCCGCGGTCAGCAATCTCCAATGCCTCATGGACATTCTGCTCAACCAGAAGGATGGTGAAGCCTTCTTCCTTCAGAAGAGAGATCGTCTTGAAGAGTTCGCTCACCAATTTGGGCATCAATCCCAGAGAGGGCTCGTCAAACATAAGAAGTTTGGGTCGGATCATCAATCCCCGCCCAATCGCTAACATCTGTTGCTCTCCGCCGCTGAGAGTCTCTCCCCTCTGTCTCCTTCTTTCTTTCAAAATGGGAAAGAGGTGATAGACGTAATCAAGGTGTTCCTTTACCTCTTTTTCGGAGTTAGAGGTAAAGGCTCCTAAGAGGAGATTTTCCTCTACGGTCAATGGACCAAAGATATGCCTGGCCTCGGGAATATAGACGATTCCCAATCGAACAATTTCAGGGGTCGACCACCTTGTAATATCTTTTTGTTCAAATTCAATCCTTCCGGATACAGGTTTAACCGTTCCCACAATGGCCTTGAGAGAGGTGCTTTTGCCCGCCCCATTGGATCCCACTATAGCCACCAGTTCTCCCTTCTTCACTTCGAGGGAAACCTCATGAAGGGCTGGGATTCCTTCATAAAGAACTTTAATCCGATCAACCTTTAGCATATTTCTCTCCGAGGTAGGCCTCGATGACCTTGGGTTCTCTGGCTACTTTTTCTGGTGGTCCTTCAGCAATTTTACGGCCGGCTGCCATAACGATGACGATCTCGGATATCGTCATAATGAATTCCATCACATGCTCAATGAGAAAGAGAGTCAGTTTTCTTTCCTCTTTAATCCTCTTGATGGTTTGAAGGATTTCCTTTGTTTCAAGGGGATTCAGACCCGCGGCGATTTCATCCAACATTAGCAGTTTCGGTTTGGTAGCCAGTGCCCGGGCCAATTCGATTCTTCTCTGCATGGCGATCGGAAGTTCACTTGGAAAGGATTGGGCTTTCTCCCTCAGATCGAGTAATTCCATAATCTCCTGAGCTTCCTTTCGGACGACCTCTCGATCATTGGTTCGACAAAAGGCCCCCACCATTACGTTCTCCTCAACGGTCATATTAGACAGCGTTTTCATTCCTTGAAACGTTCTGGCAATTCCTATCCGAGCCACCTGATGGGATGGCCAGCCTGTAATGTCTTTTCCATCAAACAGGATTCTTCCACGGGTGGGCCTGTAGTAACCTGCGATACAGTTAAAGAGGGTCGTTTTTCCCGCCCCATTTGGACCGATGAGGCCCATAATCATTCCTTCCCCAACCTCAAGGGAAATATCCGCATTGGCAACGACTCCCCCAAACTCTTTGAATAGGTTCTTTACTTCGAGCAACATTTATTCTTATCCTGTCCTCTTTTTCCTCATCCTCTCGATGATTCCCCAGATCCCCTTTGGCTCCCGAGCGGCAATGACCATCATAATCAGGGCGTAAATCATGAAGTCGACACCCAATCGCTTCTGGGCCCCGAGCCAGGCTCCTAAATACATATCGAGGGGGATGAGTAACGCGGCGCCGATGATCGGTCCCCATATCGATCCTGCCCCTCCCACCATGACCGTCATAGCGATCAGGATGGATAGATCGAGGGGCATGACAAAATCAGGATCGATGTATAAATAGTAGACGGTCATAAAGCTTCCTCCTACTGCCCCCAATCCACCCGTAATGGTATAAGCAATCACTTTTGTCCGGTACACATTGATCCCGAGGCTTGCAGCCACATCCTCATCATCTCTGACAGCTTGACATTCATAGCCAAGTTTAGATTTCCTAAACCAGTTCATAAAGAGGAGCTGGGTGAGGAAGAGGAAGAAGATAAAATAATGATAATGGATTGGAGAACCAAATTGCATATAGGTGAAGTTAGGAGTGGGTCTGATTGGGATCTCAACCCCTCTGGCGCCCCCTGTCCAGTCCCAGAAGACAAAGAGCTCCTTCCAGACCAGAGCGACACAGAGCGTGGCAATCGCAAAATAATGTCCCTTGAGACGAAACATTGGGTAGGCCACGCCAAACGATTCGGCCGCTGCAATGACCATCCCTACAGGGACGGTCACCCAGAAAGGAACGTTCCACCACAGCATCATCAACCCTGTGGCATAGGCACCGAAACCCACATTTTTGGCCTGACCAAGATCTACTTGGCCTCCATATCCCCCGATCAGATTCCAGCCCAAGCCGAATAAGGCAAAGAGGAGGAACTTAATCATCACGGCCCTGCCGTAAGCAGACTTCACGACCCAGGGAAAGATGAGAACGAGGAGAATAAAAATCAAAAAGCCGATTCTCTCGAATCGGGGTCTATCTTCGAAAGAAAAAATGTCTTTCAAAAGACGTCCCATCTTACCACCCGAAGAGACCTCGTGGTCGGAGGACCACGACTAAAAAATAGACGATGTAAACGAAGGTAAACTTCAGTTCGCTTAAAAAGTGCCCACTCACCACCATAATGAGACCGATGATGATTCCCGCGATGAAGGCTCCGGTGATGCTTCCGAATCCTCCCAAGGCGACAATGGCAAAGGCAATGAGGGTAAAGAGCATTCCTACTGTGGGAGTCACATAATAAAAATGGGCCAATAGGGATCCAGCCAGGGCAACCGTAGCCCCACCGATTCCCCAAGCCAAGGCATTCATCTTCTTGGTATCAATCCCCATATATCGGGCGGCTTCCGAATCGATCGAAGTGGCCCTCAGGGCCCTTCCCAATTTCGTTCTGTAGATCATCCAATAGACGATTCCAAAGCAAAGCATACAGAGTGCCGCAGAGACCGACTTACTTAGATCC
>CAZMWF010000087.1:0-18032 GCA_964570075.1 uncultured Syntrophaceae bacterium | reverse complement strand
CTCTGAGCATCCTTCTATTGATTCCACTCCTCTTGAGTGTTAATTTTTATTCATGAACTCCTCTCCCCCTCTTATGGAACCGGAAGGGTTTTATGAGAAGATCGTCACCCATCATGATTTTGACGGGATGATCAGTGCCTCCATCTGTGGATGGGTCTTGAAAATCAGAAAGATCCTTTTCGCCGGACCATTGGTCATCACCCGAAATCAGATCACGATTACAGAAAGAGATGTGGTTTGTGACCTTCCTTACCCTCTCCAGTGTGGCCTTTGGTTTGACCACCATGAAGGGAATCTCCAGGAATTAGAGTATCGGAGAATCGATCCTTCCTCCATTCCTGGACGATTTGCCCTTAAACCAAGCTGCAGTCGGGTGGTTTACGAATATTTTTCAGAAAGAATGGAGCTCCCTTCACGATTTTTAGAGGCCGTTGAAGAGGCAGACCGAATCGATAGTTTTTCCTATGAAAGCGTTGAAGAGTGGCAAAAGGAGACCCCTGGAAGGATCATCGACCTAACCTTGAAAGTCCGTTTCCAGAGCCCGGAGGAGCAGACCCATTATATGAGAAACTTGGTCAGAGAACTCAAAGACCGACCCATTGGAGAGGTCGCTCAGCTTGATTTTATCCAGGCCCGCTTCCAGCGATATCGAGAGGAAGAGGGTCGCATGCTAAAAATCCTTCAGGATGCCTCCTCTTTCCTCGAGGAGGATGAGAAGAAGGAGATGGTGGTGATTGATCTGACCCCTTATCATCGGAGGCCCCATCTCATTAAAAATCTTGCTTTTCTTCTCTATCCCCAGGCCCTCAGTGTGTTAGAGGTCTATAATTTAATGGATCCACAGGGGGTGAAGAGTAATCATTTGGGTTTTTCCATGTCCCTTTCAATTAATGGAAACAGACAGGGGATAAAGAAGAATATTGGTGAGATCATGAGGACCCTCAACATCGGGGATGGCCACCCGGGGGCGGCCTCTGGGCAGGTTCGATGCCGGTCGAAACAAGAGATGCTCAAAAAAAAGAAAGAGGTTTTGAATCGGATCTTTAGACTCTGGTCAACCCAGTAAATCTTATTTATCCCAATCTTCGGAGGCCCTTTTTATCATGGAGATTGACATCCAACTCATCCCTGTCCCTCTAAATCCCGTAACCCTTTCTGAGCGAATGGTTATCGTGATGGATGTCCTTCGTGCGACCTCGGTCATCGTCCAGGCCTTCTCAGAAGGGGCTACGGAGATCATTCCAGTAAAAACCGTTGAAGAAGCTTTTGAAAAAGCAAAGGCCTTTCCCGAAGGAACAACCCTCTTAGGAGGAGAGAGGAATAGTCGAAAGATCCAAGGATTCGACCTCGGCAACTCTCCCAAAGAGTATTGCTCCGAAAGGATCAGGGGAAAAAGAATCATTCTGACTACGACCAATGGGACCAGGGCATTTTATCTGGTCTCTTCTGGGAAGGAGGTCCTGGTCGGAAGCTTCTTCAATCTCAGAGCGATTGCCAGGTATTGTCTCTCTCGGGATGAAGACCTTCTCATCTTTGCCTCTGGAGACGAAGGAAGGTTTTCTCTCGAGGACGTGGTCTGTGGAGGGATGTTGATCGAGAAGATCGCAGAAGAAGGGGGCTCCGTTCGACTCACCGATGCCGCCTTCGCTTCCAGAATTCTCTACGAGAGGTTTAAAAGAAATCCCCTCGAAGCTTTTTACGCTTCCCACCATGGGAGAGATTTGGTCAAAAAGGGATTTGAGGAAGACCTTCTCTTTTGTGCTCGATCAGACATCTCTGAGGTCATTCCAATTTTCAGGCAAGGAGCCATTAGACTCCATAGAGAATAAAAAATTGGAGGACGAAAATGAGGCGTCCGGAGAGGGCGTTAAAAGAAAAAGAGACGATGGAAGGACTTCTTAAACGGACAGAGGTCGGAAGAATGGCTACGGTGAATTCGGAAGGAATCCCGGTCATCAAACCGGTTCATTTTCTTTACGAGGATGGAAAGGTCTATATCCATTCTTCAAAAAAAGGGGAAAAGATAGAAGATCTCCGGAGGGGGAGCCCAGTCTGTTTTGAGGTGGACGATTTCATTGCCTATGGGGCAACCCAAAGCTCTCCATGTAAAGCCCATTCTTATTATAGGAGTGTCATCATTAAAGGAAAAGGGATTCTTGTACGGGAGAAAGAGAGAAAGAGGAGGATTCTCAGGCTTATGATGGAAAAGTATCAACCCGAAGGAGGATATGGGAAGGTCTCCGAAGAGAGTCTCGATCGGACCGCTATCATCGAGATTTCTATCCAAGAGATGACCGGAAAAGAAAGGTTAGAATAGATGAGAGAAGTGGTCTCCATCGTTCGATGCGAGAGCTACGAGGAAGAGGAAGTCTTTAAAGCCCTCCAAAAATCCATCGATCTCATCGGAGGAATTCGAAGATTTGTCAAGGAAGGGGATCGGGTTCTTCTCAAACCCAATCTTCTTTACGGGAAAGCTCCGGAGAAAGCAGTCACCACCCATCCTGCGATCGTGAAAGGAATAATCCGAATGGTTCAAGAGGCAGGAGGAAAACCTTTTATCGGGGATAGTCCTTCTATTGGAGGATTGATGAAAACGGCAGAACGGGCAGGGATAAAGGAGATCGCCGAGGAGATGGACTGTCCTCTGGTGGAATTTTACAACCCCGTTTCTCTCAGCGACCGAAGAGGAAATTTCTTTAAGTCTATTGAAATCGACCAGAGCGTGCTGGATGCAGATGTGGTCATTAATCTCCCAAAATGGAAAACCCATGCCCAGATGCTTCTAACCCTGGGGGTGAAGAATCTTTTTGGATGCATTCCTGGAGCCAGGAAGGCTCTCTGGCATTTAAAAGCAGGGGAAGATCGGAGGAGATTCGCCCAGGTCTTAGTAGACCTTTATCAAATCATTTCACCCTCTCTCACTGTACTGGATGGTGTGATTGGAATGGATGGAAACGGGCCCAATAGCGGTCGACCCATCTCTCTGGGATTGATTTTATCGAGCACCGATGCCCTCAGTCTGGATCAAGTCGTCTGTGACCTCCTTGGTCTTCCGAGGCTCTCATTGATGACGAATCGAGTGGCTTTAGAAGCAGGGTTGGGGAGCGATGAGATTGAGATAGTTGGAGAGAGGATCGAAGAGGTAAGCATTTCCAAATTTGAACTTCCTAAACTTTCCTCCCTGAATTGGGGTCTTCCTGATTTTTTGGGAAGGCTTCTTAAGAATACTTTGACTTCTAAACCCGTTTTGGAAAAAGGGCGTTGCAAAAAATGCGGTCAATGTGTTGAGAGTTGCCCACCCAGATCTCTCTCTTTGACGGAGAAGGGGCCATCCTTCGATTACGGGCAGTGTATTCGATGCTTCTGCTGTCAAGAGGTTTGCCCAGAAGGGGCCATCCATATTGAACCTGGATGGATTCTGAGAGGGTACCATCAAATCCGAGGCACGAAATTCAATCCAACCCGATCCGTCTTCCTCTGAAAAGAGGAGACTCCCGTTTGAGTCGCTTCAATGCGAACCATCAAACTGACTATCGAATATGATGGAACAGAGTACCTGGGCTGGCAGAGTCAACCCGATGGGAAAACGATTCAGGGAGTCCTTGAAGAAACCCTGAAGCAGATTACAGGAGAGAAGGTCCACGTGATCGGCTCAGGGAGAACCGATGCTGGGGTTCATGCCTTAGCTCAGGTGGCTCATTTCAGGACCGAAAGTCCTATCGATCTCACCTCCCTCCAGCGAGCCCTGAATAGTCTCCTCCCCAAAGATATTCTTATCAAAAGAGTGGAGGAGATGGACAAAGATTTCCACGCTCAGAAAAAGGCCAAAAGTAAGGTCTATGAGTATCGAATCCTCAATCAGCCCCTGCGTTCTGTTTTTCATCGCCAATACAGCTGGCATATTCCTCAAAAGTTGGATGAGGAGGCGATGTCAAAGGCGGCCCTTTTTCTCATCGGGGAGCACGACTTCTCCTCCTTTCGATCTTCTGGAACCCCAACCAAGACCCCTGTCCGAAAAGTGTTCCGAGCGGAATGGAAGAAAGACCGAGGAGGAATCCTTCGGTTTGAGATTGAAGCCAATGGCTTTCTAAAACAGATGGTTCGAACCATTGTGGGAACCTTGGTGGAGGTAGGGAAGGGGAAAATTAGTCCTGAAGAGTTCAAAGAGATTCTTCACTCTAAGGATCGAAAGAGAGCCGGTCCCACTGCCCCTCCCCACGGCCTGTTTCTCAAGGAGGTCAAATACTAAATCATTCCGCTTCCTAAGGGGTTTGGGAATCTCCTTTTCATGCCAAAAATATTCCCAACCCTTCGGTAAGGGATTCCGGTCCCCATCATACAGGGATGAGCTCATATTTTCGAGTTCCTAATCCAATCTCCTCAGCGTAGGAAAGTTGAATACTCCAATCGACCTCCGGATAAAGGGCACGAAATTTATCCTCCCCTTCATTCCAGTTCTTTGGAAGTTTAGAAGATCGATTTCCTTCTTCTCCATTCACCAGATCCACAGAGGCCTGATCAATCGCCACCGGATCTTCCGAAGACAAAATTCCAATATCTCTGACGATCGGGATATCGGAATATCCATAACAATCGCAGGCAGGGGAAATCTGAATGAGAAAATTGACGAAGAGGGTCTTTCCCTTTTTGTTCAGAACGGCTCCGTAAGCATACTCCACCATCTTTTTTTGAAAGATGGGTATCGATTCGTTCCATTGGATTTGGATAGCCCCCGAGGGACAGCTCAAAATGCATTCTCCGCATCCAATGCATTTTTGAGGATGAATCCGGGCCACCGAACGATTCGACCGATCTTCCTTTTCGAGGGAAAGGAGAGAGAGGGCACCCGAAGGACACCATCCCAGACAGCTCCCACATCCCTTACAGAGTTTTTCTTTCACTTTAGGGGAGATATTGGAATGCTGGCTTAATTTTCCCTCTCGGCCTGAACATCCCATCCCTAAATTTTTGAGCGCCCCTCCAAAGCCTGAAAGCTCATGTCCTTTAAAATGGGTGACCACAATGAGGACATCAGCCATATAGATGGCCTGAGCAATAGAGACCGTTTTAAAGTAGGGTTTGTCAATTTTTACTTTCACGATGCTATTTCCCCTCAGACCATCGGCAATCAACACGGGGGCCCCGATAACGGAGTCCGTGAAACCATGTTGATAGGCTGTGGTCAAATGGGAAACGGCATCGCTACGAGATCCAATGTAAAGGGTATTCGTGTCGGTCAGGAAAGGTTTTCCTTCGTAATCCTTGACCCGATCGACGATCCTTCGAATAAAGATAGGTCGGATATAGGCCGTATTCCCTTTCTCACCGAAGTGAAGTTTAATGGCTACCAGATCCTTCTGTTTGATCTTTTCTTTCAGGTGGGCCCGTTCTAAAAGAAGGTCTAATTTATCAAAAAGGGTCCTTTTGGATTCCACCCGTAGATCGGAAAAAAAGACAGGTTTTTTCATTTGGAACCTCCGTTCTGGCGATTCTAAGAGAATTCGAATTTGGTGTCAACTCTCCCATCGTAGGAAGGGTTGACTTTTATGGAAAAAATAAGTAAAAATTTATTGTTTTATATAGAGTTAAAAAAAGGATAGAAAGGAGTAAAGATGAGGCGGGTTGAACCTAATTTTATTCGAAACATCGGGACCTTTGGCCACGGAGGAGAAGGGAAGACCTCTTTAGTAGAGGCGATCCTATTCGATACAGGAATCAATACCAGGTTGGGCCGGGTGGACGATGGTTCCTCCATCATGGATTTTGAACCGGAAGAGATCAATCGAAAGATTAGCATTAGTGCCTCCCTGGCCCATTTCGATTGGAATAAACATTTTTTTTATGTCATCGATACCCCGGGATATGCCAATTTTATCTTTGAAGCGAAGGCCTCGATGAGGGTGGTGGATGGAGCCATTATCGTCGTGGGAGCGAATTCTGAGGTAAAGGTTCAAACCGAGACGGTCTGGGATTATGCCAACGAGTTCGAAGTTCCTCGAATCCTATTCGTGAGTAAGATGGATATGGAGAGAGCCGATTTCCTTAAAGTCGTTGAAGAGGTCAAGAAGGCCTTTCCGTCTCAACCCTCGGTTCCTCTTCAACTTCCCATTGGAAGCAGTGGGGAGTTCAAAGGGGTGATCGACCTGATCCAGAAAAAGGCCTATTTCTACCAAAGAGATGGAAGTGGGCAGTTTGAAGTCAAGGAAGTTCCACCGGAGATGGAAGAGGAGGTGAATCGATTTCGTGAGAAGTTGATCGAGACGCTCGTCGAGATGGATGATCAGCTCATGGAGAAGTATTTAGAATCGGGGGAGATCACTACGGAAGAAGCCATGACCTGTCTTCGAAAAGGGACCATTGAGCGAAGATTGGTTCCCGCCGTGTGCGGATCTTCCCTTCAGAATATAGGGATCCAACCCCTCCTGGACCTCCTCATTCACTGTTTCCCCTCCCCGATGGAAAAGAAGCCTGTTCAAGGCAGACATCCCAAGACCGGAGAAGTGGAGAGCCGGGAACCGAAGGAGGACGCCCCTTTCTCTGCCTTTGTGTTCAAAACGATCGCCGATCCTTTTGCTGGAAAGTTGAATCTCTTTAGGGTGTATTCAGGAAGCATCAATGCCGATTCCACGGTTTATAATTCTAAGAAAGATGTCAAGGAAAGAATAGGACAGATCTTTCTGATGGAAGGGAAAAAACAGAAACCCGTGGGTTTTGCAAGTGTCGGGGATATCGTGGCGGTCGCTAAATTAAAAGATACCTCCACAGGGGATACCCTCTGTGACGAAAAGAAGCCTGTGGTTTTTGAAGAGACAAAGATTCCTCTTCCTGTGATCACCTATGCGATTGCTCCAAAAGCGAAAGGGGATGAAGAAAAGATTACCGCCTCCTTAGCCCGTCTTCATGAGGAAGATCCCACGATGATGGTTTCCCGAGATGAACAGACCGGCGAGATTCTTCTTTCTGGAGTCGGGCAGTCTCATGTAGAGGTGATTGTTGAAAAATTGAAGAGGAAGTTTGGAGTAGAGGTGAATCTGAGTACCCCCAAGGTTCCTTACAAAGAGACAATCCGGGGAACAAAAACAGGGGTCATCTATCGGCATAAGAAACAGACCGGAGGCCGAGGTCAGTTTGCAGAGGTCCATTTCGATATCTCGCCCCTTCCTCGAGGGGCAGGATTTGAGTTTGAGAATGCCCTGGTCGGGATGAATGTCCCGAGGAATTTTGTGCCCGCTGTGGAGAAGGGGATCCATGAAGCCATGCAGAGCGGAGTATTGGCAGGATATCCTGTGGTGGATGTAAAGGTCCGATTCTATGATGGGAAGTCCCATGAAGTGGACTCCTCTGAAATGGCCTTCAAGATTGCAGCGATCATGTGCTTTAAGAAAGGGATTGCGGAAGCCAATCCCGTCCTTCTTGAGCCCATCATGAAGGTGGAGGTCATTGCGCCGGAGGAAACAATTGGAGATGTCATTGGAGACCTCAATAGCCGACGCGGAAGGGTCTTAAAGGTCGATGCGAAGGGGAATTATCAGGTCATTCAAGCCAATGTCCCCATGGCCGAGATGCTTAAATATGCCCCGGATCTGAACTCAAAGACCGGAGGCAGGGGAACTTTCACCATGGAGTTCTCTCATTACGAAGAAGTCCCAGCCCAAATCGCCGAGAAGATTATTGCCCAGGCCAAGAAAGAGAAGGAGAGTGAGAAGTAAATAGGTGAGAGGTGAAAGGTGAAAGGTAAGAGGAAATGGTATTTTGTGGACAAATAACGAATCACGAACTACGAATCACGAGTCACGAGATATGAGGGCGGTTATTCAACGAGTCAAATCGGCTGAAGTATTTGTAGAGGGTCGATCAACAGGCAAGATTGGAAGAGGGCTGTTGGTTTTCGTCGGGGTAGCTAAGGGAGATGGGGAAGAGGATCTTTCCTTTTTTGCCTCGAAACTTCCTGAGCTTCGAATTTTTGAAGATGAAGCTGGGAAGTTCAACCTCTCGTTGAGAGAAGTGAGAGGAGAACTCTTAGTGGTGTCCCAGTTTACCCTTTATGGAGATTGTCGAAAAGGGAGAAGACCTTCCTTTACAGAGGCAGAAGAACCCACCCTTGCAAAGAGCCTCTATGAACGATTGATTTCAAAACTGAAAGACCAAGAGATACCTGTCCAGACAGGAGAATTCCAGGCAAAGATGGAGGTTCATCTTATAAACGATGGTCCGGTCACCCTGCTTCTGGATAGTCGAAGGTGATGGATGAATGGGACGAATCCAGAGACTTCTTCCCGTTCCTATTGTTCTTAGCCTATTGATTTTCTTGGAGATAGGGTGCGAGGCCCAAGGCCCCAGAAGGGGAAAGGAGGTTGGGATGGGTGAGATCAGAGAGCCCGCCGTTTCTGGAATGTTTTACCCCGACCATCCGGCCACTCTTTTGAGCGAGATTAAAAAGTATCTGGGTGAGGTAAAGAAGGAACCTCTGGAGGGAGAAATCGTCGCCCTCATCTCCCCCCATGCGGGTTATATGTATTCAGGCCGAGTTGCGGCTTATGGGTATAAATTGATTGAAGGCCAATCCTTTGATTCTGTAGTCGTTGTGGCTCCAAGCCATCGGGTCGATTTCCAGGGAGCTTCCATTTATGATCGAGGAGGGTTTAGGACTCCCCTTGGCACTGTGCCCGTGGATACGGAACTTTCTAAAGCGATCATGGAGAGATGGAAGGGGATTAAATTCTTGCCCGAGGCTCATCGGGAGGAGCATTCCCTGGAGGTTCAGATTCCCTTTCTTCAGGTCGTATTAACCTCTTTTAAATTGGTTCCTATCGTGATGGAGCCTTACTGGAGTTGGGAAAGCTGCAAGTCCCTTGCCTCTGCGATTTCAGGAGGGATCAAGGGGAAGAGGGTTCTCCTGGTGGCCAGCACTGACCTTTCACATTTTCATGGTTACGAGGAAGCGAGGCGGTTAGATCAGATCGTCCTGAACCACCTTGAACGATTTGACCCTGAAGGATTGTATCGAGATCTCAAAGGAGGGCGCTGTGAGGCCTGTGGAGGAGGTCCTGTCCTTACCATCCTTTTAGCCGCTAAAACCTTAGGGGCCAATCGTGCAAAAGTCCTTCAATACCTTAACTCTGGAGATGTGACCGGAGATCGGAGTCGGGTAGTAGGATACGCCTCGGCTGTCCTTTACCGGACCAAAGGAGGAGAAGCCAAGATGAAAGGAGAGAAAAAAATAGGGGTAGATTTGGGACTAAGTGAGGAGGACAAAAAGATCCTTCATCAGATTGCAAGGACCGTAATCGAGAACAAAGTCAAAGGGAAGCCTGTCCCAGAATTTAAAGTCGACTCTCCCACCCTAAAAGAGAATCGAGGGGCTTTTGTCTCTATCCATAAAAGAGGACAACTGAGAGGGTGTATTGGCTACATTGAAGGGCATGGGCCTCTTTACAAAACGGTGGAAGAGATGGCAGAGGCGGCTGCATTCCGAGATCCAAGGTTTAGCCCGGTCACGGAGAAGGAATTGCCCGAACTGGATATAGAAATCTCCGTATTGACCCCTCTCAAAAAGATTACGGACATCAGTGAGATCCAAGTGGGGAAGCATGGAATCTATATCAAGAAGGGATGGTTTTCAGGGCTTCTCCTTCCTCAAGTGGCCACGGAATATGGATGGGACCGGCAGACTTTCTTGGAGCATACCTGCCAGAAGGCAGGGCTTCCCTCAAATGCCTGGAAGGATAAAGATACAGAGATCTATATCTTTTCAGCCGATATCTTTTAGCTCGCAGAGGATCGCTGGGGGAGCTCTCATTCAAGCGAGATGAGATAGAGAATGAGATAGAGAGAGAGGGCCAGAAGGATCAGGAAGAGCGAACCCCCTAAGCCAAGTTTGGGAAGTTCTCCCGGATAGTTCCTCTTTTTCTCCACCAAACGAAGTTCCCTTTCTTTTAAATGGGAAGGATTGGCAAAGAGGCTTTTCATCTTTAAGGTCATCTCTTCCCTCTTGATTCTTAAGGCCAGGGCAGGGTTCCGGCTCATCCAGACAAAGAAATGGACGAGCTCCATGACTTTTTGATCCATATAAGAAGCAAAGGCCATCAAAGGTTTTTCACAGAACCAGAGGATCCAATGACCTGCTACTCGAGCAAACCAATCTGTATCTAAAGTGTAGGTGGGATGTCCTAATACCAGCTTTCTCAAGACCCAAAATCCAAGAAAGGTAAAAATAAACAGTTGCATATGGGAAAAAACCCGGGTGAGGGTAAAAGGAACGAATTCTACCGGATAGGGGAGTCTCTCATAGAGGATGGTGGGATAGACTCCCATGAATATACATAAGAAGGCAAGGATGCTCATTCCCAAAAGCATAGAAATAGGAGTATTCAGTGGAGAATCCTTCAATTTTGCTCTGATCGAAGGGGTGGGTTCATCCATTCCCTTTAGCCACATATTCCAGGGAAGTTTGAGTCCCGTGTGAAGAAAGGTCCCTACCGTTGCCCCCTCTAACAAGAAATACACAGGGATATGATGAATCCGCTCGGCCGCCTCAATGGTCATGACCTTGCTGATAAACCCATTGAACAGGGGAAACCCTGAGATCGAGAAGCCCCCAATCATGTAGAGCCAAAAGGAGATAGGCATATATTTGTAGAGACCCCCGAGTTCATTGAACTTCGCCGTTCCTACCACCACGAGCACGCATCCCGCTCCCATATAGAGAAGGGCATTATAAATGATATGACAAAGGGCATGAGAGATCGCACCATTGATGGCCATTTCTGTTCCTATCCCCACTCCTGCAACCATATACCCTATTTGAGAGATGATATGGTAGGAACAGAGCCTTCTCCCATCATTTTCCAAAACGGCCAAAAAGAGGGCAAAGACCGCTTGGATAGCCCCCATCCACATGAGGAGCGAAACCCCGGAGAAGGTTCGAATGAGACAGTAGATAGCCGTTTTGGTCGTATAGGCGGTCATGTAAATGGATCCACTCGGAGTCGCCTCGGAATAACTATCTGAAAGCCAAGAGTGAAAAGGGGTGGTTGCTGAGTTAATGATAAACCCAAGAAGCATGAGGTTATACCCTAAATAATCTCCTCCCCATCCCCAGGGAAGGTGGACCATCTCGAGGGATCCAGTTCGGTTAACATGCATGACAATTCCGGCTAAGATGCAGGCTCCACTAAAATGATGCCACAGGGCATATCGAATGGCTGCTCCCATGGATTTTCTGGTTCCTCTGAACCAGATTAGGAACACCGGACACCAAGACATCATTTCTAAGAAGAAGAAAAGGGTAAAGAAATCCCCGGCAAAGATGGCTCCTATGGAACTCCCTACATAAACCATAGCCGCCACATGTTCCCAATTATTTTTGACTCTCAAAGCATAGAGATTCATGCAGAAGGCAGCGATGACGTAAATGAAAGCAAAGACCATGCTCAGCTTATCAATCTTTACTATCAGGAGCTCATATCCCATCAATCGAATACGCCATTTTAAGAGGGCTTGGGGCCAAGGAGGGATGGGACCGAATGTTCCAGAAGAGGTCAGCCAAAGAATCGTGAGGCCGGCGATAGGAAGTAAAAGAAAATAGGTGAGCCTCACCCTTTTCCAGCGAAGATGAGGAATCAGAAGACCCCCTAAAAGGATAAGGATACCAGGATGAATCCACTCCATAGGATCTTACCGCCTTAATTTTTTCTCATAATAATCTTCATCCTTCACAATAAAGAAACCCATCCCCTTAGCGATGAGAATCAGAAGCATACAACCGAGAAACCCAAACAGAGCGAAGAATTCAGGAAGATACTGAAATTGAAAATGATAATGCAATTTCTTTGAGTAGAGGAACCAAAGATCTAAGATGAGACTGATTCCAAGTCCCAATCCATAGAGTGCCCAAAAGAATCGTTTAGGGTAAGATCTCAACCGGTTCATATATGGGTCATCCTCCTGAAAGATTTTGAATTGCCCTCTGAATCAATGGATAAATATAAAAAAGGTTAGGAAAGAGACAAACCAGGATAGAAAGGATGGCTGTCATTCCAATAGGAATGATTAAGAAAACAAAAAGGGGTTGCTCTCGTTCGAGGCTAGGAGGCGGTTCAGAGAAGAGTTGAACCTTTGGCTCCTTTTCTTCCAAGACTTCATTTTTAGGGATTTTCTCGAAAAAGGCCGTCCGAATAATGGGATAAAAATAGACCACATCGAGGAGAGAGGCAATAAGGATCAGGGCCAAAAAGACCCAATAACCGGATTGAATCGCTCCAAGGCTGAGATACCACTTGCTGATAAATCCAGCGATGGGAGGGGCTCCACACATCCCTAAGGCTCCAATGGTAAAAGCGATCATGGTTAAAGGCATGACCCTCCCAATTCCAGCCATCTCGCTGATTTCTGTCTTACCCGAGGCCACGAGGATGGCTCCTGCGCAGAGAAACAAGGTAATCTTCATCAATCCATGGAAAGGGATGTGGATCATAGCTCCTGTAATTCCCATGGGAGTCAAAAGCCCTACTCCAAAAATGATAAAGGAGAGCTGGCTGATCGTGGAGTAAGCCAGCCTTCTTTTTAGATTGTCTTGAGCTATAGCAAAGAGAGAGGCTCCAATCATCGTGATGGCAGCAAAAGAGGAGAGAAGGGTTCCCAAACCGAGTTGTTTCAAAAGGTCTATTCCGTAGACATAACAGACCACCCTCACGATTCCAAAGACTCCTGCCTTTACGACGGCTACGGCATGGAGCAAGGCACTGACAGGGGTGGGAGCCACCATAGCCGTTGGTAGCCAGGAATGAAAAGGGATATAGGCGGCTTTCATAAAGCCCAGGATAAAGAGGACAAAAAGGATAGAGAGGGTGGAGTGCAGAAGGGGGATAGAGTTCAATATTCCTTTAGGGCTAAAATCGGTGGTTCCAACCAAAGAGTAGGTCCAGGCAATGGCGGCAAGGAGAAAGACCCCAGAGGTAAGAAGATAAGCCAGATATTTCCTTCCTGCAAAGAGGGCCTCCTGGGACTGCTCGTGAGCAACCAGAGGATAGGTTGAGATGGTGAGGATTTCATAAAAGACGAAGAGGGTGACCAAATTCCCAGAGAGGGCCACTCCCATGGCTCCAAGAATGGCCAGGGCAAAACAGAAGTAGTATCGGGTCTGAGCGTGTTCCTTGAGCGCTCTCATATATCCAATCGAATAGAGGGAAACAAGAATCCAGAGAAAAGAAGCGGTGAGGGCAAAGAGAAGACCAAAAGCATCCACTCGGAATCCAAAATGGACTTGGGGGAGGATATCTCTGAAGAGATAGGATTCAATGATATAGCCTTGGGTGACCCAGGGCGCCATGGAAAGGACGAGGATGAACTGGAGAAGGCTTGCAAGGATTGTCCACGTTTCTCTCAGGTTGGGCCTCCTGCCTGAGAGGAGGATCAGAATCGACGAAAGAGCAGGGCAGAGAAGAGCCCATGCAGGTTTTAGGGATTCAATCACAGGATCTGTCATGGTTTATGAAATAGTCCAAATAAAAGATTCACTCGGTCAAGGATCGGCATAGGAATCTTTGCAAGCCAGAAGATGCCCATCAGGATGCACAGGGAGGATAGAATCCAGATCGGGATGAGCATACCCATGGGAATTTCATGTTTTGAGCAGGAAGATGGTCCATGACCTTCTTCTCCTTGGGTCTTCATGTACATCGTTTCGATCACCCGCCAAAAATAGATCAGGTTGAGAAGAGAACTCAGGAGCAACACAACGACAAAAAGGAATTGTTTGGCTTCAATGGAGGCAAGGATGATATAGAGTTTAGAGACAAAGCCCACACTCGGAGGAATCCCTATCATGGAGAGGGCTGCAATGACAAAGGCAGCGCAAGTGTAGGGCATCTTTTTCCCCAATTGATAGAACTGGTCTATATTCCACAGTTCAGCCTTATAGATGAATCCCCCTGCCGCAAGAAAGAGGCACCCTTTCATCAAGGCGTGATTCAAAATATGCATCAACGCAGGATTGAGTCCTCCCCAAGGTGATGTGGTTGCAGACATGGAGAGGCCTAAGGCCAAGACGATATAGCCCATATTGGCGACACTCGAATAGGCAAGCATCCTTTTTAAATTCCTTTGCGTGATGGCGAGAACGGAACCAAAGAGGATGGCTATCGCAGCCAGCCAGCTCAGGATCTCCAGGATAGGGAAGAGCCTGAGGAAGTGAGGGGTAAATACAGAAAAAGCGACTCGTATAAAGGCATAGGTAGAGACTTCGATGATGATCCCCGAAAGCATCGCACTGATCTCTGAGGGAGCGAAGGCATGGGCGTCAGGAAGCCAGGTATGAAGAGGGAAGAGGGCCATCTTGATACTTAGACCCACCAGGATAAAGGCAAAGGCCGCAATGACGACTCGATTCTTATAAAAAGGGGGAAGCAGAAGAGAGAGGTCATGCATATTGAGGGACCCTGTAATGGCATAAAGAAATCCTATCCCGAGGAGAAAGAAACAGGCCCCAATGGAACCTAAAACGAGATAGGTGAAACTTGCCCTCAAGGCAATCTTTCCCCTCGAGGCAATAAGGGCATAGGCAGAGAGAGAGGTAATCTCAATAAAGACATACATATTAAAGATATCTCCAGTGACGACAATCCCACAGAGTCCGGTGATCAGGAGCTGGTAGATCGTATAAAAAGAGACGACCTTTTCTGGGAGTTCATGCTCGATATTCTTTTTCGAATAGAGGAGGCAGATTAAGGCAAGAAATAGGAGGATGATTAACACATAAGAATTTAAGGCATCCATCACATACTCAATGCCCCATGGAGGAACCCACCCGCCCAAGCGATAGCGAATCGGACCCCGAGTCAAAACATACTCGAGAATAAAGAGGGAGGAAAGGAATTGGAAGAGGAGGGTTCCAAGAGAGATAAACCAGGCTGTTTTTCTATGGATCCATCCCGCAATCAAAATGGTGATCGCCGAAAGAAGGGATAGAACAACGATCAATAAGGGGAGATGCTCAACCAAGCTGACCATGGTGATTCATTAAGATCCTCTAAGCCCCGGGTTTCGAACTCCCTTCATGAAGGGGCTCTCTGGCCGATTTTTCTATAATCTCGCTCTCCTCAATCGTTCCATATTCCCGGTGCATTCGAATGACAAGGGAAAGGGCCACTGCCGTGGTAGCCACAGAAACTACAATCGCCGTTAGGATCAACACATGGGGAAGGGGGTTGGCATAAAGGTAGCCTTTCTCAATGATCTGTTCATCCACAATAGGAGCCGTGCCCCCCTTGACCGCACCCAGGGAGATAAAATAAAGGAAGATGGCTGTCTGAAAGATATTAAGACCTAAGATTTTCTTGATGAGATTATCCTTGGCCACGATTCCATAAAATCCAATCAGCATGAGAAGAATAAAGACCCAGTAATTATATTTTGCAAAGATCTTTGCTAAGAACCATTCCATGAATTTTCTTTCTCTCCCTTGCCTTCTTCTTTTTCGGATAAATCAAAAAAGATAGAGGCGATGATGGCCATGACCGTAATGCCTATCCCCATCTCCACAAAATCCATCCCGAGGGCTCGATTCTCTTCAAAATGGGAGGTGAAAGGGATGAATCCATAATTGAGATATTGGGCCATTCCCCTGCTGAAAAGGATGGCCAAGAGTCCAATCCCTGCATACATATAAAGTCCTAAAGAGCTGAAGAGCGTGTTTACCGATTCGGGAAATCGCTTTCTTCCCCCTGCAAGTCCAAAGGCAATTACGTAGAGAATAAATGAAGAGGCAAAGACGACCCCTCCCTGGAATCCTCCTCCTGGCCCTCCAGCCCCATGGACAATCACATAAAGGGCAAAGAGTTGAATGAAAGGGATCATGACGCGAGAGACGGTCTCAACGACCACATCCCTCTCTTTTTCTTTCTTAATCAAAGTCTTCCTTTCCTCCTCAAGAGCAGAATCACGGAGACCCCTGCCGTAAAGATGACGGTGGTTTCTCCTAAAGTATCATATCCTCGGTAATCGGCCAGTCCATAGGTCACCATATTGGGAACGGCCGTCTCTTTTAGCCCCTTCTCTATCCACCGAACCACAAAGGCATAACGGTAAACCTTCCCATGGCTTCCTTCTTTTTTGATCAAATAATATTTTTCTTCCTTTGGATAATGAGGTTCTTCCTTTTCGACATAACCGTTCCACTGGCCTTCGGTATGTGGAATTTTTTCGATTCGGACAATAGGAGGGAATCCTCTATCTTTAAGGGTTTGGGCCAAGGAGTGAGGGAGAGTCCCTCCTTCCAATGGTTCTAAATCCTTAGTGTCTATTCGGAAGAGTTCAACGTATTTAATGGTAGCCGCTTCAGGATCACCAAAGATTGGGATATCCTCTGCGACATAAATAAAAAGGGCACAGAGAAAAGCAATGATGATGAGGGTAAGGACCCGAATGCCTCTCATTGCTTTTCCCACCTCGTCGTTCTTGCAATCGCAGCAATCAAAAAGGCAGTGGTGGCTCCGGCTCCCACGGCTGCTTCAGTAAATCCCACATCTACGGATTGGAGCTCCACCCAGATGAGGGCCATCAGGAAACTATAGGCCCCCAACAGGATCACGGCCGCCAGAAGGTCTTTAAGGTAGATTACGGAGATTGCAAGAATCACAACAAAAAGAAGTAGGATGAGATCTATAGAGACAATCATAGAGCTCTTTTTATCTACTCCTCCAAAAATACATGGGCGACCCTCTTTTGCATCGTCTGGTCGACCAATAGGGCATCCGCAGGTTCTTTGGCAATGGCATGGACGCAGAATTTCCCACGTTCAGGCTCTACCCAAATCGTGATGGTCCCAGGGGTGAGGGTGATTGAGTTAGCCAGTGTGACTTGAGAAAATTCCCCTCTTAGAGTGGTCTCAAATTCAATGATACGGGGATCAATAGGCATCTTTGGATGTAACACGCGATAGGCTACATCGATATTAGCCAGGACAATCTGCCATAACTCCCAGGGGATATATCGCACAAGTCGAATCGATTTTAAGAGCTTCTTTTGAGTCTTCTTCGTGACTAAAAGATCGTGGGAGAGGAAGGCTACGATCAGACAAGAGATCAAGCCTGAGATTAAATGAAAGGCATCGAATATCCCTGAAAGGAGGATCCAAAAAAGAGCCATGATGAAAAAAGTGAGGAGGATAGCAAATAATCTTTCCTCTTTTCTCATTGTCTTTTCTCTCCAAGACGCCAGGGTTTGATTCCAATCTGATAGGCCGCCTTCATAAGGGCGTGGGTTGCGGTAGGGTTCGCAATGAAGATAAAAAAGATCAAAAAAACAAGTTTGGTCGGGATTAAGGGCGTCTCCGTGTAATGGAAAAAGTGATAGATCAGGAGCCCAAGAATGATGAGTCCTGCGCCGAGGGTATCGCATTTTCCGGTCGCGTGAAGGCGGGTGTAAAAGTCCGGGAATCTCAACAACCCAATAGATCCAACAAATGTAAAGAACAGGCCTGCTCCCAACAGGAAAGTGACAAGGATATGGATCAGGACCATAGGTTTCCCTTTTCGAGATATTTAGCGAACACCAGGGTTCCGATAAAATTTATCATCGCATAAAGAAGGGCAATGTCAAAAAAGTAAGGCCTTTCGAAATAATAACCCATCACCACTAACAGGGCGATGGTTTTCGTCCCGATGATGTTGACCGCTGCCGTCCGGTTAAATATCCCTGGTCCTCTTACCACTCGATAAAGACTTAGGCCGATGGCAACGGAAATGAGAATCCCTGTGGCTAAGAAAATAGAAATCATATCTTTCCTTCAATTTAAATAAGAACCGTGAGAAATTTAACTTTTTTATTCCTGAAAAGTCAAGTGAAATGTTTCTCATGTTGTAATCCCTCACTCAGATGGGGAATAAGCCCGCGAGGGGTATTGGAGAAACCCAAAGTGCGGCTACCTTAAATGGTCCATAGAAATCCTTACTTTGGTTGGTTTTAATCAGAAACCCATTTCAACGATAGATCGATTCGTAGGATTCATTTATATTCAATCCATCCGCGTTCTA
>CAZMWF010000086.1:0-20818 GCA_964570075.1 uncultured Syntrophaceae bacterium | reverse complement strand
AACTTATGTAGAGTATAACCTTATTTTTTCGTTTGTCAAGCCCTCATCCTCTTGAAGAGTAATACCTCACTCAGAGGTAGGGAATAAGCCCGAGAGGGAGGTTGGGCGTTCTACGGGTTTCGGAAATACTCCTGTTGGGCTTAAATTTATTTCCACCCTTATGGGAGAGAATATCTTGAAGATTTGGAGGATATCGTATATGATTTAGGGCAAAACTCAACAAGAAATTGTGGAGAGGAAAGAATGGGTTGGACCGGTTTAAGGAGAAGGGTATTGGCAGGGGAATGTGTTTACGGGACCATGATCAGGCTGGCAAGGGATCCGGGAGCCCCTTCGGTGTTTGCCTCAGCAGGGTATGATTTTGTCTTTATTGATATGGAACACGGGGTCTATCATATGGAGACGGTGGCCGATCTCATTCGAGGGGCTAAATCCTCGGGAGTCGCTCCGATCATCCGGGTTCCTCGCCTGGAGACATTTTTTATCTCTCGGGTTCTTGATGCAGGAGCGGAGGGGATTATGGTTCCAATGACTTCCACCCAAGAACAAGCTGAGGCGATTGTCCGTTATTCCAAATATCCTCCATTAGGGCAAAGGGGATTCGGTGCCCAAACTGGCCAGACGGATTATAGACCATTGAAGGCCTCCGAGTTTATGAGAGAGGCAAATGAACATACTCTTGTGATTGCTCAAATCGAAACGGAAGAGGCCATTGAGAACATCGATCGAATTCTGGGAGTCGAAGGAATCGACGTTGGACTGATTGGCCCCAATGATCTTTCCATCTCCATGGGGATACCCGACCAGTTGGATTCCGAAGAATTAGCCAGGGCCATAGAGAAGGTCATTGAATCAGGGAAAAGGAAGGGTAAAGCTACCGGGATTCACATCGGGAGTGTGGAAGCCATTAAAAAGTGGCGCTCAAAAGGGATGACTGTGCTTGCGGTCTCCACGGATATTGGATTCATGTATCATGCCTCTAAATCCACTCTTGAGGAACTAAAGAGACCTTGACGGATGATCCTTCGGGATCTCTTTCTCCCTCCCTCTCCCTACCCTTTCTGGAAATTGATCCATCCTGGGTGGAACTAAAGTGAGGGATACGGAGAAGCCCGTGATGCCTCACTGAAGGGTGGAAATAAATTTAAGCCTGACAGGAGTATTTCCGAAACCCATAGAATGCGGATGGATGGAATATAAATAGATCCTACGAATCGGTCCATCGGAGAAATGGGTTTCTGATTAAAACAAACGAAAGTTAAGATTTCTATGGACCATTTAAGGTAGCCGCACTTCCGACCAAGTCGGATCCCTGCCTGCGCAGGCAGGCGCCTATGGCGGAATGGGTTTCTCCAATACCCCTCTCGGGCTTATTCCTCACCTCTGAGTAAGGGGTTACAGAAGCCCCCTTGTTGAATTGACAATGAGGGTTAATTTTGTTAGTTTTTAAAACTTAAAAGTACCTTTGTATTGGAAAGATGAACTGGTTTAAGAAGAAAGAGGAAGAAGACAAAGACAGACCCACAAGCATGGAAAGGCCGAAATCCTTTGATCACCTTTGGGTAAAATGTAATTCCTGTAACGAGATTATTTATCGAAAGGTGATTGAGAGAAATCTTCTGGTCTGCCCCAAATGTAACTACCATTTTCAGCTTCCTGCCCGTAAGAGAATTGAATGTGTCGTTGATCCAGGAACCTTCATTGAATACGATGCCCATCTTGCCCCAGCCGATCCTCTCTCATTCAAGGATTCTAAAAGGTATCCTCAGAGAGTGAAAGAATCCCAAGAGACAACCGGACAGAAGGATGCCATCATCTGTGGAGAGGGACGGATCGAAGGAGAGCCGGTGATGTTAGGGGTTTTTGAATTTAATTTTATGGGGGGAAGCATGGGTTCTGTCGTAGGGGAAAAGATTACTCGTCTGATTGAGCGGGCCATTGAAAAACGAGTGGGAGTGGTGATTTTCTGCGCCTCCGGAGGGGCAAGGATGCAGGAGGGAATTCTCTCTTTGATGCAGATGGCCAAAACGAGTGCGGCCCTGGCCAGGCTTCAAGAGGCCAGACTCCCTTATATTTCTGTTCTTACGGATCCTACGACCGGTGGGGTCTCAGCAAGTATTGGGATGTTAGGAGATGTCGTCATCGCAGAGCCAAAAGCCATGATTGGATTTGCAGGCCCAAGAGTGATTAGGGATACGATCAAGACAGAGCTTCCGGATGGATTCCAGCGCGCGGAATACCTTTTACAACATGGGATGGTAGATCTTATTGTGGAACGAAAAGAGTTACGACATACCCTGGCCCTCCTTTTGAGAATGTTAAAAACTGAATCATAAGGAGCGCTCCAACCATGGATCGAAAAGACTACCAGCAGTCCCTCGATTACCTCTATAGCCTTGAAAAATTTGGGATGATCTTTGGTCTCGAGAAAGTAAAGGCCATTTTAGAGGCCATCGGGAATCCTCATCATGAGATTCAAACGATTCATATCGGAGGAACCAATGGAAAAGGCTCTACGGCTGCCATGATGGCTTCTGTCCTTCAACAAGAGGGCTATCATGTAGGACTCTATACCTCCCCCCATCTCATTCGCTTCACAGAGAGGATCAAGGTGGATGGAAAGGAGATCGATCAGCAAGAGGTAGCTGAGCTGACCGAGTGGATGCGACAAAGGATAGAAGCCTCTGGGGTTACGCCTCCCTTTACCTTCTTCGATTTTACCACGGCCATGGCCATCCTCTATTTTAAACAGAAGCGAGTCGATTTAGCCATCCTGGAAGTGGGGTTAGGAGGGAGACTCGATTCCACCAATGTGGTCGATCCTCTCTTATCCATTATTACCAATGTGAGCAAGGATCATGAGGAGGTTTTGGGCAGAACCATACAGAAGATTGCCTATGAAAAAGCAGGGATTATCAAACAAGGACGCCCCTTGGTCACAGCCACCTCCCAGCCTTCCATTCTTCGTCTCTTTTCAAGGATCTGTAAAGAGAAGGGTTCCCCTTTTTATCGGATGGGGAAAGAGTTTTCTTATATTCCATGCGAGGGAGGACACTTTCATTATCAAGGGCTCCACCGGAAATTTTGGGATCTAACGGTCAATCTCCACGGATCCCACCAGATTCTTAATGCAGTGACCGCCCTCGGAGCCTTGGAGGTTTTAGATGAGTTGGGGTATCTGGTATCCAATGAGGCGATGATTACTGGGTTAACCAAGGTGGAGTGGCCTGGCCGATTGGAGATGGTCTGTTCCTCCCCGAGGGTCTTTCTCGATGGGGCCCATAATCCTGCAGGGGCTCACGTGTTGAAAGAATCTCTCGAGAAGGAATTCGAATATAAACGTTTGATCCTGATCATTGGAATTATGAGAGATAAAAATTATAAATCCATCCTTCAAACTCTTGCTCCCATAGCCGATCATCTCATCCTCACTCAGCCCAATATTCCAAGAGCGGCTTCACCCGGTCTTCTTCAAAAAGCCCTGGAACGGAATGGAGAAAAAGTGGAGATTGTGGAAGGGGTTCAGCGAGCCATTGATCGGGGATTATCCATGGCCTCCTCGGAAGACCTTCTTTGTATCACGGGTTCTCTCTACACGGTGGGAGAAGCAAGAGCCTATTTTCTTCCCAAAGAGAGATTATGAGGTACTGGCTATCCCTGATCTATTCCCTTTTTATTTTGCTTTTCCTTTCTTCCCTTTCAGGTGCAGAAAAAAAGATGATGGAACCGAAGATCACAGGTGGAGAAGGGGCAGTGGAGATCGAGGCAGACAGCCTTTTCTATCACAGGGAAGAGCAGCTCTATGAAGCCCATGGAAGGGTTGAAGTCAAACGAGGGGATTTTTTACTTAAAGGGGATCATATCCAGTGGAACAGCGTCACAAAGGATCTCATCGCCTGGGGGAATGTGGTCTTCACCGAAGGGGAGGATCGACTGGAGTGTGAGCGGCTGGAGGTGAACCTGACGACCAAAACGGGAAAGGTCTATCAGGCCAGACTTTTCTTAAAAGAACAGAATTTTCACATTACAGGCAGGGAGGCAGAGAAACTGGGAGAGGAACGATATCGGATTCGAGAGGGTTCTTTTACAACCTGTGACGGGGAGAAACCCCCCTGGAAGTTTACGGTAAAAGAATTGGAGATCACTCTCGAAGGATATGGAGTGGCCAAAGGTTGCGCCTTCTATCTCGAAGAGATTCCTGGCTTCTATCTTCCCTGGGCCATTTTTCCGGTAAAAAGGGAAAGACAGACAGGATTTCTCCTGCCTCGAATAGGGTATTCCCAGAAGTATGGTCCAGAAATCAAGACGGCCTTTTTCTGGGCGATTCGGAAGGATATGGATTCCACGATCTACCTTGACTACCTGGGGAAGAGAGGCTTTAAAGAAGGGGTGGAATTCCGATATGCCTTTGCTCAGGGAACGGAAGGGCAAGCCAATTTTTATTTCATTGATGATCAAGAATTTCATAAAAACCGTTACGCTTACTTTATTCAGGGCCAACAAACGTTACCCCTCCAATTTTATTTAAAAGGAAGTATCAATCGGCTCAGTGATCGAAGCTACCATCGAGATTTTGATGAAGATCTCCCGACCATGGCCAAGATTGATTCCCGGAGCTTAGGAGAGCTTCGATCCACCCTTTTTGGAGGAAGGAATTGGGACCGATTCGTTTTTCTGGCGGAAGGGGTGGTCTATCAGGACCTTACGAAAAGCAATGATGAAACCACCGTCCAGAGACTTCCCCAGATCAGCCTGTATGCCCATCCCCAATCCCTCTTTCAAACCCCTCTCTTTTTTGACCTTTCCTCTTCCTACACCCATTTCTGGAGAGAGGAGGGGCTAAAGGCTCATCGAGGAGACCTATTCCCGAGGCTCTCTCTCCCACTGAGAATCTTTCAAGTATTAAAACTGAATCCGAGTATCGGGGCAAGGGAGACCCTTTATAAAACTTATGATCACTCCTCAAATGGGAGGGAAGATTGGGAATCGAGAGAGACGATCGATGCGGGGATAGATCTCTCTGTAGAATTTTACCGTATCTATGAACCCTCTCCGCTCTCAAGGCTTTCTAATTATGTTCAGGTTTCTAAATGGATGCATACGATTGAACCTATCATTGGGTATTATTATCGTCCTCGAGTGGATCAGAAAGATTTACCCCTATTCGACGAGCTGGATCGACTCCCCTATGTGAATCAGATCACCTATGGAATAAGCCAGCGGTTGGTCGGAAAACCAAAACAGGAAGGAATCTATTCAGGTCCTATTGAATACGGAAAACTGAAAATTTTTCAATCCTATAGCCTCGGAGACCCTTTCAGCCGTGATTCCAAAGGAAGGAGAAGAAATTTTTCGAACCTCTATGGAGAACTCTGGTGGAATTTTGTTCCTTTCCTTCAAGCGAGATGGGATGGAGCCTTTGACCCTTATGATCGGAATTTTGAATCGTTCAATTTTTTGCTTCATCTAAAAGATCGCAGGGAAGACGGACTTTATATTCAATATCGTTATACCCAGCCCAACATCGAGGAACTCCATGTAGGGGTGAAGATCAAGCCTTTTTCTCCTCTATCCCTTTATGGAACAATGAGGTATAATTTGAAAGATGATTGGCGGGTCGAAAATATCTACGGGGCAGAGTACCAATCCCAGTGCTGGACCTTAGGAATCGGATTGGAGGATAAAGGTCGTTCCCCTGATGGAACCCAAAAAAAGGAGTTTAAATTTCATTTCTACCTCAATCTATTAGGAGTCGGATCATTGGGCAAGAAGCCTTCTTATATGAATTGATGATTCCATCGGATTAAAATAGGTAAACGATGGGAGGGGGAGAAAAAGATGAAAGGGGTGATCCTTGCTGGTGGATTGGGAACCCGTCTCTATCCTTTAACCAAAGTGACCAACAAACACCTTCTTCCAGTCTATAATAAACCGATGATCTATTATCCTATTCAAACTTTAATCAATGCTGGAATTGAGGACATTCTTATTGTCACAGGAGGGAATCATGCAGGGGAATTTTTAAGACTCTTGGGCAATGGAAAGGAGTTCGGGCTTAAGCACATTAACTATACCTATCAGGAGGGAGAAGGGGGAATTGCTGAGGCCCTTGGGCTGGCCGAATTCTTTGCCGATGGGGATAAGATTTGTGTGGTTTTAGGGGACAATATCATCGAGAAAAATATTCGAAAGGCCGCACAGGCCTTTGAGGCGCAGAAGGAAGGAGCAAAGATTCTTTTAAAAGAGGTTCCGGATCCTCATCGATTTGGTGTCCCGGAGTTGAAGGGGAATCGAATTCTGCGAATCGAAGAGAAGCCCAAAGAACCAAAGTCGAAATATGCCGTGATCGGAATCTATTTCTATGATGCTAAAGTCTTTGATATCATCAAAACCCTTAAGCCCTCCGATCGTGGAGAGCTGGAGATTACGGATGTCAACAATCGATACATTGAAGAAGGGACAATGACCTATGATATCCTGGAAGGATGGTGGACCGATGCAGGGACGTTTGAATCCTTGCTTCGAGCCAATCAATTGGTTGCCCAAACCGGAGCAAATCGATTAGATTAAGAGAGGAGGAGAGAGATGATACAAGGAGTTCGGACCAAACGATTAAGGGTCATCCCGGATGAGAGGGGAAGGGTGATGGAGATCCTCCGTTCCGATGATGACCTCTTTTTGAAGTTTGGGCAGGTCTATATGACCACCACCTATCCCCAGGTGGTGAAGGCCTGGCATTATCATAAGATCCAATCCGACAACATTGCTGCCATTTCAGGGATGATCAAACTCGTTCTCTACGATCCCAGAGAGAACTCTCCGACCAAAGGGGAGATCAATGAATTTTTTATGGGGATTCATAATCCTTTGCTCGTCCAGGTCCCCAAGGGGGTCTATCACGGATGGAAGTGTATCAGTGAAGAGGAGGCCATCATTATCAATATTCCCACCGAAGTCTACAATTATGCTCAACCGGATGAGTTTCGTCTTCCTCCTCATGGGAAAGAAGTCCCCTATGACTGGTCGAGGAAGGATGGCTAAGAAGGAGTAAACGATGAGAGTATTAGTCACAGGGGGTTGTGGATTTATCGGAAGTAATTTCATCCACTATTTTTTAAAGACCTATCCGGAAGCCTCTATTATCAATGTCGACAAGTTGACCTATGCAGGGAATTTAGAGAACCTTTCCGATCTGGCTCGATCCCCTCGATACCATTTTGTTCGGGGAGACATAGCAGATGGCCCATTGATCGAAAGCTTGGTCAAAAAAGGATTGGATGCCATTGTCAATTTTGCCGCGGAATCCCATGTGGATCGCTCCATTGAGGATCCCTCCGCCTTTATCCGGACGAATATCTTCGGAACCTTTGTCCTCCTGGAGACCCTGAGGAAGGTCTATCCTCAGGAAAAGATTCGATTCCTTCATATTTCTACGGATGAGGTCTATGGTTCTTTAGGAGAAACAGGACTTTTTCGGGAGGAGACGCCTCTTTCGCCGAATAGCCCCTACTCTGCCAGCAAGGCGTCTGCGGATATGATGGTTCGGGCCTACCATCATACCTATGGGCTTCCAGTCCTGATCACCCGCTGCTCCAATAATTATGGGCCCTACCAATTTCCAGAAAAGCTCATTCCCCTGATGATCTCCAATGCCCTGGAGGATCGGGAGCTTCCTATTTATGGAGATGGCTTGCAGGTTCGAGACTGGATCTATGTGGAGGATCACTGTCGAGCGTTGGATGTGGTGCTCCATAGAGGGAGAGAGGGGGAGGTTTATAATATTGGCGGGAGATGCGAGAGGACCAACCTCTCTGTCGCTAAAACCATCCTGGATCGATTGGGAAAACCCCATTCCTTAATTCGATTTGTGGCAGATCGGCCCGGGCATGATCGTCGCTATGCGATAGATTTTTCAAAGATCGAAAGGGAGTTAGGATGGACCCCCAAGGTTTCCTTTGAAGAAGGAATTGATCTCACCATTCGGTGGTATCAAGACCATCAGGAGTGGTGGCGAAAGATCAAAACCGGAGAGTATCTCGAGTATTATCGTCGAATGTATCAAAATCGTTAAGATGGGTAGTATTCCCTAACTGAAAGGGGGAAATCATTTTAAGCCCGAGAGGAGTATTTCCGAAACCCATAGAACGCGGATGGGTTTAATATGAATAGATTATACGAGTCGATCCTTCATAGAAATGGATTTCTGATAAGGACGAATCGAAGTAAAAATTTCTATGAGCCATTTAAAGTAGCCGCACTATGAGTTTCTACAATACCCCTCTCGGGCTTATTCACTACCCTTGAGAGATGGATTACGATGGGGAAGATTCTTGTCATTGGTGCGCAGGGAATGTTGGGAAGAGATCTTCTTCCTGAGCTCCGAGTCTCTTTCCCGAACGATGAGATAATGGGGTGGGATATCGGGGAGGTGGATATTCGGAAGGAGAGAGAGACGATCGAGCAGATCGAGGCCCTTCGTCCACGGATGATCATCAATGTGGCGGCCTATACCGATGTGGATGGATGTGAAGGGAATGAAAGGGAGGCCTTTGGAGTGAATTCGGAAGGGATGAAACATATTGCCCTGGGGGCTCAACGATGCGGGGCTAAGGTCGTCTACCTCAGTACCGATTATGTCTTTGATGGCAAAAAAGGAACACCTTATCTGGAAGAGGATCCACCCCATCCCCTGAATATCTATGGAGAGTCCAAGTTAAGAGGGGAACGATATGTTCAGGAGTTGACAAAGGATGGACTGATCATCCGAACCCAGTGGCTTTTTGGAAGGCATGGTAAAAATTTTGTCTATGCCATTCTCCAACAGGCCAAAGAAAAAAGGGTGCTCTCCATTGTTGAAGATCAGATTGGCTCTCCTACCTATACCCGAGACCTCTCCCAGGCGATTTCCGCTCTGATTCAAAAAGAGGCTCAAGGGATCTTTCATGTCTCGAACGAGGGCTCCTGTTCCTGGTTTGCCTTTGCTGAGAAGATATTAAGATATGCCGGGATTCAGGGAGTGCAGGTCATCCCTATCTCTTCTAAGGAGTTAAACCGTCCTGCCCGGCGGCCTTCCTATTCTGTATTTAATATGGAAAAGTTTATGAAAATAACAGGACAAAGGCTCAGGCCCTGGTCCGATGCTTTGAAAGATTTTTTATTGGAGATTGGAAAAGGGTCTAATTTAGGAGGGGGAGAATTATGAACATCTCTGTCATTGGGACGGGTTATGTAGGATTGGTCACAGGAACCTGTCTGGCCGAGTTCGGGATGAATCTGGTTTGTATCGACAATGATACTCAAAAGATTGATCTTCTTCGACAGGGGAAGATTCCTATCTACGAACCCAATCTTGAAGCCCTCGTCAATAAGAATATGAAAGAGGGGAGGCTTCGTTTTTCCTCCAGTATCGAGGAAGGGGTAAAATCCAGTCTTGTCGTCTTTATCGCTGTAGGGACTCCTCCTAAGGAGGATGGTTCGGCAGACCTGAGATATGTGGAAGAGGTGGCTCGAGAGATTGCTCGCTGGATGGATGGTTATAAAGTGGTGGTGATGAAGTCGACCGTTCCTGTGGGGACAGCCCGGTGGTTAAAAGGATTTATTCAAAGTCATCAGAAAAAGTCCATCCCCTTTGATATCGTTTCCAACCCCGAATTTTTGAGAGAAGGTTCGGCCGTGGAAGACTTTCTTCGACCTGACCGCGTCATCATCGGAGCCGAGAGCGAACAGGCCATTGCCATCATGAAAGATATCTACAGTGCCCTCTATCTCATAGAGACCCCCTTCGTGATCACCACTTTAGAGACCGCAGAGATGATCAAATATGCAACCAATGCCTTTTTAGCGACCAAAGTGACCTTTATCAACGAGGTCGCTAACCTCTGTGAGCGAGTGGGGGCAGATGTCCATCATGTCGCCAAAGCCATGGGATTGGATGGAAGAATAGGGAGGAAGTTTCTCCATCCAGGTCCTGGATATGGGGGGTCCTGTTTTCCGAAGGATACACGAGCCCTTTTGAAATTAGCCAACGAGAAAGGATACGAGTTCAGGATTCTCAGTTCGGTGATCGAGGCTAATGAGAAACAAAAAGAAAGGATGGTTGAGAAGATCAAGGAAATGGTAGGAGAGGTTCGGGGGAAAACGATTGGCATATTAGGCCTCTCCTTTAAACCGAATACGAGCGATATTCGAGAGTCCTCAGCCATTGCGATCATTCAGAGGTTACTGGCCATGGGGGCCCACGTGAAAGCCTATGATCCGGCCGCCATGAAAGAATCGGAGGCTGTTCTTCCAGAGGTCCTCTATGCCAGGGATCCATATGAGGTGGCCGATGGAGCAGATGCCCTGGTTTTAATCACCGAGTGGAACCAATTTCGCCGGTTAGATCTACCGAGAATAAAGGCTTTGCTCAAGACGCCCATCTTTATCGATCTCAGAAATGTTTATGACCCCCAACAAATGAAACGCTTAGGATTTCACTACTGCGGTGTGGGCCGATGAGGAAGCAGCATTGAACTCGGGTCAGAAGGATTGGATCTTTATCTCGGATGCCCATCTCAATGGGAGAGAACCTGAAGAGATGGAGGAGTTTATAAGATTTCTCCATTCCCAGAAGGAACGGATAAGCCATTTCGTTATCTTGGGCGATCTGTTTGAATTCTTTTTTGGCTTTAAGGGTTCATCCTCTTTCCCTTTTCCCGATTATCTTCCTGTCTTGCAGGGGCTTCGCCAACTCTATGAGCAAGGAATCCAAATTAAATATATTGAGGGGAATCACGATTTCTCCCTTCACTGTTTTTTTGAGGACTGGTTAGGAATGAGGGTTGAGGTTTATTCTGAAGGGGTTGAAATGAACCTTGGGAAGAAGAGGGCATTCCTTTCCCATGGGGATCTTTCGAATCCTAAATTATTGGGATATCGGATCTTTCGAAGGGGATTGAAAAACCGATTTACTTTTCAATTGATCCAATTCATCGGTCCCCGGATTTCTCGTTGGGTAGCAAAAAAGATGAGTGCGAGGAGCTATCGGAGGTATCATAGAAACAGGGAAGGGAATCCTTCTTTAGAATTTAGAACCTTTGCCCATCAGAAATTCTTGGAAGGATTTGAAATCGTGATCTTGGGCCACTCCCATTTCCCTGAGAAGGTAGAGGAGACCGTGGAAGGGAGGAGATGTCTCTATGTGAATATAGGAGATTGGGTGGATCATCGTTCCTATTTACGATTTTCTCCCCCAGAGACCTTTGAGCTGAGCCACTGGAAAGGCGATGAAGAGATCTATCCTTATTGTTAGGAGAAAGAATGGGTCATAAAGCCGTTTTTTTAGATCGGGATGGAACGATCAATGAAGAAGTGGGTTATGTGAACCATCTCGACCGGTTCATCCTTTTACCTCGCGTCGGGAAGGCCATTCGAACCTTAAATCAAAACGGTTTTAAGGTCGTGGTCGTCACGAACCAATCGGGTGTGGCCAGGGGGTACTTTCCGGAATCTCTCGTCCATTTAGTTCATCAGAAAATGAACGATCTTTTGAGAAAGGAGGGTGCCTATCTGGATGGAATCTATTATTGCCCCCACCATCCCGAGGCCAGTGAGCTGGCTTATCGTCAGAAATGTCGATGTCGAAAACCCAATCCAGGTCTTATTGAAAAGGCGGTCGAGGATCTGGGGATTGATTGTTCTCAAAGTTATTTGGTTGGGGATCGAGGGAAAGACATTGAGTTTGGACATCGGATTGGAGTCAAGACCATTCTCGTCCTTACGGGATATGGGAAGGGGGATTGGGAATTTAACGGGAATCGTTGGGAAAAAAAACCCCATTATGTAGCCCAGGATCTCTATGAAGCGGTTCAATGGATCCTCAAGAACGAAGGAAAGGGTTAAGGGGAACGATTCAGAAGGAGGACGAAACGATGCCACTCAGTAAAGAACTCTTAGATATCTTAGCCTGTCCCAAGTGCAAGGGAGATATCTTTTTAAATAAAACCGAAGACGGATTGATCTGTAAGGCCTGTCGATTGGTCTACCCCATTAAGGAGGATATCCCAGTGATGCTCATCGACGAGGCCCTTCCCTATTCGGAAGAAGAATGAAGAAACGTTCGGATCGGGGAAGATTGTTTTTGATTCCTTATCTCATCTATCTCCTCCTCAGATTCCTGAGTTTCCTTATCAATCTTCTCCCAGAGGCGGTGGCCCTCTGGATCGGAAGGTGGCTGGGAAAGGCAATGTACTATCTCGATATGGAACATCGAAAGGTAGCCTTCCAAAATCTGGCCCTCGCCTTTGGTCAGGAGAAATCAAAAGAAGAGCTTCGGAATATTGCGAAAAAGAGCTTTGAGAATCTCGGGATGATGGCGATGGAGTTTTTCAGGATCCCGAATCTTGATATCCAGACGTTTCAGAGAAAAGTAAAGGTGGAAGGGCTCGAGAGGGCCCTGAAGGTATTGGACGAAAATCGAGGAGCTCTCCTTCTTCTTGGGCATTTTGGGAACTGGGAATTGATGGCCTTGATGTCAAAAGTCATCGGAAGGCCTATCGTGGTCATCGCTAAACCTATTAAACGGAACCCATGGCTCTATCAATGGATTTTAAAAAGTCGTGAAAGGATAGGCCTGATCGTGATCCCTCCTCGAAATGCAACCCCGAGGGTTCTTCACGCCCTTTCTGAGAATCAGATCGTGGGAATCCTCTTTGATCAGAGGGGAAAACGGAGTCAGGGAATCTGGGCTGATTTCTTCGGACGCAAAGTCCCTACGACCCCTGGACTGGCTGTGATGGCCTTGAGAAGCCAGGCTCCAGTGATTCCTGTTTTCATGGTTCGGGAGGGAGGGGGAAGGCACCACCTTTTCATTAAAGAACCCATCAAATTGATTCATACAGGTGATTTCAGGAAGGATGTGGAGGCAAATACGCAGCTCTTTAATCATATCATTGAATCGATTGTTCGCCAATATCCGGAGCAGTGGCTCTGGATTCATCGAAGATGGGAAAGAAAGAGGCAACATTAAAAAGGTATTCCTTCACTGAGAGGTGGAAATAAATTTAAACCCGACAGGAGTATTTCCGAAACCCATAGAACGCGGACGGATTGAATATAAATGAATCCTACGAATCGATCTATCGTTGAAATGGGCTTCTGATTAAAACCAACCAAAGTAAGGATTTCTATGGACCATTTAAGGTAGCCGCACTTTGGGTTTCTCCAATACCCCTCTCGGGCTTATTCCCCATCTGAGTGAGGAATTACCAAAAAAGAGAAAAAATTCTTGCCTTTTTTAAAGATTTATAGTATTTTTGGTTTATTCTTAAAGGAGAGTGGAGTTTGGATCACCTTCCTGTCAAAAGAAGAGAAAAGAAGAAGGGCTCGAACGAGACGAACCGGACCTATCTCCGAGTAGGCGATCGGGTTTATCATAAGAAGTTTAAATCCTGGGGAGGTGGAGTGGTTCTGGAGACCTGGTCCTCCAATCTTCCTGGTGGACTCTGCTATGTGAGGATCCTTTTTCAGGATGGAAAACAAAGGGTTTTTGATAACTCTTTTGATAGCGCTTGTTGTTGCTATTATACAGGGATAACCCTTTTGAATCGCATTGAGCTATAGTTCCCCCAAAAACCTTCCCATTTTTCTCGATATTTCCCTCCACTACGAAATATATTAAAATCCCTTGTTAAGCTAATAAAAATTTGATATGAAGAGGATAAAATCCGAAGGAGGTGAGGGAAGTGATTACGATACCATCCCTTAAGGTGAGACAGTTCGGGGTTGATTTCTATCAAACCACTTTTACTTCAAGAGATCTTCAGAAACTGGTCAGGTTTGAGGTGTTGAGCTATCCTATCACGGAGGAGGAAAAGAAGAAGAGGAGGACCAAACCATCGGCGATCAACTGGGAGATATTAGAAAAAAGGATTGGGAGAAGTGAAGCCGCTTTTCAGAGACCTGTCATTCGAAAGAAGATTAAAGAACTGGTGCAGTATTATAAGGAGTGCCAGGAATCTCAGAATCTTCCTGCCATCCCTGGTGCAGTGATCATGATCACCGAGAAGAGGCTTCAGTTTACTCCTTCCGGTAAAAATCCAAATTTAGGTCTTCTCCAGATCCCAGAAGAACAGGGGATTCTAAGATGTCTGGATGGTCAGCATCGATTATTAGCTCTCAGTGCCCAAACGGAAAAGGAGATAGAGATAGATGTTCCAGCCGTCCTATTTGACAATCTTGACCCCCGTCAGACGGTTGAGCTCTTTGTGACGATTAACGCAAAACACACTCGTCTCAATCCTTCTCTATTGATTTCATTGGCGGGACGAAGGCTCTATGCGGATCCCTACCAGGCTTTAGCCCATGACATCATCCGGGAACTCAACGAAGAGGAAAGTTCTCCTCTGAGAGGAGAGATCAAGATTTTGGGAGTAGGAAAGGGAAGGGTTTCCCAGGCTTCATTGGCAGACGAGATGGTGGAGCTATTTACTAATATAGAGAAACTCGGGGGAAAGGATCGATTCAAAGAATTCCAGGAGAAGGGGAAACGGTTCTTCCTCAACTATTTTAAGGCGATTCTAAGTCTCTTCCCTCAGGCGTGGTCAGGCCGAAAATATAGTATTAAGACCGGAGCAGCCCTACGTGCCTTTATTCGGGTCAGTCCGGATGTCATGGCTAAGGCAAAAGAATTGAGAAACGATCCTTTTGATTATTTTGGAATCCGAGAGGCGATCAGGCCATGGGCCGAAAGGATCGGGGAGAGAAGGTTTGAAACGGAAGGGGAATGGAAGATGAAACTGGCCGGGGGGACCAGAGGGACCGTTGAACTTTTAAGTAAGGAACTTCGAGAGGCAATGAAGGGAGCTTGACCGGCAGGTCAAATTCATCGATAAGAGGTCCATCGAAGTGAAGCGATACCTTATTGTTGGGAATGGAATTGCCGGGGCCATGGCTGCTCTCCGAATAAGGGAAAAAGATAAGGAAGGTGAGGTTCATCTCTTTACAGAAGAAGCCTATCCTCTCTATTACCGAGTTCGTTTCCCTGAACTCATCGCCGGGGAAGTGACCCTCAGAGAGATCACGATTCATTCGAAAGAATTCTATCAGGCAAGAAATATCCTGCTCCATCTCGAAGAACCGGTCATAGAGATCGATCTGGACAAAAGGGAAGCAAGGAGTCGCTCAGGGAAAGCCTATCCCTTCGACCTTCTTCTATTGGCGACAGGGGGAAATGCCTTCGTTCCCCCCATTCAGGGGGTAGAGAAAAGAGGAGTGTTTACACTCCGAAAGATGAAAGACGCCTTGGAGATACGGGAATTTTCAAAGGAGGTTCGGGAGGCGATCTTGGTGGGCGGTGGGCTGGTGGGATTGGAAGTGGGCGGTGCCCTTCTTCGACGAGGGATCAAGGTTTACGTCATTGAACATCACCCCCGGATTCTTCCGAAACAGATGGATTGGGATGGTTCCAAGATTCTTCAAAAGAAGATGGAAGCCATGGGATTTACCTTTTTCCTCAATGGAGAATCTCAAGAGATTCTTGGAGGAGAGAGGGCAGAAGGGGTTCGACTCAAAGACGGAAGGGTCGTTAAAGGACAGATGATTCTTCTTTCTGCAGGGGTTAGAGCGAACCTTCAGTTGGCTCAACAGATAGGGTTGAAAACAAGAGCAGGGATTATTGTAAACGACCGACTGGAGACCGAGAGGGAAGGAGTCTTTGCGGCAGGGGATGTGGCTGAACATCGTGGAAGATGCTATGGAATCTGGCCTGCCGCTCAAAAACAAGGGGAGATGGCAGGAATCAATATGGCTGGTGGGAATGAGGTTTACCATGGGACAGTCGTCTCGAATACACTAAAGGTGGTTGGAATTGACCTTACCACATCTGGTCAGATGGATACCGAAGGAGAATTAGAGGGGGTGGTGAAGAAGGACCCAGAGAACTGTATTTACCGAAAGTTGACGTTCAAAGATGGGCGGATAGTGGGCTGTATTCTTTTAGGAGATATGAGAGGGAAAAAAGAAATTCTTGAGGCGATCGAAAAGCAATTGGACGTAGCCCAGTGCAAGGATGCTATTCTTGGGGAGGACTTCGATTTTGCTCAGTGGAAATAAAAATCCACCAAACCTTGGGTCTGGTGGATGAAAAGGATAAAGGTTGAAGAGGAGGAAAGAGGTTTTTTCTTTTTATTTAGCATAGCACTTTAAGATTAAAAGAAGATTAAAGGAAAATTAGAATTTTTTAATCTATTCAAAAGAGGAGGAGAGAGGGATGGAGGAAGAAAGACTTTCAGAAGAAGAGTTTGTTCTTCAGGCCATTAAAAAATTGAGAAAGGAACCTTTTCGAGGAATCCATACGGTCTACAGCGGATTCAATGAAGCCTTTCGAAAGTATTTTCAGAAGAATCCTGTGGAGGTGACTCAAAGGCTTGCCCAGGAAGGAAAGATTGAGGTGAGGCCCTTTAAAGGTGGGGCCATGCTTTTTCTTCCTGGAGAGGGCCCTAAAAGACCTACTCCCGAAGAGGTGATTCAAACCATCGTTTCTTCTGGAGATCATCCCTTGAGCGAAGAGGAATTCGTCATCGAGGGGATCAAGAGATTAAGGAAAGAACCTTATCGAGGGATTCATAGCGTCTTCAGTGGATTCAATGAAGCCTTCCGGAAGTATTTCAACAAAGACCCTATTGAAGTCACAAGTAAGATGGCCTCAGAAGGGAAGATAGAGATGATTCCCTTGAAGAATGGAAAAGGGGTGATGCTCTATCTTTCCGGAGAAGGGCCAAGAGGGAGAAAGACGGAGGAGGCCCTAAAAAAAATTTTAGGATAATCCCCCAGAGGATTGAGCCATCATTTCTTTCAAGGACTCCTGGTAGACCTCAAAGGTTTTCGAATCAAAAAGGACGAATCTTACCAATTTCACTTCAGAATGATCTTTCAAATAATCCATTACGGTCTGAAGGGCAATTCGAGAGGCCTCTTTCACGGGATAACCATAGGCCCCCGTACTGATGGATGGAAAGGCAATGGAGGAGATCTGGTATTGGCTGCAGAGTTCTAAGCTCTTTCGATAAGCGCTCGAGAGGAGTTGCGCATCTTTGGGAGATCCTGAATAGATGGGACCCACGGCATGAATGACATACTTGGCTTTAAGTTTTCCACCCCCGGTGATCACTGCACTTCCCGTAGGGCATCCTTGATATTTAGCCCTTAGCTCGGCCATAATTTCAGGTCCCCCAGCCCTATGAATGGCTCCATCGACTCCTCCGCCTCCAGCCAGTCGAGAGTTGGCTGCGTTTCCAATCGCTTCGGTATCCTGCTGGGTAATATCTCCCTGAACAATCTCCAGAACGGATTGATGGATCGAGACTTTCATCTTCCCCTCCTTTTTTTAAATCCTTCTCTTCGTCAGGGTTACCCCTTAAAGGGTTTCATAAAAGGATTTTTTGAGAAATTTAAATGATTTTATAAATTGGTCAAACACCTCAAAAGCGGAAGGGTCATAGGTTCCATCCAGAGGTCTCCATTGGGTTAGATAAAAAGCCACTATCCTTTCGCCACGTTTTCCAAAGATCACCTTGGCCTTGGCCTTTTCTTTTTTGACAGGGTCTTTCCCCTCAACGAGGACTTCCAATCCCTCTCTCCCAAAAACCGTCACCCTCTTCCTCTCCAAGACCTCGAACCGAAGGTTAGCGTTCCAGAGGAATCGCTTCAGGAATTCTTTTTCCCGTTCTTCAAATTGGGTTGAAAATCCAAAAGGTTCTTCATCATAGGCAAAGACCGATAGGGAAGGAAATGCGCCCGGATCCCTTCTGATGAACCCAAAGGCAAACTCCTCAGCCTCCTCTTCCCCCTCGGGCCAGAAGAGGTTCCATCCCACAGGAGGCAGTACAAATTCATATTCCTCTCCATAGACAACAGTCCCTTGGGACGTCACCCGATAGGGTTTAGGACTCGATCCGGTAGCGGCACATCCAGCCAGCAGGAAGAGGAGAAGGAATAGACAAAACAGTTTGATGGGGCATCTCTCTTTCATCTCATTCTCCTTGTTGATTCAACTTTTTAAGGAAAAGAAGAATCTCTTTGTATTTGGGGGAGCCATCCCGAACATAACGGATGATTCCTGTCTTATCGATGATCACGGTTCTTCGACTGAAGACAGGAAACCCTTTGATCTCGGGGGAGGGTTGAACCCCAAAGGCAGCCCCTAAAAAACCGGTCACATTGGAAAGGAGGGGAAAAGTCAGGTCCAGGCTGGCTGCCCAGGATTTTAAGGTGGTCACGTCATCTACACTGACACCCACGACCCGGGTGTTGAAGCGGTCATAGAGGGAGAGGTTCCTCTGATGACCCTCCATCTCCCCTGTTCAAATTGGGGTGAAGGCCGCTGGAAAGAAGGTGATGATAAGATGATATTTCCCATAGTATTCTTCTTTATAGCTGATCGTTCGATCTTCTGTGGATGGAAGGGTAAAATAGGGAGTCTCTCGACCAATCAGATCCAATTTTTTCTGGGCTTCCCCATTCTCTATAAAGAAGAAGGAGAGGGTGAGAACTAAAAAGGTTATCCAAGGGAAAAACTTTTTTTTCATGAGCCTCCTCCAAAGTAGGTTTAATTTAATGATACATCATTTTTGATTGGTGGGCAAATTTTAAAAAGGACGTAATCTTTCGCTCAGAAGTGGAGAGTGAGCCCGAAAGGGGGGGTTGAGTGTTCGATGGGTTTCGGAAATACTCCGGTTGGGTTTAAATTTATTTCACCCCTCATTGAAGAGTTGCAAAAGGACTTGTCAAAACCTTCTATTTAATGTTAAATTAATTTTGGGAGTTAGAAATGATTGCCTATGATTTGATCTGCTCGAATGGTCACCTGTTTGAGTGCTGGTTTAAAGACAGCGCTTCTTTCGAGGAACAGATGGCTTCCTCCATGATTTCCTGTCCGGTCTGTAACGATACCCAGGTGGTAAGAGCTTACTCCCCTTTTATGATCAAACGAGGGAGTGGAGAAAGGAGAAAGGAAGAAGCGCTTCTTTACCAAGCCTCTCAGGTCATTCAGGACTATCTGGAAAAGCATTTTGAAGATGTGGGATCGGAGTTTGCCAAAGAAGCACTTAAAATCCACTATGGAGAGGCAGAAAAGAGAAATATTCGAGGGACAGCGACCCCTGCCGAAGAAGTCATCCTAAAAGAAGAAGGGGTTCAGTTCGTAAAGATTCCCATTATCAAAAGACTCCTTAATTAAATCCATCCTCCCAGAATCTTAGGGATTGAGACGAATGGAGATTTCTTTATACTGATCGTCTCTAAAAATGAGTAGATTGGCCACACCTTTCCCTTTAAGGGTATCCATCGCCTCTTCGAATTCCTCAATACTCCCTACCTCTTTTGAATTTATCTTAACAATAATATCCCCTGCTTTCATTCCAGAAGTTTCGGAGGGGCTCCCAGGGATGACTTCGGAGACTAGGACTCCTTTTTTTCCTTTGAAATTGAAGTGGGAAGCCAGTTCAGAGGTCAGTTCTTGAATTCGAATCCCCGATCTTTCACTAAAGAACCCTTTTCTTTCAAGAGCAATCCCCTGTTCCTCTAAGATCTTGGTCGAGATTAAAATGGGTACTTTTGCCTTGAGGGCAAGGATGATCGCATCACTCGGCCGGGCGTCCACCTCCAGTTGGTCTTTATTTGAAATCAGAAGGAGGGTGGCATAATAAGTATGGTTTTTTAATTGTACGATCTTAACCTCCTTGATCTTAATTTGGGCATGCCGAAGGATGGAGTAAAGTAAATCATGGGTCATCGGCCTCGGGGTGGAGATCTGGTTTAGCTCCCTCTCAATGGCATTCGCTTCGGGAAAACCTATCCAGATGGGAAGGGCCTTCTTGCCTTCCTTGTCCGCCAGAATGACTACCGGACTGTGTCCCATGGCATCCATCCTGATTCCCTTGACCTCCATCTCAATATAAGAAGCAAGGGTCTCTTTTTTTAAAGGAATCCATAACAGGGAGAAGAGGAGTATCCCACCTATTCCAATCATGAAATATTTTTTCATCTCTTTCTCCTTTTTTCGTTTAATGCCCTTCTTCTCAATATGGCCAATAAACCAATGATGATCTTCTGACCGTCGCGTTTCGTCAGTGGATCAGGTCGTTTAATAATTCTGAGACAGAAACCCTGGAAGCGCCTCTCATCCCATCCCAGCTCCTCAAGAAGGAAGGAGATAAACCCCTTTTGACTCTCGGTGATGGCCTCCTCCCCGACAGGGCTTTTTATTGGAATGAGCCGTCCTTTTGGGACAGGGTGATAGGGATTCGGGAGAAGCCCTTTAAAGCCCATCTCCTGGAATCGTTTCATCACTTTGATAAAGCCTTCCCGAGTCAATTGGGTGGAACTCTCCACCCCGGCAACTCCCTGGAGGATCTGCCGATAGGTTTCCTCACTCAAACGGAGATCTTCTTTGGCAATATGAATCAACGCCTTTTTCTTCTGCCCTATAGCCATCTTTAGTTTATTATAACCCAAAACAAAACCATTTTATATTGTTTATTTTATTTTGAAAATGATTTTTACCCCTCACCCCTTCCCTCTCCCCGAGTGATTGTGTTGCTATAGAGAGAATCGCCAAGACTGTCATGCTGAACTCGTTTCAGCATCTAATGGGATCAGGTACTTAAAAGACCCTGAACCAAGTTCAGGGTGACAGTAATGCCTCACTGAAGCGGGGAAATCATTTTAAGCCCGACAGGAGTATTTCCGAAACCCATAGAACGCGGATGGATTGAATATAAATGAATCCTACGAATCGATCTATCGTTGAAATGGGTTTCTGATTAAAACCAACCAAAGTAAG
>CAZMWF010000085.1:0-16253 GCA_964570075.1 uncultured Syntrophaceae bacterium | reverse complement strand
CAAGGATCGTGCGGCACTGGATGAGATGGTTCGAATCTCTGGCGCAAGAAGTGTTCCCGTGATCGCAGCTTGCAATGAGGTGATGGTGGGATTTGATCGTTCCCGACTCGAGGAGATGCTCAATTGTATTAAGCAAAGAAGTGAAGTCTGAAACGGGAAGACTGGAAGACTGGAATTATGGAATAATGGAATAATGGAATAATGGGATAATGGAAAATTGGAATATTGGGAGAAGGAAAAGGATTATTTCTTTAGCCGTTGCCTCAAAAAAAGTCCAGTATAAGATTGGGGCGAGGCCATGATGGCCTCAGGAGGTCCTTCTGCTACAATCCTTCCTCCTTCTTCTCCTCCTTCGGGGCCGAGGTCAATGATATAGTCTGCCCATCGAATAAGGTCGAGATTGTGTTCGATCACGATTAATGAATGACCGAGGGAGAGGAGTTTTTGGAACGTTCTCAAAAGGAGTTCCACATCGGCCATATGGAGCCCTGTGGTCGGCTCATCAAAAATAAAAAGATTTCTCCCTTCCCGAAGCTGGCCGATATGGTGGGCGAGTTTCAATCTTTGGGATTCTCCTCCACTTAAGGTATTAGTAGGTTGGCCAAGGGTGAGATAACCCAATCCTACTTCCTTTAATACCTGGAGTTTAGAAATGATCTTCGGATGACCCTTAAAAAACGTCAGGGCTTCTTCTACCGTCATCTCCAAGACTTCAGAGATATTCTTGCCCTGATAACGGATTTTTAGGATGTCGGGTTTAAACCTCTTTCCTTCACAGGATTCACACGTAATAATGACATCTTCCAGGAATTGCATGTCGAGAATCTGAAGGCCTGCTCCCTGACAGGTCTCACATCTCCCCCCCTCCGTGTTGAAGGAGAAGTGACGAGGTTTGAGTCCGTTCTTTTTTGCCTCCCGGGTATTGGCAAAAAGGTCCCGAATATCACTGAAGACCTTGATATAGGTTGCACTATTGGATCGAAGACTCTTCCCAATGGGGGACTGGTCCACTAAAATCAAATCATCAACCTGCTCCAGACCTTCAATCGAATCAAATTTTCCTTTTTCAAATTCCGTGTCTCCCTTTACTCCTGCATAAAGAATATGGTGGACCAGAGTCGTTTTCCCAGCTCCCGAGACTCCTGTGATGCAGACAAAGACACCCAGAGGAATTCGGACATCAATTCCTTTTAAATTGTGCTCACGGGCATTGCGAATCGTAAGCCATCCCTTTGGCTTTCTTCGAGGATAGGTTGAGAAGTCACGAAATCCATTCCTCAAATATTGCCCCGTGATCGAATGGTCACTTTTTAAAATGGAGTCCAGAGTCCCGTTGAAAACGACCTCCCCTCCATTGTTTCCAGCCCCTGGTCCAAGGTCAATAATATGGTCAGCCGCCCGAATCATCTCTGGATCGTGTTCGACCACGACAATCGTGTTTCCTCTATTTCGGAGCTGTTCCAGGGCTCGAAGAAGACGCCCTGTGTCCCTGCAGTGAAGACCGATACTGGGTTCATCGAGGACATAAAGAGTTTCGGTGAGCGAGGATCCCAAAGCCCTTGCAAGGGTGATCCGTTGATACTCCCCTCCAGAGAGAGTTCGAGTTTGTCGGGAGAGGGTCAGATATCCCAAGCCGACCTCTACCATAAATCTCAGGCGATCTCTTATCTCCTTGAGAAGTCTTTCTCCCAATTTTTTCTGAAAGGGTTTGAGAGAAATGTTTTCGAAAAAGAGATAAAGTTCCGAGATGGGCAACTCACAGATTTGGGCAATATTCTTATTGGCAATTCGGACGGTTAACGCCTCCTCTTTGAGCCGGGTTTGATGACAGGTGGGACAGGGGAGATAGGCCCTGTATTTACTCAGAAAGACACGATAGTGGACCTTATAGCGCTTTCCCTCCATCCAGTCGAAAAATCCTTTCAGACCAATGAAATCCCCCTTTCCGTAAAGGAGAATCTCTTTTTGCTCAGGAGTTAAGGACTCAAAGGGCTTTTGAATGGGAATTCGATATCGACGGCAAGCCTCCCAAAGATATTCATATAGATCCTCATAGGCAGGGGTATTCCATGGGGCAAAGGGCTTCTCCCTCAATGTCTTTTTAGGATCTGGGATGACCTTCTCCCAATCAATCCCAATGACTCGGCCAAACCCCTGACAGGTGGGACAGGCTCCTAAGGGACTGTTGAAAGAGAAGAGGAGGGGTTCAGGCTCTGGGAACGACCTTCCACATCGGTTACAAGAGAAGCTCCTATTAAAGTTCACCCTCCCTTCTTTTTCTATGGCAATCTCTATCCTTCCGTTTCCCAATTGAAAGCCGGTTTGAATCGCCTCAGAAAGCCTTGGTCGGTCCTTTTCCCTCACAACAAGATGGTCTATCAGGAGAAGAATCTCATCCCGATCCTTCCATAAAGAAACGGGAAAGGAGGTGAGATCCAAAATCTCTCCTTCCTCCCAAATTCGATAATACCCATTCTTAATCCATTGCCGAATTTGAGACTCCCTCTCTTCCTTCGGAAGCGGGGTTGGGCTCAGGACAGAGATCGTTTTTCCGGAGAGACTCTCGAGAATCTCTTCCACGACACTTTCTACTGTATCTCCTGAGACCTTCGTCTGACACTTGGGACAGAAGACCTCTCCAATTTTGGCAAAGAGAAGACGGAGATAGTCGTAGATCTCTGAGGCTGTCCCGACCGTGGAACGGGCATTTTTGACCGTATTTCTTTGTTCGATGGCAATGGCAGGTGGAATTCCATGGATGGCTTCGACATCGGGTCGGTCCATCTTTTCGAGAAATTGGCGGGCATAGGTGGAGAGGGATTCGATGTAGCGTCTCTGACCTTCCGCAAAAAGGGTATCGAAGGCTAAGGTAGATTTGCCCGAACCCGAGACCCCTGTAATGACAGTCATTTTCCCTCTCGGTATCTGGCAGGAGATATTCTTGAGATTATGGGATTTAGCCCCGATGATTTCGATATATTTTTCCATTACTCAATAATAATAAATCAATCGAATGACCGAGTCCACATCATGAGTTCTTCAAGTTATAATCCCTCGCTCAGAAGTAGGAAATAAGCCCGATAGGGGTATTGGAGAAACCCATTCCGCCAGAGGCGCCTGCCTGCGCAGGCAGGGATCCGACTCGGTCGGAAGTGCGGCTACCGCATTCTATGGGTTTCGGAAATACTCCTGTCGGGCTTAAATTTATTTCCATCCTTCAGTGAAGGGTTACCTTCAAGGTTAATCAATGGGAGTCTCAAAACCTGCCTTTTATTGGAAAATCGCTAAGAATCGTCCTATACTTAAAATGAATCGTTCAGGTGAGAGGGATGGCATCAGCGATAAAAGCGGAAGGAATCTATAAGAGTTTCTATTCAGGTTGGTTGAAAAGGAGAGAGAAGAAGGTCCTCAAAGGGATTCACCTTGAAGTCGAAAGGGGAGAAATCTTTGGTATTCTCGGTCCCAATGGGGCTGGAAAGACAACGCTCCTCTCCATCCTTTCCACCCTTCTTCTTCCTGACCAAGGTCGAATCGAAATCCTGGGGATGGATCCGCGAAAAGAGGCTCACCAGATTAGAGAGAAGGTGAATCTCTCCAGTGGAAATGCCAACTTTCTCTGGAGTATGACCGTTGAGGAAAACCTCCACTTCTATGGAATGCTTTATGGATTAGCGGGGCATCGGAGGAAGAAGAAGGTCGAGGAGTTGATCTCTCTCTTAGGACTGGAGGAACATCGAGGGGTCTCCTTTGATCGTCTCTCCACTGGAATGAAGCAGCGTCTGGCCCTTGCTAAATCTTTGCTCAACGAACCCTCTGTGTTGTTTTTGGATGAGCCTACGGTGGGTCTTGACCCAAGCATTTCGGTCTGGATTCGCCAACAGATCCAGATGATTCAGAGAGAGAAAGGAATGACGATCCTTCTCACCACTCATAATATGAGAGAAGCCGAATTTCTTTGTCATCGCATCGCCTTTTTAAAGGAAGGGAAGATTTTGACCGTTGGGGATCCCGATTCCCTGAAAAAGATGATTCGAATGGGGGATATCATCAAGATCGAATTTGAAGGAAAACTCTTCGAGGATGAATTAGGAAGAATAGAGGGGGTGATCAATTATTCTGTCACCGATGGTCTCTGTGAGATGATCGTGGATGAAGGGGAGAGGAGATTGGGGCCTTTGATCACGAAACTCTCCCAGGATGGGGTCCAAATCAAAAAGGTCACCTTAGGGCAAACCGATCTGGAGGAGGTCTTCCTTGAATTTGCAAAGAGCAGCGATTCAGACACGGGCCTTTATCTTTAAGAACTGGATCATGACCAAGCGAAATATCTTCAGTCTCTTCGAAATCCTGTTCTGGCCCGTAGTCGGGTTCTTTTCGGTTGGACTCTTAACCACTTTTTTAGAGTTGGATCCCAATCGCACAGGGTTCATTTTGATTGGAATCATTTCCATGAGTGCGATTCAGGTCTGTCAAATCGATGTGGCGGAGGCCCTCCTCTACGACCTCTGGGCCAAATCGATGAAGCATACCTTCATCGCCCCTATTCATCCTTATCAACTCCTACTGGGCTCCTGGCTCATTGGGGTCATTCGTTCTCTGGTCGTCTTTCTATTACTTTCTCTTTTTAGTCTTTTCGTATTTGATTTTGATTTTTTAAGACCCGGTCTTCTACCCATCAGCCTCTTTTTGCTGGGACTCTTCTTCACCTCTGCCTTTGTCGGAATGACCGTCTGTATTTTAGTCCTTCTCTTCGGGTATAAGGCAGAGGTGGCTGCCTGGTCCTTGAGTAGTCTAATGGCATTGGTCTGCGGGATCTACTATCCCATTTCCATTCTCCCCACCCCCCTTCCCGAGATTGCAAGATGGATCCCTTTAACCCATTTCTTAGCCTATCTTCGTTCGTTTTATGGGTTTGAGGAAGGGTTCAGGAATCTCCTCCAATGGGGATTCGGACTGACTGGATTTTACCTCACCCTTGAGGTCGCCCTTTTTAGAATAGTCCTTCATCGAGCCAAAAGGACAGGGATGATTCTTAAACTTTCAGAGTAACTTGTTCGTCCTCCTCCCACCACTTTTTAATCTTTTCCCGGCTCAGCCTCAGATAATCCCTATCTTTGGAAAAGACTTCGAGAGTGAGCGTCTCGTTGTAGGAAATCTCCTTGAGGGCTTTTATCATCCTTTCAAAATCGATGATTCCTGCACCAATAGGAAGGTGATTGTCCTCCTTTCCAAAGTTATCATTGGCATGGATATGCGCAATTCGATGTCCATAACTCTGTATAAACTCGATCGCCCGGTTTCTCTCTCCACCGAGATGGGCGTGACCGATATCCAGGGTCAGACGAAGCTCTGGAAAGGTTTCAAAGACTTCTTGGAATTCCCTCGGATGATAAAGAAAATGGGTCTGGGGAAACATGTTTTCGAGACAGAGCTGAATCCCCAGATGGGTCGCCTTTTTGAGAATAGCCTCGATGGCCTGCATTCCATATTTCTTTGTCCTATCCAAGAGGAACTTCCCTAACCCAGTGATATAACTGGGATGGAGGACGGCTTTCTGAATACCCAGTTCCGCTGCGGCCTCAAGGGCTTTAAAATTTTCTTTAAGGGATACCTCTCTCAGGCTTTCATAGAGGTCAGAGGTGAAGAGAAAGGTCGGGAGATGGGCCAGGATACCCATGTGATATTGATCGAGAAGTTTTTCAATGGAGTTCTTTTGTTCTAAAATTTTCTCGGGCGTGGCTTCCGGTGGATCCATAGTCAGTTCAATGTAATCGAATCCTAATTTCCCAATCTCTTCGATCTCCCGTAAAATCGGTTTTACAGGAAAGTTCATGGCTCCGTATCTCATCCCTGTCTCCTTTCTATTTTTCTCGCTTCCTTGATCCAGATCTTGAGTTTTGCCTTTCTGGGAATGGGTTGCTGAGGATACTTCGCTTTGAGTTTTCGATAAAGAGACTCTGGCTCTTCTTCGCTTAGGGCGGAAATCGAATCGACCCCAACCCCTTCCAATCGCATTACATGGTTGATCCCCATTCCCTTGAGCTGAGCCAATTTGGCCTTTCGGATCCAGAGTTCGAGCTCCTCTTTTGGAACGAAGAGCCTCAAGGCCAATTCTTTCCGTTCGACTTCCGATCTGGTTTTTTCCACCAGATCATCAAGGTTTAAGATTCCTGCCTTTGGAAGTTCGCTTTGATATTTTGGATCAATCCAGTAGGCCTCCTGGAGGCGAGGGTAAAAAGAGTCGACCGTCTTTGAATCGATGGCGTGAAACACAAGAATATAGAAACCGGCCCAAAAGAGGGGAGTCAAGATTCTCATTAAAATTGGGCTCTTCCTTTCTTGATGAAGCCGATAGGTAGATTCCTCCCATCCCCTTCCATATCTGAAGAGGGAGAGGAAGTTGACCATCACATAGACCTCGATGGAAAACGGAGGGAACCCTAAGAAACCGGCCAAGGGCATCTCAAATCCTTTTAACTCCTCAAAGAATGGAACCGTATAGACCCATTTCGAACGGGACCAGTAGTTCCAGAATTCCCAGAGAAGGCCGCAGATCAGTCCTGACAGGAGAAGGAGATAGATCTTTTGAGGTTTTCCTTCCTCCAGATCTCTCAAGAGAGATCTTCCTCCTGAGCGGTAAAGAAAAGGTTCTAAGAGAAAGGTAAACGAGACCCATATCAAAGGGAAAAAGTATTTTGGATAGATCAAGGAGGAGAGGAGGGAGAAGACCCCGAGGAGGATGAGAATCAGGTGTCCTTTCGAGGAGAGTTTGATTTCTTTGAGAGAGGCATTTTTAAAGAGGCCAAGGGTCTCCAAGAGTTCTGTCGTTTCGAAGAGGCCTAAAAGGACGGTCCCGTAACCCACAAAATATCCCGTCCATCGTTCTACCCGGGAAGGAGGAAGGTTGATGTAATACCAATTTTCAAGGGAAAGGTTAGCCGCTTCAAAGATCAACCAGATGAAGACCGACCAGGGAATGAGAAGAAAGAATTCTTTTGTCCGGTCCCTCAAGAGGGAATTCCCTTTTAAGGAATAGATGAGGGCATCGAGGATAAGGATATAGGACCACCAGGCGAAGCAATAGAACCAACTATAAAATGGATTCACCTTTTTAAAAAGGAGAAATTCGGAGAGGACAAGGACAAGGATGCCGAGTGTTCCGTAGAGAGGAAAACCCTTTCTTCTCATTTCCTTTTTATCCACCCAAATAGAGGCGTTTTACCTCTTCATTTTGAAGAAGGCCTTCTCCCGTATCTTCCAACCTGTTTACTCCAAGATCCAAGACATAAGCCCGATGGGCCAGACGGAGGGCTTTTCTTGCATTCTGCTCTACAATGATGAAGGTGACCCCTTGTTGATTGATCAAATCGATTTCCCGATAGACCTGGTCGATCACCTTAGGGGCGAGACCCAGCGAGGGTTCATCCAAAAGGATCAGTTTGGGTTTGATCATCGTCGTGCGGGCTAAGGCGAGGATCTGCTTTTCACCCCCTGATAGGGAGCCGGCCTTTAATCTTTTTTTCTCCTCCAAGAGGGGATAATGTTGAAATACCTCCTCAATGGCCTTCTTCATGTTGGATAGATCTCTGAGTGGAGTAGCCCCCATCTCCAGATTTTCCATGACAGAAAGGGAAGGGAAGATATTCCTTCCTTGTGGAATATAGGCAATCCCCAATCCTACTTTTTCTTCAGGATCTTTTTGAGAGATCTCCTGACCCATAAATTGAATCCTTCCACGATAAGGTTTGATTAACCCGAAGATACTCTTAAGTAAGGTCGACTTTCCTGATCCATTGGGACCGATGATGCAAACCACCTCCTGAGGGGCGACTCGAAGGGAGACCCCGTGGAGCACTTCCATCTTTCCATATCCAGAATAGAGTTCCGAGACGTCTAACATTCAGGTTTCTTCAGGCTCCAAGATAGGCTTCAATGACACGGGGATCGTTCTGGATCTCCGGAGGGGTTCCTTCCGAAATCTTCTCTCCATGATCCAGGACAAAAACCCAATCGCAACATTCAATAACCACATCCATATTATGTTCAATAATAAAAAAGGTCTTCCCGAGTTCTCTCATTTTTAGAATCAAATCCATGATCTTTCGAATCATCAAAGGATTGATTCCAGCCGTAGGTTCATCGAGAAGAATCATCTCCGGGTCAGCCATAAAGAGTCGGATCATTTCTAACAGCCTTTGTTGTCCATAGGAAAGGTTCTCAGCGAATTCGTCCTTCAGAGAGGAGAGGCCGACACCTTCGAGAAGGGAGAGGGCCTTTTCAACGTTTCTTTTTTCCTCGGACCTTATTTTCTGCCTCTGGAGGAAGAGGGTCCAGAGCCTTTCCCCCTTCTGTTTCTGTGGGGCAAGGAGGAGATTGTCGAGGACGGTCATCTTCGGGAATAGACGAGAAAGTTGAAAAGTTCGAATCATCCCGCGATGAGCGATCTCATGAGGGGGGAAACCATCAATCCTTTCTCTCCTGAAAAAGATCTCTCCTTGATCAAGTTGGATAAAGCCAGTAATCAAATTAAAAAGGGTGGTTTTTCCTGAACCATTGGGGCCGATGAGGCCTGTAATTTTATTTTTCTCCACGGTGGCTGAAAAATTGGAGACGGCTCGAACCCCTCCGAAAGCCTTACTGATCCCTTTTAGCTCAAGCATCCATGCTCCCTTCGCTCTTTGATAAGACCTTCTGGTCGAAAGAGCATCATTAAAATGAGGAGAGCCCCAAAGATCATCTGTTGAAGGGGCGCAAGATATCGACTGTATTCAGGCGGAAGTCTAAGGAAACGAAGAGATTCCTGAAAAAAGATCAGAAGGATGGCTCCTAATATGGGCCCCCATTCCGTCCCTTTTCCTCCCAGAACCACGATGAGAAGGACAAGAACCGTTTCAATGATCGTAAAATCGTTGGGACTGATGAAGGTGGTATAATGACCCCAGAGAACCCCTGCCAGACCCGCAAAAATAGATCCCACGACAAAGGATTTGATTCTAAATCGATAGACGTTTTTCCCTAAGGCCTCTGCAGCGATTTCATCCTCCCGGATCCCTTTAAGAACCCTTCCAAAAGGACTCCGGATAATTCCCCTTAAAATAAGAAAGGTGAGGATGGCAAACCCGAGGGTCAGCAGAAGATATTGAGGAAGGGTAGCGAATCGAACGGAAAGGAGTTTTGGTTTTGGGATCCCAGGAAGTCCCATCGGACCTTTTGTCAGCCAAACCTCATTCTGAAAGACCATTCGAATGATTTCACCGAAACCGAGGGTGGCGATTCCAAAGAAATCTCCCCGGAGCCTCAAGCTTGGAAGACTGAGGAGAAATCCAGAAATCCCTGAGAGGAACAAGGCCACCAAAAGGCTTATTTCAAAAGGGAAATGATGGAGGGTGAGGAGGGCAGAGGTATAGGCTCCGATCCCAAAGAAGGCGACATGACCAAAGTTAAAGAGGCCTGTATATCCGATCTCCAGATTTAGACTCAAGGCGAAGATGATGTAGATCAGACTCATGACGGAGAGGTGAAGAAAGAGATCCATCCCTCACTCCTTAGACGAAAAGACCGCAGAGGAACGAAATAGAAGCATTACCACCATGATCCCGAAGGCAATGGCATCCTTGTATCCGGGAGAGAGAATCCATATGCTTATATTTTCTGCAAGTCCGATGATCATTCCACCGAAAAGAGCTCCCCAGAGATTCCCCACTCCCCCTAAAAGAGTGGCCGCAAAGGCCTTGACCAGATTGATCAATCCCATTCCTGGATGAAGATTGGTATCGAGAGCCAAAAGAATTCCTCCCAACCCTGCCAAAGAGGAGGCAATGACCCAAGTCCATTGAATGGTTCGATCTGAAGGGATTCCCATCACTCGAGCCAGCTCCAGGTCATCGGAGATGGCCCGCATCGATTTGCCCATTCTCGATTTATAGAAGAAGAGATAGAGAAGAAAGATACATAGGACCGAGACCACTATAATTGCCACCTGATTCGAAGTGATACTCACCCCAAGGAATCTCATTCCTTTCTTAATCTCAAGCCCATAGGTCCTTATTTCCGCTCCCCAGAAGAGTTGGGCTCCGTTCCTTAATAAAAAGGAAAGGCCTAAGGAGGTGATGAGAAGGGTGAGACGGTTCGCCTTTCTGAGAGGTTTAAAGATCAAACGATCTGATCCTAACCCGATAAGGACGGTCAAGAAGAGTGCGGGGAGGAGGGCGAAAGAGAGAGGAAGACTCAAGGGCTTCTCCATCAGGAAATATAGAAAATAGGCTCCCCACATGATGAGTTCCCCGTGAGCGAAATTCACAAAATTCAAAACCCCATAGATCAGGGTCAATCCCATTGCAAAAAGGGAATAGATACAGCCTGCCAGGATCCCATTAAGGATCGTTTGAAGAAGAAACGAGCTCATCGGGTGAAAATAAAAGGACAAGCCCCCATGAGGATTGAGGGACTTGTCCCCAGGCTCTTTTAGAGATTCAATCTATTTTTTCTTATAATCCACGATTTGGCCATCTTTGATCGTCCAGACTCCATATTCACTGCCAACTCCTCGGTCCTGATCAAAGGTCTTATCCCCAGTCACTCCTCGATAACCCTTTGCTACTTCAAAAAGGGCCCTGCGGATTCCTTCCGAGGTATAACCCCCTTTTTCGATGGCCTTTGCGGTTAGATAGACCATATCGTAATTATACTCTGCAAAGATGGGAATCTTCTCATCTCCGTACTTCTTCTTCCAGGCTGCCCGAAACGCTTTATATTCCTTCGTTTCCTGAGAGAAGACAGGATAGGTGCCAATGATTCCCTCTACCGATTTCCCAGCCAGTTCCACCAGTTTTGGCGACTTGGCTGCAGAGCCACAGATCCACTGGACTTTAATATTCATTTCATAGGCCTGTTTGAACATCACAGCCCCCTCTTTAATATAGGTGAGATTGACGACCGCTTTTGGATTTCCCTTGATCGCCCGAATCAGTTCCGTCCGGTAATCGGTCTTTCCTTCATCGTACGGGATCTCATCCATCACATGGCCCCCTGCCTTCTTGAAGTTTTCCACGAAGACATTTTTTAATCCCATCCCCCAATCATTGTTGACGTACATCACCGGAACTTCTTTATAGTTTAATTGAAGGCAGAGGTCAGAGATGCCTTTCCCCTGGAGGACATCAGAAGGAAAGACCCGAAAGATATACTCTCCTGCTTTCGTAAGCCCGGGGGCTGCCCCTTCGGCCGAAATCATGACCACCTTGTTCTCTTGGGCTACCGGAGCAGCGGCCATGAAATTAGAACTCGCAGCCGGTCCAAAAATGACAGGGACTTTGTCCACCGTAATCAATTTTCGGACCGCCGTGACACAATCCTTTGGCGTGCTTTTATTATCCTCGTAGATGATTTCAATCTTTCGACCCTTAATCCCGCCGGAGGCATTGATCTCCTCGACAGCCAGATCGACCGCCTTCTTGAACCCTTCACCGTAAACGGCAATGCTTCCCGAGAGAGCAAAAGCGGCCCCAATCTTGTACGTCTCCTGGGCATAGGAATAGGGAAAGGGAAAAGCCAAGAGGGCAAAGATGAGTGGATAGATGATTTTTCTCATGACCAACCTCCTTCAATATAAGAATAGGATATTTTTATAAGATGAGAGAGGTTGTGTCAATAGAGGGAGGCTTTCTTTTTACGAAGAGGATTTATAAATCCGACAAGGAACAGCTCTTAGGCTTGTGGATCCAAGGAGAGGTTCATAAGGGGGATCATTGCTGGTCAAGATATTGAGGTTTGACTCCTTCCACCCTGAGAGTTCGAGGTCTTTTCGCTCTGGGAACCACCATCCAAAGCTGAGGATAACGACTTTAGGGTGGATCTCAGGGTCCAGTCTTGCTTTCTGTTTAATGGATCCCCTCTTTGTTTCAATCACTACCCACTCCCCATCACGAATGTCGTATTGGGAAGCCGTCTCGGGATGAATCGAAACGAGGGGTTCTGGAGAATGTTTCCTTAGGGAGGAAATGTTCCGATAAGCGGAGTGGAAAAAGTAAGGGTCTTTCGAGGAAGTAAAAAGCAGGGGATAAGAAGAGGTTTCTTCTGAAACGAGAAGTTCCCATTCAGGGGGATCCTGATAGGAGGGAAGGGGAGGAAATCCCCATTCCTTAAGTTGCTGGCAGTAGATCTCCACTTTTCCGGAAGGGGTACGGAATCCGTTCTTCTCATAGCTTCGATAGGTCCAGTTTCCCCTCAATATTCCCAGGGATTTAAACTCCTCATAGTTCAGTCCTGCGGGTTTTAGAATCTCATCCAGACAATCTCTCATCTCCTTCCAAAAGAATTCGGAATATCCCAGTCGTTTCCCCAGTTCGTTTAGGATCTTTGAGTCAGGCCAGCACTCACCCTTAGGCTCTACAATCTTCGGGCGAGCCAGAATGAACCCGTGGGGAAGGCCGAGATGACCAATATCGTCGAATTCGAAGTGGGTTGCGGCGGGCAAGACCAGATCAGCGAGTTGGGCTGTAGGGGTTAAAAAAATCTCTGAAATGGCCAGGAATTCAAGTTTCTTTAAGGCCTCAAAGGTCTCGCGAGCATGGGCATAGCTGAGCAGGGGATTGCCCCCTTGAATCACCATCATCCGAATCGGGTAAGGTTTTTCAGTAAGAATGGCTTTGATGATCTTCTGGGATGGGACGAAGCCCATCATCGTGGCAAGCCTGAATTCGGGAGTCAAGATCTTCTCTTTTTTGTCTAAAAATGTTTTACTCAAAACGAGATCCCCGAGTCGAAGGATGGGAGGGGCAGGACGATTCACATTCCCTCCAGGGATCTCTAAGTTTCCGGTGATGGCCATCAGGATCAGAATGGCCCTTGCGGTCTGAAAACTATTGATCGTGTGTTCAATGGCATTGCCCCATTGGATGGAAGTGGGTTTGGTTTTCCCAATAAGATGGGCAGCCTCGAGGATTTGTTCTTTCGGAAGCCAGGTCGTTTCTGAGATCCGGTCTAAATCAAAGGACTGAAGGTGATCTTTCAACTCCTCGAAACCTTTCGTCCAATGGTGGACGAAGTCGTGATCGTAGAGTTCCTCGTCGATCAGAACCTTGAGAATCCCTAAGGCCAGGGCCAAATCTGTTCCAGGTTTTAATCGGAGCCATAGGTGGGCTCTCGAAGCCACTCCTGTTTTTCTTGGGTCAATGACGATCAGTTTCGTTCCATTCTTCAAGACCCGTAGGAGTTGAGAACCGATGATTCCTTCCTCATTGGTCTGAAGGAGATTACTTCCCCATAGGACGACACAGGCCGGCGAATGATCGTAATCGGGGATCGGGAAGAATCCACAGGTCAGATGGGAGGCCGTTTCTCTGGGCATATGGCAGACATTTCCAGGGGTGGAGAGATTGGGGACGCGAAGAAGATTGGCCAATCGTAGGAGGAGGAAGAGTTCTAGACCCTTTGGAGTCCCCTGAGCAAAGGCAATGGATTGGGGACCTTCCGATTCAATAGCCTTCTTGATTTTTTCCGAAAGGATCGTTAAAGCCTCATCCCAGGAGATTCTTTCCCATTTTCCTTCACCTCTTGCTCCCTTCCTTTTCATTGGATAGAGCAACCGGTCCGGATGATTGAGCCTTTCGATCTGGGCGATTCCTTTTGCACATAGGGTCCCTCTATTGAGGGGGGATTCAGGATCCCCTTCAATCTTAACAATCCTACCTTCCTCCACATGGACTAAGATCCCACAGCCTCCATGATCCATTCTCGCACAAAAGGTTTTATAGATCATTTTAAACCTCTCCTTCAATTTCTAACACGCCATTTCTCTAATGACAAGCCTTCCCACCCGATTTGTAATCCATCACTCCCAAATTGGGAATAAGCCTAATTTCCCTTCCTTGACCTTTGAAGGAGGATCTGCTATCCTTTGATCTAAATTTATATGATAAAAGCAAGGAGAAAGAGGAATGGAGAAGAGGACACAGATATCGGTGATTTTAAATAACGCTCCGGGGGAACTTTCGAAGATGTGCGATGTATTGAAAGCGGAGAATATCAATATCCTGGCGATGAGTATTCAGAATGCCAAGGATTCAGTCAAAGAACTGTTCAACATGAGGGAGAAGACAGGTCGAAGGATTGCCCTCGCTGAGAGCTATCGGAGTATTCTCAAAGATTCCTCCGACTATTCGTTAATCCGTATTCTGGTCAATAAGCCTGAGGAAGCTGAGAGGGCCTTAGTCCGGGCCAACCATCTCGTCCATACCGATCAGGTGCTGGTATTTAGACTCATCAATCAACCTGGAATGCTGGGCCGAGTGGCGAAACGATTTGGCGAGGCTGGAATCAATATCGATTATATTTATGGCTCCACGATGGAAGAAGGTGAGGAAGCCATGTTCATTGTTCACATTGCGGAGGGAGATATTCCCAAAGCGGAGGAGGCCCTGAAGGATTTTTAAAAGACCTCCATCATCTCATTCCAATCCCTCCCCATTCCATATTTTTCTAAGAATTCTTTGATCAGTTGTTCGGCAACCACAAATCGCTGGATCTGGTTGGTTCCTTCGTAGATCTGAGTAATTTTTGCATCCCTCATCGCCCTTTCCAAATTTCCACCCCTCAAGCACCCATATCCTCCAAGGATTTGGACAGAATCTGTTGCCACTCTCATCGCCACATCCGACGCAAAATATTTGGACATGGCGGAATATTTAGTCGCATGGGGAAGTCCTTTATCCAGATACCAGGCGGCTTTGTATACGAGGGCCTTTGCGGATTCGATGAGGGTAGCCATCTCGGCAAGCATAAACTGCATCCCCTCCAGTTTTGCAATCGGTTTCCCAAACTGTTTTCTTCTCATGGCAAAGAGGGTCGCTACCTCCATGGCACTCTCTGCAATTCCCAGAGCCTGGGCGCCTACAGCAGGCCTGGAGCGATTGAGGGTTTCCATTGCAATCCTGAATCCCTCCCCTTCTTCTCCCAGCCGGTCTCTCTGCGACACAGCCACCCGGTTAAAAGTGATCGTACAGGAAGGGATCCCTCTCATCCCAATCTTATTGTCTTTAGAACCGAAGGTGACTCCCTGAAGCGTTCGGTCCACGACAAATGCAGAAATCCCGCGTCTCCCTCGATTCGGATCGGTTTTAGCGAAGACAACATACTTATCCGCCACGCCCCCATTGGTCACAAAACTTTTCTTTCCCTCCAGCAGATAGTGATCCTTGCTCCTCTTGGCACTCATCCGGATTGATCCTACATCTGAACCGGCCAGAGGTTCTGTCAGGCAAAAGGCCATGATGAGATGATCCCGTGAGATCTTTGGACAGCACTCCTTTTTTTGAGACTCACTTCCTGCAATGAGGAGGGGGAGTGTCCCTACGGTTTGAACGATGACTAAAAGAGAAAGGGAGGCGGAGACTTTTGCCATCTCCTCGGAGATGATGCAAAGGGAAGTAATATCCCTTCCTGCTCCACCCAGTTCCTTTGGGATGAGGACTTGAAGATAGCCTTCATCGAAGAATCGATGGACCATATCCAAAGGGAATTCATCACTCTCCTCGATCTCCTTGGCTCGGGGTTTGACGACCTTCTCTACCGTCTCCCTTACCTCTCTTAATAAGGGGATATAATCCTCAGTATATTCAAACATCGAGAAACCTCCTTTTGACTCTTTCTGGATGACCCCCCTCTTGATGGGAGAGGATAAAATTTAACACGGAATCTATCAAAATGGCAAAGAAGGGGATTGGATTTCTTGATTTTCGATCTGTTTTCTGTTAATGGTTCAGCGTCATCCCAAACAGGAGAGTCCATTGGAAATGAGAAGGATTGGAACCTTTCTTTTAATCTTCTTTTTCCTCCTCTGTGCTTGTGGAGGGAGTTCGAAAACAAGGAGAGAGGATAAGACGCTGAGCCTCGAGGACCATTTTCAACTGGGTTACAAGGCAGCGGAACGAGGAAACCTTCAAGAGGCGGAAAGAGAATTTAAGAAGGTGATGAAACTGGATCCGAAGAATGCCCGTGCCCATGTGAATCTGGGAATTGTTTATGGGAGGATGGGAAAGGGGGATGAAGAGATAAAAGAGTATAAAAAAGCCTTACGCCTCGATCCTGCTCTCGCAGAGGCCCATTTCCATTTAGGAATCGCTTACAGCGAAAGGGGGGAGTATCAAGAGGCGATCTCCCATTATAAGAAAGCCCTTCAGTCGAACCCAGCCTATGTCGAGGCTTACAATAATCTTGGAACTATCTACTTAAAACAGGGAAAGATGGAAGAGGCC
>CAZMWF010000084.1:0-15142 GCA_964570075.1 uncultured Syntrophaceae bacterium | reverse complement strand
GGTTTAAGGCGCCGCTCTCGAAAAGCGGTGGGCGAAAGCCCCGTGGGTTCGAATCCCACCCTCTCCGCCAAGTCCCCGATATGAGATGAAGAGAATTAAAAAAACTTGTTGATAGCCGGGTCCTGCGCAACAAAAGATTACAAACCCCGCCAGGTCCGGAAGGAAGCAACGGTAGTAATCCCCTTTGTGTGCCGCAGGGACGCCTGGCTATCAACAAGTTTAATCATTTATTAAAAGGTTAAATCTATGTCTTACTTAGTCCTTGCAAGAAAGTGGAGACCCCAGGTTTTCGAAGAAGTGGTGGGACAACGAACCATCACCCAAACGCTCCAAAATGCTATTGCGCAGAAAAGGGTCGCTCATGCCTTTCTCTTTGCCGGGGCAAGAGGAGTGGGGAAAACCTCCACGGCTCGAATTTTAGCAAAGGCCCTTAACTGCGAAAAAGGGCCGAATATCAATCCCTGTAATCAATGTATTCATTGCAAAGAGATCACCGAAGGCAATTCCATCGATGTGATCGAAATTGACGGAGCCTCCAATCGAGGCATTGAAGAGATAAGAGAACTCAGGGAGAATGTTCGCTACACTCCTGCAAAAAGTCGATATAAGATCTATATCATCGATGAAGTCCACATGCTCACCCGGGAGGCTTTTAATGCCCTTTTAAAGACACTGGAAGAACCTCCTCCTCATATTATTTTTATCTTTGCAACCACCGAACCCCATAAGATTCCGGCTACCATTCTTTCCCGATGTCAGCGATACGACTTTAAACGAATTCCCTTAAAAGAGATCTTAGACACCTTAAAACGGATTGCCGAGAAAGAGGAGATCCATATCAGTCCAAGGAGTTTGATGCTTCTTGCTCGAGAGGCTGAGGGGAGTATGAGAGATGCCCAGAGTCTTCTCGACCAGGTCATCTCTTATGGGGGAAAAGAGATTCGGGATGAAGACGTGGTAGAAATCCTCGGGGTGATCGATCGAAAAATACTCTACGAGACGATCGAAGCCATCGCGGATCAGGATGCCCAAAGATGTATCGAAGTGGTTCACCATCTTTATCATTATGGATACGACATCCAGTACTTCTGCAGAGAACTCCTCCAGTATCTTCGAAACCTGATTCTTATTAAAGTGAGCAGACAACCGGAAGAACTGTTAGACTTTGATGGAGAGGAGTTAGAAAGTTTAAAGAAGCAGGCAGAAAAATTTCAGTTTGAACACCTTGATCACCTCTTTCACCTCCTTTTAAAAGGGGAGCAAGAGATCATTCAATCCACCTTTCCCAGAATCATGCTCGAAATGACGTTGATCCGGATGGCTACGTTGAGGTCTCTTCTTCCTATTGATGAAATTATTGAAAAATTGGAAAGGATGGGAGAAGGAGGGAAAGGGGAGAAAGAAACCTTGAAAGAGACAAAAAGCAAAGATTCTATCCCTCCTCAAGAGGAACCCAAAGAGATGGACCTCCCCCAAAAAGAAGAAAAGTTAGGAGAGGCCCGACCCTTTGAAGAAGAGACCTGGAAAGAGTTGCTTAACTTCGCTCGGGGGAAGAACCCCATCCTTGGATCTTTTTTATCTTTCGGAATCCCTCTTCGTCTCGATGAAGAGAAGATCGAGATCGGTTTTGAAAAAGACTCCTTCCATTACGAACGAATATTAGAAAAACCTTACAGGAATCAACTGGAATCCATCTGTCAAGAATTTTTCAATAAAAAGATGAGAGTCATTCTCTCTTCCTTGGAAGAAGGAGGGAAGGAAAAAGGGAATACCAACAACCCAAAGGTCTCCTCTTCTAAAAGTGAGACCTCGGGGCTCCAGATCAATGAAAACTTAATGATCCAGGAAGCCCTCCGTCTTTTTAATGGGAAGATTGTAGAAAAATAGAGGGGGGAAAGGAGAGTTCAATGACAAAGGGATTTGGGAACATCCTTAAACAAGCACAACAGATTCATGCCAGGATAACCAAACTCCAGGAAGAGATGGCTTCTAAAACCATAGAGACCTCTGCTGGAGGCGGGATGGTCCAGGTCGTGATGAATGGAAAACAGGAGATTCTTTCCCTTCGGATCGACCCTGAAGTGGTCAATAAAGAGGATATTGAGATGCTTCAGGATCTTATTGTTGCAGCGGTCAACGAAGGCATTCGGAAATCCCAGGAGATGATGACGGAAGAGATGAAAAAGATCACCGGAGGATTGAGTATTCCAGGGATTTTTTAAAAATTTAATCCTATGACGACCTTAGCTAAACCCATAGAATCCTTAATCGAAGCTTTGACCCGGCTCCCTGGAATTGGTCGAAAAACAGCCTCAAGACTGGCTTTTCATATTCTTCGCTCCCCTCTTTCCGAAGCCCAGGCCTTAGCCCGAGCCATCCTGGATGTAAAAGAAAAGATTCGTCTTTGCTCGATCTGCTTTAATCTAACCGATGAAGATCCATGTCCCATCTGTAGAGATGATCAAAGGTTAAAAGAAATTCTTTGTATTGTAGAGGGCCCCAACGATCTTATGGCGATTGAGAATACGGGAGTATACCGAGGCCGTTACCATGTACTTCATGGCGCTATTGCCCCACTGGAAGGAATAGGCCCTGAACATCTAAAAATTAAGGAATTGATGGAACGACTTCAAAAGGAAAAGATAAAGGAAGTGATTCTTGCCACCAATCCTACCGTAGAAGGAGGAGCCACAGCCCTTTATTTGGCTGACCTCATCAAGCCGTTGGGAATCAAATTGACCCGAATCGCCTATGGCATTCCTGTAGGAGGAGAAATCGAATACTCTGATGGAATGACTTTAACCAAAGCCCTTGAGGGAAGAAGAGAGGTGTAATTTTTTTATTTTTCTTGACATTTTTTTTAAAAAAGGTTAACGTTAACGCAATACGAAATAACAATTAATTTAACAGATTGTTTTTATTAAACTTTTTATTAAGTCAATAATTATCACGGAGAATGCCAGATGATTGAGATTCGATTTCATGGAAGGGGTGGTCAAGGGGCAGTGACTTCAGCAGAACTCTTGGCTCTTGCAGCCATTGAAGAAGGAAAGTATGCCCAGGCCTTTCCAAGCTTTGGACCTGAGCGAAGAGGTGCCCCCGTGGTAGCCTTCTGCCGGATTGACGATCAACCTATTCGGATTCGAGCTAATATCTATGAGCCAGATATCGTGGTGGTCCTCGATGCCTCATTGCTTAAGATTGTCAATGTAGCCTCTGGTCTAAAGCCAGACGGATTGGTGGTAACAACAAGCAGTGACTCTCCAGAGGCAGTGAAAGATCTTCTAAAAATAAAGAATCGGGTCGGGGTGGTTGATGCGGTGAAAATAGCAAGAGAGCTCCTGGGTCTTCCAATTACGAATACCACCATGCTGGGATCTCTGGTCAAGGCAACAGGATTAGTCCATAAAGAGTCTTTTATCTCGCCTTTTAAGGAACGTTTTGGTCGCATTGCCGAAAAGAATATCGCCGCTTTTGAAAGGGCCTATCAAGAAACCGTGATTGTCTAAAAACATGTTTAATGGAAAGAGGGGTGGTGAAAGGGATGACCAAACCCGAATATGAATGGACGTGGAAAGAATTGCCAGTGGGTAACGTGATTTTAGAACCTGGAAATGCGAGCCAGTATCGGACAGGAGACTGGAAAACACTTAAACCCATCCTGAATAAGGAACTCTGTGTTCATTGTGGGCTATGTTATATTTACTGTCCGGATATGGCTTATCATCTTGACGAGGAGGGTTATTTCATTGCCGATCTCTTTTATTGCAAAGGGTGTGGCATCTGTTCAAAGGAGTGTCCCACCGGGGCCATTTCCATGGTCTTAGAGGAGGAGAAATAGATGGGGAAAAAGGTTGGAATGGAGGTCTCGATCGCAGCGGCTGAGGCGGTCAAACAGTGTAACGTAGACGTCATCTCAGCCTATCCGATTACCCCTCAGACCCATATCGTAGAGAAACTTTCCGAATTGGTGGCCAATGGAGAACTGGATGCAGAATTCTTCTGTGTCGAATCGGAACACTCCGCTCTTAGTGTCTGTGTAGGGGCAGCCGCAGCCGGAGCCAGGGCCTTTACATGCACGAGTTCTCAAGGATTGGCCTTAATGAGTGAGATTACCTATATCGCTTCGGGGTTAAGACTTCCTATGCTCATGATCCTTGCTAACCGAACCCTCTCAGCCCCATTAAGTATCTGGAACGATCATAGCGATGCAATGATGATCCGGGATTGTGGCTGGATTCAATTCTTTGTGGAGAATGGTCAGGAGGTCTACGATCACGTGTTTATTTCCTATCGACTTGGAGAAGATCGATCTGTTCTATTCCCGGTCATCATTAACATGGATGGTTTTATCCTGAGCCATGTCATTGAACCGATTGAATTGATCGAGCAGGAAAAGATTGATCAATTCCTTCCTCCTTATCAACCCCTCTACAGGCTTCATCCCGATCGTCCCATCACAATGGGAGCCTATGCCCTTCCCAGTATTTTTGCGGAGACGAAAAAGGCTCAAGAGGTTGCTCTCCGATCCTCCATGCCAAAGATCCTGGAGGTGTGGAAGGCCTTTGGAGAGATGACAGGAAGATATTACTCTCCAATCGAAACTTATAAGACCGAAGAGGCTGAAACCCTCCTTGTCACCATGGGAAGTTTTGGAGAAACGGCCTCGGTGGCAGTGGACCAGATGAGAAAAGAAGGGAGGTCAGTAGGGCTTGTGAAGATTCGTCTCTGGCGACCCTTTCCCTTTGAAGCCTTTAAAAAAGCCACCCTTCACGCCAAACAGTTGGTGGTGATTGATCGTGCTATTTCGGTTGGAGCCTGTGGCCCCGTGGCCTCAGAAATTAAGGCAGCCCTTTATGGGGAGCCGGTAAGACCTTTCATCTATAATTTTGTGGCAGGAATTTCCGGCAGGGATGTGGCTCCCTCCGATTTTATCAAGATGGTAGATAAGGCGGAGGTTGAAATTGAAGAAGGGAATCGAGAAGGTTTTGAGATTTATGGGGTGAGAGAATGACAGAAAAATTAAACGTCTTTGCTGTTCGAACATTGACTCAAAAAGAATATTTTGCCCCTGGGCATCGATCCTGTCAGGGATGCGGTGAGGCCTTAGCCGTAAGGCTGGTCCTTAAGGCTTTGGGGCGAAATGTAATCATTGCAAATGCAACGGGATGTATGGAAATTGTATCTTCACCGCTTCCCTTTACCTCCTGGCAAGTCCCCTGGATTCATGTGGCCTTTGAGAATACCGCAGCGGTCGCTTCAGGCATCGAAGCCGCTTTGAAGGTTCTGATGAGGAAGGGAAGACTTCCTAAAAAGAAGATTGTCACCCTCGCTATGGCGGGTGATGGAGGAACTGCGGATATCGGCCTTCAGGCCCTTTCAGGGGCTCTTGAAAGGGGACATGACTTCATCTATGTTTGCACTGATAATGAAGCCTATATGAATACAGGGATCCAGCGCTCCTCCTCCACTCCCTTCGGAGCCTCAACCACCACCTCCCCTGCCGGAAGGGTCAAGATGGGACAAGTCACTTGGAAGAAGAATATGGCTGAAATCGCCGCAGCCCATAAAATTCCGTACGTGGCTACTGCCTGTCCCAGTTACCCCATTGATCTCGTTCAGAAATTAAAGAAAGCAGCCGACACTGCTGGACCTGCCTATATTCATATTCTTTCCGTCTGTCCGACCGGATGGAGGTCTGCCCCAGAGCTCTCGATCAAATTAGGAAGATTGGCTGTGGAGACAGGGATTTTTCCTCTTTATGAGGTGGAATATGGAAGATATCGCTTGAGCATCGATTTCCCTAAATTAAGGCCGGTTACGGACTACTTTAACCTTCAAGGTCGATTCCGGCATCTCACGAAAGAGGCGATTGAAGAGATCCAGGGTCGGGTCCATCAAGAATACGAAATATTAAAAGAAAGATCGAAAAGGGGATTTTAAGCGATGACTCAATCAGAAATTGATACCATTATAGAAGAGTACGAAAGAAAAGAATCAGCCATCTTGGCCATCCTCCAAAGGATTCAATCCAAGGAACATTATCTCCCTAAAGAAGACTTAGAATATGTAAGCCAGAAATTAAATATTCCTCTATCGAGCATCTTTCGGATCGCTACCTTTTATAATGCCTTAAGTCTTAAGCCGCGAGGACGTCATAAGATCGATGTCTGTCTTGGAACGGCATGCCATGTGAGAGGTGGGGAGAAGATTTTAGAAAAATTGGAGAGGGAACTTAAAATCTCAGTTGGGGAGACGACCAAGGATAAGCGATTCAGCCTTGATTCGGTGCGTTGCCTCGGATGCTGTAGTTTGGGCCCCGTGGCAGTGATTGATGGGCAGGTCTATGGTCGGCTCACCCAGGAGAAGATCCCCTCCTTGCTCAAAGAGTTCAAATAAACTGGATTAAGATCGAGGGAGAAATGAAGATTCGAACCAAAATGGATTTGGAAAGGATGAAGGAAAAGGGATTAGAAATCCTCTATCCTAAAGGAATTAAATTATCCGTTGGAATGGCGACCTGTGGGATTTCCACTGGAGCCCAAAAGGTTTATGAAACCATTCAAAACGAAGTGGAGAAATCGAGATTGCCGATCCTCGTCAATCAAACAGGGTGTATCGGGTTTTGTCAGAGAGAACCGGTCGTGGATATTTTAGAGCCTGGAAAACCGAGGGTCTTTTATCAAGAAGTCACTCCAGAGAAAGCCATTAGATTGGTTCACGAATGGATGGAAAATAACGTGGTGACGGAGTGGCTCTTTTTTAAAATGGAAGATGAGGAATGGATCGTGGAGAATCGGTGTTGGAGCTATCGAATCGAGCGTCAACCTCAAGGATTGGATGGAATTTCTCTCTATAACCAAGTTCCTTTTTATCGTAAACAATTAAAGATTGCTTTAAGAAATTGTGGATTGATCAATCCTGATCATATCGAAGAATATATTGCGAGGGGAGGATATTTCCCCCTTTACAAAGCCCTCCATGAGATGAAACCTGAGGAGATCATAGAGGAGGTAAAGCGATCGGGACTTCGTGGAAGAGGTGGGGCGGGATTCCCTACAGGCCAAAAATGGGAATCCTGCCGAAAGGCAAAAGGGAATATCAAATACGTTCTATGTAACGCCGATGAGGGGGATCCAGGTGCCTATATGGATCGAAGTGTGCTGGAAGGAGATCCTCATAGCGTCATCGAAGGAATGATCATCGGAGCCTATGCGATTGGGGCTCGTGAAGGATTTATCTATGTCAGGGACGAATATCCTCTGGCTATTCATAAACTCCAGACCGCCATCCGTCAAGCCGAGGAGTTTGGTCTTTTAGGAGAGGATATTTTAGGTTCAGGGTTCTCTTTCAAAATCCATCTCTTCCGAGGAGGTGGAGCTTTTGTCTGTGGGGAGTCCACCGCTCTCATGGCCTCCATTGAAGGGAGGGTAGGAGAGCCAAGAGCCAAACATATTCATACGACTGAGAGTGGGCTTTGGGATCGCCCGAGCAACCTCAATAATGTGGAGACATGGAATAATATACCTGTGATCCTATCAAGAGGCTCAGAATGGTATTCAAAGATTGGAACCGAGAAGAGCAAAGGAACGAAGGTTTTCTCCATCGTGGGAAAGGTCAATAACACGGGCCTCATTGAAGTCCCTATGGGAATTACCCTAAGGGAGATTGTCTATGAGATTGGAGGAGGGATCCCTGATGGGAAAAGATTCAAGGCGGTTCAGACCGGAGGACCATCAGGTGGATGTATTCCTGAATCCCTTCTTGATCTTCCTGTAGATTTTGATCGTCTGACAGAAGTCGGTTCGATGATGGGATCAGGTGGCATGATTGTGATGGATGAATCGACCTGTATGGTGGATGTGGCAAAATATTTTATGAATTTCCTGAAGGACGAATCTTGTGGAAAGTGCACCTCTTGTCGAGAAGGAACAAAGAGGATGCATGAGCTCCTTACCGGAATCACAGAGGGTCGAGGGAAGCTGGAGGATCTTGATCTTCTTGAAGAATTAGGTTGGGTGACGGCAGAGGCCTCTCTCTGTGCCCTTGGTGGAACAGCCCCTAATCCTGTCCTTTCCACGCTGCGTTATTTTAGGGAAGAATATGAAGAGCATATCCTTAATAAGCGATGTCCTGCAAAGGTTTGCCGGAGTCTCTTGAAATATCGAATCTTACCTGAAGCCTGTACCATGTGTGGTCGATGTGCAAAGGCCTGTCCTGCCGATGCCATCACAGGAAAAAGAAAAACTAAAAAAGAAGAGGGGATTCCTTTCAGGATAGACGAAGAAAAATGCATTAAATGTGGGATGTGTTTTGAAAGCTGTAAATTTAATGCCATAGAGGTTCAATAAGGAGAAGGGTAATGATTTCCTTTACGATTGATGGACAAATGGTTGAAGGGAAAGAGGGCCAAAATGTTCTGGAGGTGGCTCTCGATGCAGGTTTTGACATTCCCCATCTCTGTTACAATGAAAATGTGAAACCCTACGGGGCCTGTCGCCTCTGTCTTGTTGAGATTTCAAGGAAAGGTCGGTCAAGGCTGACTACCTCCTGTAACTATCCTGTATTAGAGGGGATTGAGGTTTTTACCGCAACCGATAAGGTTCTTCGGGCTCGTAAAATGGTTATGGAATTACTCCTTGCAATGTGTCCTGGAAGCCCACTTCTTCAGAGAATGGCTAAGGAGATGGGAATTAACGAAGTGAGATTTAAGAAGGAAGATAAAGATTGTATCCTTTGTGGACTCTGTGCCAGGGTCTGTGAAGAGATTGTGGGAGCCCATGCTATCCAGTTCGCCTTTCGTGGAGATCGAAGGGAGGTGGTTCCCCCCTTTCAAGGAGAAGCGACAAACTGCATTGCCTGTGGAGCTTGTGTGATTGTCTGCCCGGTGAATGTGATTGGAATGAAAGACGAAGGGGATGAACGAACGATTACTCGTTGGAAAAGAACCCTGAAGATGAAGCAATGTAAAATCTGTGGGAACTATTTCGCTCCATGGTACCAATTGGAAAAAATGAGAGAGAAGGCTAACCTTCCTAAAGACTTCTTTGACGTCTGCTATACCTGCCGAAGTTGAAATTCTTCTCCCCTTGAATTATAATAGATTATATTAAATCGGAGGTAGGGAGTATGGTCCATGTGAAATGGGAACCATTTCGGGACCTGATGAGGATGCAAGATCGAATGACCCGGCTTTTTGATGAAACCCTCTCACGGATTTTTAAGGAAGAGATGCCTGGAGGAGGATGGTCCCCTCCTGTAGATATTATTGAACGTGAAAGAGAAGTGATTTTAAAGATGGATCTCCCCGAACTCAATCAAGATGAAATCGAAATTAAGGTGGAAGAGAATACCCTGATCATTCAGGGAAATCGGAAACTCCTCAAAGAAGTGGAGGACGAACGTTATATCCAGATCGAACGACCCTATGGACCTTTTCGAAAAACCTTCACCCTCCCAAGAATCATCGACCAAGAGGAGATCAAGGCTTCCTATAAGGATGGAATGTTAAAGATTATCCTTCCTAAAAAACCGGAGGTTCAACCCAAACAGATCCTGATAGAGACTTCTTAATTTTTCCCCCTTTAAACCCCCTTCTCATTCAGGTTTCTCAATTTTTTGGAATCTTCTTCCAATCCGAGAGAAATCTTTCTATTCCAATATCGGTGAGGGGGTGACGAACTAACTGTTCGATGACTTTAAAAGGAACGGTAGCCACATCGGCCCCGATGAGAGCGGCTTCTAAGACATGAACAGGATGTCGGATACTGGAGACGATCACCTCCGATTCAAACTGATAGTTCTCAAAAATGGTCACAATCTGTTCGACCAGTTCCATTCCTCTCTGGGAGATATCATCCAGCCTTCCGATAAAGGGACTGACATAAGTGGTTCCCGCTTTAGCAGCAAGTAAAGCTTGGGTAGGAGAAAAGACAAGAGTAGTATTCGTCTTGATCCCCTGGCCAACGAGAATCTTTATGGCCCTCAATCCTTCAGATGTCATCGGAATCTTCACCACAATGTTGCTTCCCATCTTGGAGAGCTTTTGTGCTTCCTCGATCATTTCCTTTGCTTTAAGGCCAATGACTTCAAGGCTAATTGGAAGCCCCTGGATGATACCGCAAATTTCACGAATGAGAGACTCAAAGGGTCTTCCCTCTTTTGAAATAAGAGTTGGATTTGTCGTGACCCCATCGATCACCCCCATCTCGTAAGCTTTCCGAATCTCTTCAGGATTGGCTGTGTCGATAAAGATCTTCATTCTCCCCCTCCTCGTGGAATAAAAAAATAGGTGGTAGGAATCTTATCCTACCACCATTAAAGTTGAGTTTCAAAATTTTGTAACGCCCTTCTCAGGGAAGGACCCTCAATTCCACGCGTCGATTTTTGGCACGTCCCTCCTCGGTTTTGTTGTCAGCAATAGGTCTTGTTGAACCATAACCCTTGACCACCAATCGATTCTCTTCGATCCCAAATTTATCCATAAGGTATTTCTTGACACTCAAAGCCCTTTTCTCCGATATCTTCTGATTCACCTTTTCCGGCCCCCTGGAATCCGTATGACCTCCGATTTCAACTTTGATCTCGCGGTTCTCCTTCAGGATGGCTCCATTCCGATCCAGTGCCTTTGCAGCAGTTGGACTAATATTGGTCTTATTCACGTCAAAATAGACAGGATCAAAAACCGGGGCTGCCTTTGGTGGAGGAGGTGCTGGTTTTGGTTCTGGAGGAGTAGGTGGTGCTGGTGCTGGGGGTGGAGGAGCTGGTGGTGCGGGTGGAGGAGCCGGTGGCGCGGGTGGAGGAGCCGGTGGCGCAGGAGCAGGAGCTGGTGGTGTGGGTGCGGGAGCTGGTGGTGTGGGTGCTGGGGGTGGAGGCGCAGGTGGAGTGGGTTTGGGAACCTCCTCGCAAGGCGTAAGCCGCAGGGCCTCCAATGACTTTTCTTTCACAATCTCAATATGTTTTTTAAGATTTTCTAATTCTCTCCAATAGTGCTTCACCTCATGATCAGCAAGGGCCAGATAGGCCTCTGCCGTTGCATATTGACAGGGTGCACACTTCTTCGCCCCCGCTGCAGTAGCCTTCTGAAAAGTCTCTTTGGCATCATTATAGGCCCTCATCGTGTCTTTGCTAACAGCACATCCTGAGACAATCACGGCTCCCAGAATGAGTAGAACCAGAATCATGGATTTTCGACTCATCTTCGATCTCCCCCCTTTCATCGAATTAGATTACTTCTTTTTTACCACTTCCAAGCCTGCCTTTGAAGCGGATTTGGATTGGGCAGCAAATCCTTTGGCCACTTTATAATCGTTATGGTCCATTTCCAATCTGGCCGCATAAAGATAAGACTCTGCACTGCAATATTCATAGGGAGCGTTCTTCTCCCCTCCTGCGGCTTTCAATTCCGTTAAATACCTCTCAGCTTCTTTAATCTCATTCTTAGCCGCAAAATAATAACAACCAGAAAGCGAAAATGAAAAAAAGGCCATGATCAATAAAAAGGTAATCGTCCTCATACCCATAACCAACCTCCTTTCTGTTCTTTAAATACCATTCTTAACATAACGAATATCTTTATATTTGTCAATTTTTTTAAAAAAATTTTAAATCTTCTCTACCCCTTGATCTTCCTTGATCTCCAAAAGGAGTTTTCTCATCGTTTTTTTTAAGGCAGGATGAATTAGATCGGGATTGATTTCGACCAGGGGAATAAGGACAAACTGCCTCCGAGTGAGCTGGGGATGAGGGATTTCCAGTTCATCGGTTTTCATCACCAAATCGTCATAAAGGAGAAGATCAAGATCAATGACCCGGGGACCCCATCGAAAGGTCTCTTTTCGTCCCATTTTGGACTCTATCTCCTTTAATTTCCGAAGCAATTCCAAGGGGTCTAAATCGGTTTCAATCTGAATCACTCCGTTGATAAACCAATCTTGATCAGGATTACCCATCGGTTGAGTCTTATAAAAGGAAGATTGGGCTAAAAGCCGGTGACCTTGGATGGCGAGAATTTCTGAGATGGCTTTTCGACACTGTTCTATTTTATCGCCCAGATTGGAACCAATCCCGAGATAGGCAAAGTGGGACATTCCTATTTTTTTTCAGAAATCTCTTCCGTCTTTTTGGGTGTGACATCGATCTCATCCTTCTCTTTGGTGGCCCTCCTGAAATTTCGGATTCCCTTTCCTAACCCCTCTCCAATCTGAGGGAGCTTCCCAGCACCAAAGATGATCAGGATGATGACTAAGATGACCAATAACTCCGGCATCCCGATTCCAAACATTCTCTCCTCCTGTGATTTTATTATTTCCTGCAAAAAGCAGGGGATATAGTTTAATTTGGCGGAAGTGCATGGGAATCGAACCCACCGCAGACCTCTTCGGCCCGCCACTGGATTTGAAGTCCAGGAGGCCCACCAGGACCTGTCCACTTCCTTTCTTAGACTAATTGATTTTCCTTTTAAAGTCAATCCCTTGAACGTTTCCCGAAATCTTTATTATTTTTTCGTGAGAATGATGACCCTTTTTAATCTCAATCTGAGAAGGTGAGAGTCCCCAGAGCTTGGCTAAAAATCGAATTAAAGCCTCATTAGCCTTTCCTTTGATGGGAGGAGCCGTCACTTTCACTTTGATCCCGTCTCGGTAGGGGCCAACCCACTCATTCTTTGAAGATTTGGGCTGAAGATAAATCTTAATTAAGATTTCTTTCATCCCTATCCCTTCTCTCAGCCATTAAATCATCCCAATAAAAGAGAGCTGTCTTCCCGTTCGGCCTTCTCCTCTATGGGAGAAGAAGAGGTTCGAATGACAACAGGTGCAGAGGTCCACTCTCCAGATCTGGCTTTCCTGAACCCCCTCCTCGATCATCTGGGAAATATTGATTTTGGTAAGATCGACCTTCCATCTCCCGGGTTTCGTGGGAATAGAAAAAGGCTCCCATTCTCTTCGAAAGACCTTCTCATCAATCTCATAACAACACGAACCAATCGAAGGACCCAGAGTAACAATAAGATTTTCTAAAGAACAGCCCCACTCCTCTTTCATTTTCCTCAATACCTTTCGGGTTATCTCAAGGGCTGTTCCCTGCCTTCCAGAATGGATAGCTGAAATGACCTTCTTTTGAATATCCACGATGAGAATGGGAAGACAATCCGCCGTTTTAATCCCTAATACAAGATTTGGAACATCGGTCATCATCGCATCATAAGGGAGGAAGGGAGAAAAGGGTTCATTGAAAGTCCGGATGGAGAGAATCCCATCTTCCTGCATCTGATTGAGGAGGAGGAGTCGTCTCTCTCCAAATTCGAAGGCATGAGTAATCAGGTCAAGATTCTTTGAAATATGCTCCTTCTTGTCCCCACTATTTAATCCTACATTGAGGGAATGAAAGGGTAGAGCACTCACTCCTCCATGACGGGTTAAAAAACCATGGATCACCCACCCCAATCGTTCCAGTTCAGGGTTAATGAAATATGGAATCCCATTCCTTAATCGAAGAAAGGACCGATCCAGCCGATTCATCCTTTTCCTCCTTTCGAACGAAGGGTTTTTATCACTTCTTCCATGTCAGGAGGGAGAGGAGCCATAAATTCTACAGGTTCTGCTGTTTTGGGATGGAAAAATTTTAATCGAAACGAATGAAGGGCTTGACGTCCGATCTTCTTCAAGCATTCTTTGACTAAAGGGTCTTGGAAAGCACCCGGTCTGCCTTTCCTTCCATAAAGGGGGTCTCCTAAGACAGGATGCCCTATCGATGCAAGGTGGACCCTGATTTGATGAGTTCGACCTGTCCTGGGATGAATCTCAAGAAGACTAAATCCATCGAACTCTTCTAAAACCTTCCAACGAGTTACAGCCTCCCTCCCCTTTTTCGTTCTCGTGGACATCCTCTTCCTCTCATGAGGATGCCTTCCGATGGGAAGATCGATTAACCCTTCTTTCTCTTTAAAAGATCCATAAACGATGGCCAGATACCTCTTTTCTATCATTCGATTCTTAAACTGCCGAATTAATTGATGATAGGCGTCGTCCTCCTTGGCGACCACGATCACTCCTGAAGTGTCCTTGTCCAATCGATGAACGATTCCAGGTCTTAATGTTCCATTGATTCCTGAAAGATCCCTACAATGATAGAGGAGGGCATTGACAAGAGTTCCGGAAGGATTCCCTGGAGCGGGATGGACGACTATCCCCGGTGGTTTATTAATCACGATCAATGAAGCGTCCTCATAAAGAATGGAAAGGGGAATAGGTTCGGGTAGAAGAGAAAGAGGTTCAGGCTCAGGGAGGGTTCCAGAAACAAGATCCCCTGATTTTAATCGGGTGCTTGGCTTTATGGGTCTCTCGTTGAGAAAGACCTGCCCTTTCTCGATGAGGATCTTTGCCTGAGAGCGAGAAAGACGAAGGTTTGTCTCCGATAGGAATTGATCGATTCTCTTCCCCTGGTCCTTTTGGGTGACAAAAAAAGAAAAAGATTTTGACATTTCCTTACGTTTTAAATTAATTTTATCACATCGATTTAAAAAATCGATAGATGGGTGATATTTCGACTTAAGTTTTCTTGATTTTGATGTTCCGTTTTGCCATGGATGAATCTTTGATTAAACTTCCTCATCGCTTCCCTTTTCGAATGATCGATCGAATCATCGAGGTGATTCCTGAAAAGAAGGCTATTGCGATCAAGAATATAACTGGAGATGAGCCTTATCTCCAGAAGGGTTTCCTGGAAACCCCCTTCTTTCCAACCATCCTGATTCTCGAGGCCATGGCTCAAACAGCTGGATTGGCTTTTTACTCCTCCTCTGAGCAAGAGGGTGAAGCCCTCCCTTTTTTAGTGAAGGTGGATAAATTTAGAATCAAAAAAAGGGCCACTCCCGGAGAACAATTGATCATAGAGGCTGAGGTAGAGCAGATCTTTTCAAATTTTTCGAAGGTCAGGGTTCAGGTCAGAACCCAAAAGGAAAGAGTGGCAAGAGGAATCCTTTTCTTGGCAAAGGTCCCCCTAAAGGATAAAACGCTCTGAGTCTAAATCGTTTGTTTTTTATCCATTTTAAATAGTGTAATCCCTCACTCAGATGGGGAATAAGCCCGAGAGGGGTATTGGAGAAACCCAAAGTGCGGCTACCTTAAATGGTCCATAGAAA
>CAZMWF010000083.1:0-8411 GCA_964570075.1 uncultured Syntrophaceae bacterium | reverse complement strand
TTGGGACATTCTATCTCCTCGGTTTTTCCTTCCGGGAAGTTATTGATAATGAGGCGAAGGGGTCGCAACACCCCCATCACTCGAGGGGCATGTTGATTCAATTCTTCACGAACACAGTGCTCGAGTAGCGAGAGGTCCACTAAATTTTCGGTTTTGGCCACCCCGATTCTCTCACAGAACTCTCGAATCGCTTCAGGGGGATAACCCCTTCTTCGCATTCCAGCCAGGGTCGGCATTCGAGGATCATCCCATCCCTCCACCACACCCCTTTCAACCAGTTCGATTAATCTCCTTTTACTCAGAATGGTATAACTCAGATTGAGTCGGGCAAACTCAATCTGTTGGGGGTGATGATCCACCTTTAATGTATCGAGAAACCAATCGTATAAAGCTCGATTATTTTCAAACTCGAGGGTACAGATAGAATGGGTGATCTTCTCGATCGAGTCTGATAGACAGTGGGCGAAATCATACATCGGATAGATACACCATTTATTGCCTGTGCGATAGTGAGGGACCTTTTTAATTCGATAAATCACGGGATCCCGCATGACCATATTAGGGGAGGCCATATCGATTTTAGCTCGAAGGACATGGGTTCCTTCTTCAAATTCTCCTTGGCGCATCCTTTCGAAAAGATTTAGATTTTCCTCCACCGAGCGGTTTCGATAGGGGCTCTCTTTTCCAGGTTCTGTCAATGTTCCCCGATACTGGCGAATCTCTTCTGGGGATAGACTGCAAACATAAGCTTTTCCTTCTTTAATGAGTTGAATCGCATACTGGTAGAGTTGATCATAATAATCGGAAGCAAAATAAAGACGGTCTCCCCAATCGAAACCCAACCATTTCACATCCTGAATGATCGCATCCACGTATTCCTGACTTTCCCCGCTTGGATCCGTGTCATCCATTCTTAAATTACATGTTCCTCCATATTGAGCTGCAATGCCAAAGTTGAGGCAGATCGATTTGGCGTGACCGATATGAAGGTAGCCATTCGGTTCAGGAGGAAAACGGGTAGCGACCCTTCCCCCGAATCGATTGGTTCGAATATGTTCCTCAATCATTTCTCTTATAAAATCCTTCGATTCAGATCCACCCATCAGAAGGACTCCAGGGTTATTCATCCAAAAAATGGTTGTTTCTTTTATGGTTTTGTAGTATTTATATATATCAAATCCTATTTAACGTGCAAGATCTTTTAAGAAAGAGGGAGGAGAGATGGAGCGATTAAAAGGATTTGTCCTAAAACATTTTGAGAAGATTTTGGTCCTGATCATTCTTTTAGCGGCCTTCCTCGGGACTTACCTCATCGAGGAGAAGTCCATCGTCTTAAATTTTTATTACCTCCCAGTCTTGGCCACGGGTTATTTTTTAGGGAGAAGGTTGGGCGTCCTGACTGCAGTTTTCTCCATCCTGGTCATTATTATTTCCTATCTCATTTTCCCTGAACATTTTTTCAAGGGACAAGAGGTATTGAAGAGCATTGCCCAACTGTCCTCCTGGGGAGGCTTTCTTATTTTGGCCAGCGTGGCAGTGGGAACCCTTTATGAACAGAATGAGCGGCGGCTCCAGGATTTGAAGAATGCCTATATTGGAATCCTCGAAATCCTTTCAAAATATCTTGAATCTACAGATCGATACACAAAAGGTCATTCCGTGAGGGTTTCGGAACTGGCGTCCGAGATAGCCATTGCCATGGAATTGCCTCGCCCAGAAGTGGAGAATGTCCGTGTAGCAGGATTGCTCCACGATATTGGAAAAATTGAGGTAAGCGGTGAAATTTTAAGAAAGGCCGCCGAGTTGACCACCGAAGAGAAAGAGTTGATGGACGAACATACGATCAAGGGGGCCTATCTCCTTTCCTCGGTCGGTTCGGTTTTGAAAGAGGTGGTTCCCATCGTCGTTTCCCACCATAAATATTTCATTGATACCATTGATGGGGCTCAAAGGGAAATGGTGAAGATTCCTTTGGGAGCAAGGATCCTTGCTGTCGCCGATGCTTTCGACGCCATGACCACCGATCGACCCTACCGAAAAGGAATGCCTCCCTGGGAGGCCTTAGAAGAGATTGTTCGAAATACAGGTAAACAGTTTGATCCTCTGGTCGTTGAGGCCTTTAAACGAGTGGTCAAAGAAAGGATGGAGAAGGTTTGATTCGATTCTATTCAGAATAAGGCCTGAACAAACTCCGTGGCATTGAATTCTTTTAAATCATCCAGCCCTTCCCCAACCCCAATATATCGAATGGGGATCTTCATTTCTTCGGTAATTCCAATAATGATTCCTCCTTTAGCCGTCCCGTCTAATTTGGTGAGGGCGATTCCGGTTACCCCGATAGCCTCATGGAAGAGTTTGGCCTGGGAGATAGCATTTTGACCCGTGGTCGCATCCAGGACAAGAAGAATCTCATGGGGGGCACCTGGATACTCTCTGTTTACAATCCGTTTTATTTTCCTCAGTTCTTCCATTAAATTGACTTTGGTATGGAGTCTTCCAGCGGTATCGATAAAAACGAGGTCCATTCCTCTTGACCGTGCTGCGTGAATGGTATCGAAAGCAACTGCAGAGGGATCCGATCCCATCGATTGTTTGATGAAATCAGCTCCGACCCGCTTTGCCCAGATTTCGAGCTGTTCGACTGCAGCGGCCCGGAAGGTGTCTGCTGCCCCGATCAGGATCTTTTTCCCCTGAGAGGAATAGGCATGGGCGATCTTTCCGATGGTGGTCGTTTTACCCACCCCATTCACCCCCACGACTAAAAAGACAAAGGGTTTGGTCTGAGAAAAATCGATGATAAGCGGTTTTTCACCGGACTTTAAGATACAGAGAATCTCTTCCTTAATAAACTCTTTCACCCTCTCGGGGTCCTTAAGATCCCCACGGTTTAGACCTCTCGCGACCTCCTCGATTAAACGGGTGGTCGTTTTCACCCCAAGATCCGCTTCATAGAGGATAGCCTCCAGTTCCTCTAATACCCCTGGGTCAATGGTTTTCTTTCCAAGAAGAAGCCGATCGATCTTCTCAACAAAACCCTGATGGGTTTTAGTGAGTCCTTTCTTTAATTTTTCAATAAAACCAAACATCATCCACCTCGATAGACTGTTTCCTTTCAGGGAACCAAAACGTCTTTATACAAAAAGAGCGAAGGGAAACCCTTCGCTCTTTTCCTGAGAAAAGGCATCCTTTTATTTTTTACTCACATCCTCATAATCAGCATCGACCACGTCTTCTTGAGACTTTTGTTTCGGACTCTCATAGGATCCGGCTCCAGCCCCTGAGCCTGTGGCCGTCCTTTGAGAAGCCTTTGCATACATCGCCTCCGCCAGTTTGTGGGAGGTCCGAGTCAGATCCTCCTCGGCAGATTTGATGGTTCCGATGTCATTGGATTCCATCGCCTTTTTAGCCCTGGAAATGGCCTCTTCAATGGCCTGTTTGTCACTCGAATCGATTTTGTCTCCGAATTCTTTAAGAGACTTTTCTGTGGTGTAGATGAGGGTATCGAGATGATTTCGAGCCTCTGCCAATTCACGTCTCTTCTTATCCTCAGCCGCATGGGCCTCTGCCTCTTTAATCATCCTCTTGATCTCTTCCTCCGTCAGTCCACTGGAGGCGGTAATTCGGATGGACTGCTCTTTTCCGGTTCCCAAATCTTTGGCAGAGACATGGACGATTCCATTGGCATCGATGTCGAAGGTCACCTCGATTTGAGGAACTCCCCTTGGAGCCGGTGGGATTCCTACTAACTCAAACATCCCGAGGGTTTTATTATCTGCAGCCATCTCCCTTTCGCCCTGCAGAACATGGATGGTTACCGCTGTCTGGTTATCCGTAGCCGTTGAGAAGATTTGACTTTTACGAGTTGGGATCGTCGTGTTTCTTTCGATCAGTTTGGTAAAGACTCCTCCAAGCGTTTCAATTCCAAGGGAGAGAGGCGTCACATCGAGAAGGAGCACATCCTTGACCTCTCCTTTCAGGACACCTGCCTGAATGGCTGCACCGATCGCCACAGCCTCATCGGGGTTGACACTCTTATTCGGTTCTCTCCCAAAGATCTCTCGCACTTTTTCCTGAACCTTAGGCATTCGGGTCATTCCACCCACCAGAATGACCTCATCGATGTCTCGCGGTGAAAGACCAGCGTCCGCAAGGGCCTGACGGCAGGGACCCTCTGTCATCTCTACGAGGTCTTCGGTTAATTTTTCCAATTTGGCCCGGGTCAATTTCATGTTTAAATGCTTGGGACCCGAAGCATCCGCTGTGATGAAGGGAAGGTTGATATCGGTTTCCATCATGGAGGAAAGCTCAATTTTTGCCTTTTCAGCAGCCTCCTTCAATCTCTGGAGAGCCATTCGATCCTTTCTGAGATCAATTCCTTGATCCTTCTTGAACTCATCCGCGATATAGTCAATGATTCTCTGATCAAAGTCATCTCCACCGAGATGGGTGTTTCCGTTGGTCGATTTGACCTCGAATACCCCATCCCCCAATTCGAGAATGGAGATATCAAACGTTCCTCCACCTAAATCGAAGACAGCGATCTTTTCGTCCTTCTTTTTATCCAGCCCATAGGCCAGAGAAGCGGCCGTAGGTTCGTTGATAATTCGGATGACGTTGAGACCTGCGATTCTTCCTGCATCCTTTGTGGCCTGCCGTTGACTATCATTAAAATAGGCCGGGACGGTGATCACCGCATCGGTGACCTTCTCGCCCAAGTAGGCCTCTGCCGTTTCTTTCATCTTCTGGAGAATGAAGGCAGAGATCTCGGGCGGGCTATAGTCTTTATCCCTCACTCTTACCCAGGCGTCTCCATTCTTCGCCTCGATAATTTTATAGGGAAGGATTTTGATATCCCTTTGGACTTCGGGATCTCTGTATTTCCTTCCCATCAGCCTTTTGATCGAAAAGATCGTATTTTCTGAGTTGGTGATAGCCTGGCGTTTTGCAATTTGACCAACCACCCTTTCCCCTTTATCCGTAAAGGCGACCACGGAAGGGGTGGTTCGGCTTCCTTCGGGATTAGGGATCACTACCGGATCCCCACCCTCCATCACGGCCACCACCGAGTTTGTCGTTCCTAAGTCAATTCCTATTGTTTTTGCCATATGGATTCCCCCTTTTTAAGATTCTTTATGATTCCAGTGTCTGAGTCTCTTTGGATAGAGGCTTCGACACAGAAACCATTGCTGGTCTTAAGAGTCGATCATATAAGAAATAACCTTTTTGAAACTCTTCCACCACATGATTGGGCTCATATTGATCCGTCTCGACGACCAACATCGCCTCATGACGGGTAGGATCAAACGGTTCCCCGACCGAGTCGAAACTCTTGAGTCCAAACTTATTTAACGTACTCAGGAGTTGCTGGAGGGTAAGTCTCACTCCCTCTACTAACACTCCTGAATCCACTACTTTTTCGGCATGATTGACCGCCCTCTCGAGATTGTCAACGAAAGGAAGGATGGCCCTGATCAAATCTTCATGAGCATATTTTATGTATTCTTCCTTCTCTTTTGCCGCTCGCTTTTTATAATTTTCGAGTTCTGCAGCCATTCTCAAGAAGCGGTCATAATTGTCTTGGGCCTCTTTCTCTTTTTCTTCCAACCTCATCTTTAATTCCTCAATTTCGTTCTTTTTTTCCTCTTTTTCGACCTCCGAAGGTTTCCCTTCTAAGGCCGATTCTTCTGACCTTTCTTCATTAAGTTCATCCCCATGGATGGGGATTTTTTTCTCTTCTGCCTTATTCATTTTTTCAACTCCAGCATCAGAAATAATAGGATTCCAAAATCTGAGACAAAAGTTTTGCCGAATAATCCACCAAAGGAATTATTTTGGAATAGTTCATTCTCCTGGGACCGATGACCCCCAAGGCTCCCCAGACCCTTCCTTTGCATCCATAAGTCGAGGTCACAAGGCTACAGACCTCCATCTCCTGGATTTCGCTTTCTGAGCCGATCGAGATCTGGACCCCCTTGGGTTGAAGACATTTATCAAGAAGCTTTACCATCGTTGCCTTTTCTTCAAAAGCCCGAAAGAGGTCGCTCATGATCGAGATATTTCCAAATTCAGGCTGCTGAAGAATATTAGTCCGTCCTTCGATGAAGACATCGGTTTCATCGAAAGAGCCCAAGGCCCTCTCTCCCAGTTTGATGGCCTGCTCCAGAAGACGATCATAAGTATATTTTTCTATTCTCATCTGTTCGATTAACTTCTCCCTTACTTCATAAAGGGTCAATCCGGTGAGAAGATGATTGAGATAATCCGATAGATGATCTAATTCAGACTGAGAGAGGTCCTCCTCCATCTCAATGATACGGTTCTGAACCAGCCCTGTCGAACTGATGAGGATAGCCAGAATAAGATGTTTCTTTAACTTAACGAATTCAATATGCTGAAGAACAAGCATTCCCATTCGGGGGGCCCAAACCACAGCCAGATAATGGGAAGATAAAGAGAGAATTCGACAGGCCTCTCGAAAGAGTTCTTTTCCTTCGAGTTGATGATGTAAATAATCGGATCGAATCCTTTCCTGTTCCTCCTTACTCAACTCCCGAATATCGAGAAGATGGTCAATATAATAGCGAAGCCCTCTCTCTGTTGGAATTCTTCCCGCAGAAGGATGGGGTTGATAGAGGAGTCCTAATTCCTCAAGATCTGCCATGATATTTCGAATGGTCGCAGGGCTAAGAGTTGACTCCAATTTTTTTGAAACCGTCCTGGAACCCACCGGCTCCGCGGTCTGGATATAATCCTCCACAATCATTTTTAGAATCTCTTTCATTCTCGCATTAAGAAAGGGAATCATTTAAACCCCCTTCTTTATTAAAAAAATAAGCCAAAATTCATCGTTATCGTTGAAAAGATAATAATAGAAAAAGGGTTTGTCAAGAAGGGTTAAATTTTGATCTTGGTTCCTTTATTAAAAATTTTTTAATATTTTCAGCAAGTTTCATAAAAGGGGATAGACCCCAAGGCTCTCTTTCCCCTTTACTTCAATGGGCCTACTGCGGTTTGGTTGCAAAATGGTCGAAACCTAATCGAGTGGGAAACTGGATTCTCCCATCCTCCTTGATAAGTTGGAGCCCTTCCTTCTCAGGAAGAATCTCTCCAATGCAAGTAATAGGAACACCCAGAGAATGACTTAGGGAGGAGATTTTCGCTCTCACCTTTTTAGGTGCTGCAAAAAGGAGTTCGTAATCCTCTCCCCCTGTTAATGCCAGTTGGTAAGGATTCTTTGAATATAGCCTGACCCATTGGCAATAATTTTTAGAAAGAGGGAGACGGTCTTCCCATATCCGTGCCCCTACTTTACTTTCCTCCAGGAGATGTTGGGTATCGCTCAGGAGGCCATCGCTGATGTCAATCATGGCGTGAGCCACTCCAGATTGAGCAAGAGCTTGTCCCAATTCAATCCTTGGGGTTGGAGTGAGGTGCCTTTCGATCAATTCCTTTGGCTTTTTCTTCCTTTTCCTATCTTTGAGGATCCTTAACCCTAATCCCGCATCCCCCAGGGTACCTGAAACGTAGAGCTCATCCCCCACCTGGGCCCCTTTTCGAAAGACAAGGCCTTCCCTCTTTCCTTGGCCAATTAAACAGATATTGATCACCAGTTTCTCGGACAGAGAGGTGTCCCCGCCAATCAGGTCTACCCGAAACCTTTTGGCCTCGGCTTTTAGCCCTCGATAGAAGTGGGAGATAAAGGAGAAAGAGAGGGTTCGAGGGAGTCCAATACTGATTAGAAAGTATTTCGGGATTCCTCCCATCGCTGCAATATCACTGAGATTGACGGCCAGAGACTTTCTCCCTAAAAAGTAAGGGTTTGACCAGGATCGCTCGAAATGGATATCTTCGATTAGGACATCCGTGGTAAAGAGGAGGGAGTCCTTACCGAGCCGAACGACTGCGACATCATCTCCAATCCCCTGAATCAGATTTGGATTGGAAGTGGTCATCCATCTTCGGATTTCCCGAATCAGACCAAATTCTCCCAATCGCTGAAGGGTTTTTTTCATGGGTTCATCTTCCCTTTTCCATATCGTTCGAGGATGGTCTTGATGAGGTTGGAGGTAGAATGGCCCTCCACAAAAGGAAGAATGACCACTTTCCCTCCAGAAGACTCGACAATCTCTTTCCCCACAGTAGTCTCTTTGGTCCAGTCTCCTCCTTTGACCAGAACATGGGGTTGAAGCTGTGCAATCAACTCTAAAGGGGTAGGTTCGTCAAATAAAATAATGTAGTCGATACAGCTTAAACCAGAAAGGACCTCAGCCCTTTCCTCCTCGGGGAGGATTGGACGTTCGGGGCCCTTTATCATTCGGACCGAACGATCACTGTTTACTCCAACAATTAAGATATCCCCGAGCCCCTTGGCCTTCTCGAGGTAACGAATATGGCCTACATGAAGAAGGTCG
>CAZMWF010000082.1:0-5986 GCA_964570075.1 uncultured Syntrophaceae bacterium | reverse complement strand
GAGAGTCTTTACAGGAGTTTTGATTTTATGTTTATTGACTTTTTTCTCGGCTACTCATCTTGAGATGGCCCAGGCAGCAAGGAAGTATGTATCCATTGCATCAGGCTGGGTGGTGGGTGTTTATTTCCCTCTGGCCGGAGCCATATCGAGGATTGCTCATGAAAAGCTTCCCGATATCAAGATCACGGTAGAATCCTCAGGCGCATCCGTGGCCAATGCCAAATTGATTGCCACAGGGGATGCCGATCTGGCTATTCTCCAGAATGATATTGCTTATTATGCCCTTAACGGGACAAAGCCCATGTTTGACAAACCGGTCCCCAATATTCGAGGGGTGGCGGCGCTTTATCCAGAACATTGCCAGATCCATGCTCGAAAGGATGCTAAGATTTCTTCCGTGAAAGACCTCAAGGGGAAAAGAGTGGCGGTTGGACCTCTCGGGAGCGGGACCGAGGCCAATGCGATGCAGATCCTCGAAGCTTATGGATTAAAGTTTGAGGACCTTGGGAAGGTCGAAAGGCTTTCAGCGGCAGAATCAGCAGACTATCTAAAGGATGGAAGAATCGATGCAGCCTTCTATACCGTTGGCGTTGGAGCCTCTGCTATTGTGGATACCGCCCTGATGGTGGATACGATGATTGTCCCCATCGATGGTCCCCAAGCCGATGCATTGATCAAAAAATATCCCTTCTATGCAAAGGATAAGGTCCCGGCAGGAATATACAAGGGAGTGGACAAAGATGTCCCCACCGTGGCAGTGTTAGCCATTCTGGTAGCCAAGGCAGAGCTTGAGGAAGACATTGTCTACCGGATTACCAAAGCGATGTGGGAGAACATCGGCCGCATTGAGAGTGCTCACGCAAAAGGGAAAGAGGTGAAATTAGAGAAAGCCCTGATTGGAATGCCCATCCCTCTTCATCCTGGGGCTCAGAAATTCTATAAAGAGAAGGGGATGATCAAATAAATAGAATGGAAGGAAGGAGGTATCCATCCTTCATATGGAGAGGAGGATGCCTCCTCTTTATTTTTTTTCTTTCCGTTGCATTATTTCCAATAACAAGGTTAGAGATTAGAGATAAAAAAGAGGATAGGGTTCTCTATTCGAGAAGAGTTTCATCAGGGGATCGATTTGAATTTATTTATCTCCACTCTGTAGATAAGACACCAGTGATTGGGTATTTTCTTATTACCCCGGACAACAGGATTAAACCGATAGAGACCCGATTTCAATCCTATGGTCCTGGACTTCCTTCTACAGAGAAACACACTTTCAGGGAAGGTAAGGAACTTAAGGTAAAATCAGAAGGGATCGTGATGGAGCGATTCTCTTTTTTTGTTTCTCCAATGACGAGACAAACTTTTATCTTTAAAGGGGACAGGATCGAGTTTTCTCCTGTTCAATGGGGAAGGATGATTGACATAGGGGTAACTTTTCGTCCTTTATTTTGGGAGGTTTTTTTTAGCCATGGACGTTCATCCTGAGGGTGTCGATAAAGATCTATTAGAGAAGTCAAAAGAGATGGCCGAAGGGGCTGACTATGGGACTCGCCGTCTTTCTGGTCCCCTCTTTTATGTCTCTTCGGGAATCGCGCTGGCGATGTCCTGCTTTCAACTCTATACGGCCATCTTTGGAGCCCTTACCGGAACGATTCAACGATCCATTCACCTTACCTTTGCTATCATCCTCTGTTTTCTATTCTTTCCGATGACCAAGAAATCAAAAACAAAAGGGATTCCCATCTATGATTTAATCCTTGCAGCGATCGGTGGATTCGGAGCCCTCTATGTCACCCTCTTTTATGCTGATCTGGTAAAACGAATTGGCAATCCCACCCCAATGGATGTGATCATGGGGGTCATTACCATTTTATTTGTCCTTGAGTCTGCCAGAAGAGCGATTGGATTTCCTCTCCCTCTTATTTCGGCCCTTTTTATAGCCTATGCCTTTCTTGGACCCTATTTACCAGAACTCCTGGCTCACCGGGGATATGGATTTCGCCGGGTGATCGATCATCTCTATCTCACCATGGAAGGGATTTTTGGGGTCCCCCTCTGGGTTTCTTCAACGTTTGTCTTTGCCTTCGTCCTCTTTGGAGCCATCCTCGAAAAGACTGGGGCCATGGATTTTTTTATGAAGATAGCCTTTTCACTCGTAGGTCATACTCGAGGAGGCCCAGCAAAGGTAGCAGTGGTTTCAAGCGCCTTTATGGGGACGATCTCGGGAAGCGGGGTTGCAAATGTGGTGACCACTGGCTCTGTCACGATTCCCTTGATGAAACGACTCGGGTTTAAACCAGAGATTGCAGGGGCAATAGAGACGGCAGCAAGTGGAAACGGTCAATTAATGCCACCAGTCATGGGAGCGGCTGCATTCATCATGGCTGAGTTTTTGGGAATCCCCTACCTTCAAGTGTGTGCGGCTGCTGCCTTGCCTGCCGTCATTGACCAGTTGGCCCTCTTGGGTGCAGTCCATCTTCTTTCGGTCAAATATGGATTAAAAGGAATTCCTCGAAAAGAGCTTCCAAAGTTTTTCCCAATTCTGGTCAGAGGGTTACATTTTTTAATCCCCATTGGAGTCCTTCTTTATTATTTGATCGTTAAACGGGCAACCCCATTGACTTCGGCTGCGGCTGGCATAGTCACAACCATTTTGATCTTTTTTATCCAGGCGGTGTTAAAGAGTTTTGGGTGGGGAAATCCCATAAGAGAGAGTAAAGAGGCCGAGAGGATGAGTGCCTTGAGCCCCTTCATTTCTTTTTTCACCAATATGGGCGATGCCATGTATAAGGCCGCAAGAATGATGGCGGGCATTGGTGCTACCTGTGCCTGTGCGGGAATTGTAGTGGGAATCGTCACCCTCACTGGAGCCGGTCTGAATATGACCAACATTATCATCGGCTTATCCGGAGGAAATCTCTACTTCGGACTCTTCCTTACCATGGTGACCTGCCTCATTCTTGGGATGGGTGTTCCTACGACTGCCAATTATGTCATTATGGCCTCCATCATGGCCCCTGCCCTGAAAGCGATGAACCCTGATGTTCCCATCATTGCTATTCACCTCTTCGTCTTCTATTTTGGAATCCTTGCTGATGGGACTCCTCCTGTCTGTGTCGCTGCCTATGCAGCGGCTGGAGTGGCTGGGGCTGATCCCTTAAAAACTGGTGTCAATGCCTTCAAATTAGATATGAGAACTTTCCTTTTACCCTTCATGTTCATTACGGCTCCTGCCATGCTTTTAATTAATACTACCTTTATTGAGGCTGCCTGGATATTTGTCTCGGCTTCTATCGGGATGTATGCATTGGCCGCTTCCATGCAAGGATTTCTCCTTACGGATCTGAATTGGTACGAACGGATCATCCTCTTTGGGTCAGCCGTGGCGTTAGTCAAACCTGGATTAATTACGGATCTTTTAGGTCTGGTTGGATTTACGATGATCTACCTTCTTCAAAGGAGGGCGGTGAAGCGAAGAGGATTTAACCTAAAGCAATCTCCATCGTTCGTTCAACGACCCTGATGTAATCGTTAAATTCAATGCCATCGACGGAAGGTTCCTGTTTGCCCGTGATTCCATCGATGGCTGGACCATGGTAAATAAGATGATCCAATACCCTTTTTTCTTGTGCCGGGGTCACCTTTTTTAAGATCTCTTCCTTTCCCATCGCCAGAGCCACTCCTGCAAGTAAGGCATACCCGCCCCAGTTAGAGATTCCACTTGAAATGAAATAATCGGTTTTCATCCGACAGCAGAAGATGGCTTCTCGATGGGTAGTGGAGTGATCCTTGAAGACCTCCCATGGGATTCGACCTGCACCGATCTCGTTTCCACGATCCCCGATTCCAATGCTTTCGATCGGGAGCTTCCACCTCTTCTGGACTTCCAGGAGAAGATGGGTTTTTGCCGTAAATCGAGTGATATCCTCGAGACGAGAGCTGAAGCATCGATTCCTTAAATGAGGGGGAAGGAGCCTTTCAAATTCTTCGACAGGAGGAGGGCCATTCCGTTCCTGATGAAGAAAAGACGGAAGCGTATGATTGGGTCCTACCCTTTCAATATAAATGAGGTGGGTAAGGTGTTGACCCAGGAGACTTCGGAAGAAGTCTTCTGAAAAACGAATGGAGAGGGGGCTCTCTTCTCCATTTTCTACTTTGTTGGTGGGAGTGTGGTCTGTCGGCTCCAGAGGGAACCAGATCAAAGGAATATCTTTTTCACTGAGCTGAAGGATATGGAGTCCTGCTTTCAATGCTGGGAGGGTAAATTCATCAGAAAGGAGGGCTACCTCCATCCCTAAGATTTTCAATCCCCAGGCGAGGATGAGGGCTCCAGGAGGACCATCCGTCTCCGTGGCAGGGGGTTTCCCTCCGGGAATATAGAATCCAGTGATGATCAGAACTTTTCGTCCTCTTTGAGCCAGGGATTGAACAGCCCCTTTTAAATTGGAATAGGGTACCATTGGAAGATTCTCCCAATGGCATCTCGGGTAAGAAAGGAGAGAGGTGGGAAAGTTGATCAGTTCCTCTATCAAAGCGATTTTATCGAGGAGAGGTTGAGAAGAGGCCCCGGTCATTCTATGGCTTATTCCCCTTCCTCTTTTCGTCTATTTTACTTCCATAATCACACCATTTCTGAATCACGCATTGTTCACAGAGGGGTTTTTTAGCCATACAGGTCCTTCGACCATGCCAGATGAGGAGATTGGAGAAGTGGGTCCATTCTTTTTGAGGGACCACCTCCATCAGGTCAAACTCAATCTTTACAGGATCGTCGTTTTTCGTGAGGCCAATCCTTTGACTGACCCGATGGACATGGGTATCTACTGTAATTCCAGGGATTCCATAGGCATTTCCTAAGATGACATTGGCCGTTTTTCTTCCAACCCCTGGCAAGGTAACGAGGTCCTCGAGGGTATTTGGAACTTTTCCTTCAAATCGAGCCACGAGTTCTTGACAGCATTTCTGAATGGCTTTTGCCTTATTTTTATAGAATCCAGTGGGACGGATATCCTCCTCCAGCTCTTTTAGTTCAGCCTCGGCAAAATCTTTAGGGGAACGATACTTTTTGAAGAGGGTTTCAGTGACTTGATTGACCTTAACATCTGTACATTGAGCGGAGAGAATGGTAGCGATAAGAAGTTCAAAGGGATTTCGAAACCTCAGGGCGATTCGATCGTCGGGAATCTCCCTGGATAGGGCTTTTAAGATTTCCTTTACCCTTTTTTTCATATCCATCTTTTTTTTCATAGTCTCACCTATTTAACCCTTTTTGTTTTTTTGTCCCAGGAGTTTCGCCCAGGAGTCTCGGAGAGGAACGATTCGATTAAATACCAGTTTATCCGAGGAGGAGAGTTTTGTATCGATACAGAAATACCCCAGTCTTTCAAATTGATATCGACTTCCAGGAGGAGCCTTCTTTAGGCTGGGTTCGACCTGGCAGGAGGAAAGAATTTCAAGGGAGTTAGGATTGAGATATTTTATAAAGTCGTCCCCTGCCGCAGCGGGATTGGGAATATTAAAGAGACGGTCATAGAGGCGGATTTCTGCAGGAAGGCAATGGGCTGCGGAGACCCAGTGGATGACCCCTTCTGCCTTTCGAGTCTCTGAAGAAGAGGGATGAAGCGATTTAGGATCATACGTGCAGTGGATTTCCTTCACTTTTCCGCTATTGGGATCTTTGATCACTGTTTCATATTTAATTTTATAACCATATCGAAGACGGACTTCCCGTCCGGGGGCGAGACGATTATATTTGGGAGGGGGATCTTCATTAAAGTCGTCCTCTTCAATATATAACACTTTTGAAAATGGGACTTTTCGAAAACCCATCGAAGGATTTTGAGGATGATTGGGACATTCTATCTCCTCGGTTTTTCCTTCCGGGAAGTTATTGATAATGAGGCGAAGGGGTCGCAACACCCCCATCACTCGAGGGGCATGTTGATTCAATTCTTCACGAACACAGTGCTCGAGTAGCGAGAGGTCCACT
>CAZMWF010000081.1:0-10657 GCA_964570075.1 uncultured Syntrophaceae bacterium | reverse complement strand
GGCTACCTTAAATGGTCCATAGAAATCTTAACTTTCGTTTGTTTTAATCAGAAACCCATTTCTACAATGGATCGATTCGTATTCCTTAAACAAATAAATTGATCCGCATTCTATGGGTTTCGGAAATACTCCTGTCGGGCTTAAAATTTATTTCCACCCTTCAGTGAGGGATTACGAGATGGGAGCTTTTATTAAAAAATAGAGGAAGACATCCCGGGAAGCAGTGGGGGTATTTTCTTAAAGGATTAGTTAAGGATATATCTCATCGGGTTCACAGGAATCCCGTTGAGCCTGACTTCATAGTGGAGATGGGGTCCTGTGGTCTTTCCACTCATCCCGATTTCGGCAATCTTTTCTCCTCTTTTTATTTTCTGTCCCACTCTCACGAAGATCTTATTGAGGTGACAATATCGGGTGGTCATTCCAAAACCGTGAGAGAGAACGATGAGTTTTCCAAGAACGAAATCATTTTGAATGTCCGAGACAACCCCATTGGCTGGAGCCACCACTGGAGTCCCACTCTGGTTTGCGATATCGATTCCCTCATGCATCTGGGTAAGCCCTGTAAAAGGGTTCGTTCGAAACCCAAAACCTGAAGTGACCCAGCCATGGGCCGGCCAGATCGAAGGGGTATGGGTCAGGATTTCTTTTTTTGTTTGAAGAAGTCTCTCAAGCTCGGAAAGGCTTTCCTCTCTCGTGGTCGCCTCTGCTTCCAGTCGTTCAATATCGACCCTCATCTGCTGAACCAAACCTTTTTCATCCTTTTCCAGTCTCAATCTATCTCTAATATCAGAGGGAGAAGGCCCCCCCATTCCCATAAATGGAAAAACCTCCTGCCCCTTTTCTAAATTGGCAATAATTCGAATTCTCTTATCAAATTCTTTTAATTTAGAAATCTGTTTCTCCAGGTCTTCGATTTTGGAGGAAAAGAAGTGGAGCTGAGACTTCTGGGTCTCTGTCTCTTGCCTCAATCGAGCAACCTCATAGGCTTTCTTCTTTACCTGAATATAGTCGCAGATGAAAAAAGTGAGGCAGAGGAGAAAAAACCCTGAAAAATAGAGGATGATCTTAAAGGTCTTTTTTTTAATCTTGAGGTGTCTCGATGGAGAGTTTTTATGACCAAAGATCAGGACATCAATATATTCTTTATCCACTACCCCCTCCTTGTTCACCCCCTCAAAGAAAAGGGGTATGGAAGAAGTGGATTTAAAATTATCAAATTCTATTTATCCCTGTCAAGTTTTTTTGATTTTTTATGGAGGGTTGTTTTTAGGAAAGTTTAAATTCTTCTTAATTTCCGCTAACTTGCACACCTTCGATGAGTAAGCTCGGAGATCCAATCTTACCAAAAAATCGAAGGTCGTCACCGATCATTTTTATGTTCTTAAAGACTTCGAAGAGATTCCCCGCAATGGCCACTCCTTTGACCGGATGAACCCTCTCTCCTCTCTCGATCCACTTTCCGGAGCACCCTAAAGAGAAATCACCTGAAATAGGATCCACCGTATGAATCCCCATTACCTCTTCCACTAACAACCCTTTATTAAGTTCTAATAGAAGAGAAGAAAAAGGGGTGTCTTTTTTGGGGATAAAGAAGTTTCTGGTTCCCAGCAAAGGGGGAAATCGAATGCTGGTTCTCTGACTATTCCCTGTGGACTCTATCTGGGTTTTTAAAGTGAGCCTTTCACGATTAGCCCAGAATCGATCATAAAGATATCCTTCGATGACCCCATCGGCGACTAAAATGGTCCTTTGACTTGGGACTCCTTCTCCATCAAAGGGAAAGGTGGCCGCTCCTTCTGGAAGAAGCCCATCATCGATAATCGAAAGGTGGGGTGAAAAGAATGGTTCTCCCCTTTTTTCCTTTAAAGGGGACTTCCCTTTTAGAACCTGTTCTGCAGAAAAAGAATGGGCAAGGAGGGAGAGAAATTCTGAGGCTACGTGAGGGTCAAGGAGAATAGGGAAAGTACCTGAAGGAATCCTTTTCCCACCGAGCCGGTCCACCGCCATTTTGCCAGCTTTCTCCCCTACCTTTTTGACATCAAGACCACGGAAAAAATGGCTGAAATCGAAATCCCAGCCCATTTCCGACTCTCCTGCCTCTTCGGCCACAGCCATCACCGATAAGGAGAGCAGAGTAAGACGAGATGAAATATTTAAGCCATTGGAATTGAGAATCCTTACAGTTGACTTCCCTTCTTGATACGAAGCCTTCCTGACCTTTTTAATCCTTTTGGGGTCCACAGACCGGGTAGTCTCCTCCAACTCTTTTGCCTTCCCAATCTTCTCTTTTTCAGATACCTTTTCTAACGATTCGTCGAAAATAGGAAGTTCTAAGAGAGGACTCTTGAGGGGAGGTGCAAAATCATAAGAAGGATCAGATGAGGTTACTTCGGCACTTGATATGGCATCGTCAATCCTTTTTTCTAACTCAATGGGAGAGAGAAGGGGAGAGGTGGTATAGGAAAAACCAACTTTCTGATTCTTCAAGATTCGAAGGGCAAGCCCCCACGAGGATGAGGCATGAAGGGTCTCTACCTTCCCATCTTTTGATTCCACCTCAAAATGGGAGGACTCTTCCAGAAAAATCTCATATCCCTCGAGGGACTTTCTTTTTAAAATGGAAAGGGTCTGATCGATGATTTTTTCCTTTTCCTCCATCTCTCACCTTGCCTTCTCTTTAATGAAGAAAACAGGATTTCTTATTCTTAAGAGACTACCATCGAATAAGGCTGCTTCCCCAGGTTAATCCCCCTCCAAATCCATTGAGGATAATATAGTCTCCTTTTTGAATGCTTCCATTTCTGACCGCTTCGTCCAGGGCAATGGGAATGGTCGCCGAAGAGATATTTCCATATTTGTCAATGGTTAGATAGACTTTCTCAAAAGGGATATTTAAACGTTTGGCCATCTGCTGGAGGATGCGGAGATTGGCTTGATGGGGAATGATCCACTTTACCTGGTTCAGTGGGATTCCCCTCGAATGAGCAGCCTCCTCTGCAGCCTCGGCAAACCTCTTTACCGCCACTCGAACACTCTCATTTGCCTTTATCATCTTTAAGGTATGGAGCTTCTTATCTACGCTCTCATAACTGATTGGAGTCGTTTTAGAACCTCCTCCTGGAAGGAGGAGATTCTCGCCGTTGGCTCCATCTGTGTGAATATGGATAGAAAGAATTTCGGCCACCTCTCTTCCCTGATGGATAAGAGGTTCTTCCCCTAAAGGAACCTCAAATCCCTTCAGGATGGCTGCACCTGCACCATCCCCCCAGAGGATACAACTCTCTCGATCGGTCCAATCCAGGGTTCGACTCATAATCTCCACCGAGGCAACAAGAGCGACTTTAAAAATTCCTGCTTTCAGATAGGCCTCTGCCACGGAGAGACCAAAAATAAACCCACAACAGGCTGCGGTCACATCAAAAGAAACAGCCTTCTCAGCTCCTAATTTGGCCTCTAACCAGTTGGCTCCAGAGGGACAGGCCGTATCCGGAGTCATGGTGGTCATCACAATGAGTTCTAAATCCTCAACGGTGATACCTGCCATCTCCATAGCCCGAAGAGAAGCCTCTTTGGCCAGGTCTGAGGCATTGATATGAGGTTCGGCAATCCTTCGCTCCCTGATCCCCGTTCGTTTAAAAATCCACTCATCATTGGTATTTAGGACCTTCTCCAAATCGAAATTACTGAGAACCCTCTCGGGGAGGTAGGACCCCGTGCCCAAAATTCCTATTCTTTTCATCCCCATCCACCAACTCCTTTAATCCCCTAAAATCGAAAAAATCATCTCTATTCTTTATAGACCCGAGGAACCCTCTTTCCAATTAAACAAAGGACTTCATAGGGAATGGAACCTATCTTTCTGGCTATCTCCTCAAGGGTAATCCGCTCTCGGCCCTGTTTCCCGATCAATATCACTTCATCTCCAGGACCCACTTTTGGAACCTCGGTCACATCCACCATCGTAAAATCCATACAGACCTTTCCCACTATCGGAGCCCTTCTTCCTTTTATCAGAACCTCCCCCTGGTTGGAAAGCTGAAGGCTGTAGCCATCCGCATAGCCTATAGGAAGGGTGGCAATAAGACTCTCCCTTTCTGTAGTAAAAGTTCCTCCGTAACCTATCTTCGACCCTTTTGGAACCGATTTCAGATAATGGATACGGGTTTTTAATGTCAAGACCGGTTTCAGTTCGATCAGACTCTGAAATTCTATGGAAGGATAAGAACCATAAATCATAATTCCAGGCCGAACCAGATTTCCTGAAAAGTGAGGAAAGAGGGTTAAGATTCCGCTATTTGCCATGTGAACGTATCGGCAGGAGAGCCCAACTCCCCTGAGCATGGCGATCGCCTTTTGAAACTTTTCCCATTGCCCTTCGGTATACCCCTCCCCTTCATCGATCAAGGCAAAATGGGAAAGGAGGCCTTCCACCTCAATTTGAGGAAATCTTCCTATTTTTTCTAAAAATTTTGGAAACTCCTGAAAAGGCACTCCCAATCTCCCCATTCCTGTATCCACCTTGAGGTGGATCTTTACTTTCTTCCCTCTCTTTTCCCCTGCTCTCGAAAGCGACTTCAATGACTCGAGGTCGAAGACCACAGGAGTAAGACCATATTTTATAATTTCGTCCGCCTCTCCCGGATAGATTCCCCCAAGAATGAGGATGGGGGTTTTTATTCCTCCTCTTCTAAGTTCTATCCCTTCCTCAGGGATGGCTACTCCTAAATATTCGACTCCCAATCTCTCTAAGGTTTGGGAAACAGGAAGGGCTCCGTGGCCATAGGCATCGGCTTTGACCACAGCCAGTATCCTTACCCCTTTTGGAAGCCTCTTTTGAATCTGGCGATAATTGAAAGCAAGGGCTTTTAAATCGATCTCTGCTACGGTTGGTCTTCTAAAGGAAAGCAATGGATTCATTGGAGATCCCAAAAAAATTTAATCCCCTTAACCTCCCCTTCTCTAAAAGTCAATCTAATCGATCTCTCGGACCATGGCGATCTCATCGCAGTCAGGAAATTTTACACACTTTAAACAGTCCGCCCAGATCTTATGAGGGAGGATGGTTTTGTCTACCTCTTTAAACCCGAGCCGACTGAAAAATTTAGGCTGATAGGTGAGAGCAAAGACCTTCTTTACCCCCAATGCCTTCGCTTCTTCCAGACAGGCATTGACCAATTTAGCTCCAATGCCTTTATTCCGGGCCTCTTCATATACAGCCAGTGATCGAATCTCACCTAAGTTCTCCCAGCAGATATGAAGGGCACAGATCCCAACCACCTTTCGATTCTGGAGATAAACGAAGAAATCCCTGAGCTGATCGTAGAGTTCACTAAGAGAACGAGGAAGAATATCTCCCTTTGAGGAGTAGAGTTTGATTAATTTTTGGATCTCCTTCACATCCTTGAGTTTTGCCTTTCGTATCATCTTATCCCTTCACCCTCACTCTGGCTATCCCCATCATCCTTTCTTCGCATTCTCGAGCATCTCTTTGGCATGGGCCCTTGTCTTCTCTGTCACTTTCACTCCACCGAGCATTCTCGCCACTTCCTCTACAATCGCCCCCTCTTCTAATCGGTCCACCACCGTAACGGTCCGGCCTCCTCTGACCTCTTTTCTAACACTGTGATGGGTATCGGCAAAACAGGCGATCTGGGGAAGATGAGTCACACAGATGACCTGATGATGTCTCGAGAGCTCTCTGAGTTTTCTTCCCACTACTTCTGCAATGGCTCCCCCAATCCCTGAATCGACCTCATCAAAGATAAGGACCTGCCGGCCACCTACCTTTGCCAGAATCTTTTTCATCGCTAACATGATTCTCGAGAGTTCTCCCCCCGATGCAATTTTTGCAAGGGGTCTCAATTCCTCTCCGATATTGGGAGAAATAAGAAATTCCACTCGGTCCTTCCCTTTATGGGAAAGGGGCTGCTCCTCGATCTTGACCTCAAAGGTGGTCTTCTTCATCCCTAAAGAGCCCAGCTCCTTTTCGATCAGTCGTTTTAACTCCTTGGCAACCCGTCTTCTCTCCAACGAGAGCCTCTGCGCCAGAGCCATCATCTCTGCCTGAAGAGACCCCAAAATTCCTTCCAATTGAGAAAGCCTCTCTTCCTCGGAGGTGAAGGATTTCAAGGCCTCGCTCACTCTTTCTTTAAACCGTAAAATCTCTTCAATCGTAGGACCATATTTCCTTTTGAGTCTGTCTATCTCCTCCAGTCGATTTTCCACCTCTTCCAATCGGATGGGATCGATCTCTATCCTTTTTAAATACTCCCTCAGAAGGAGAGCCGTCTCTTCCAATTGGATGGAAGAGGCCTCCAATCCTTTGATCGCTTCAGAGAGGGAAGGGTCGATGTGGAGAATCTCCCTTCCCCATCGGAGAATAGAGTGAATCCTTTCAAGGACAGAGTCTTCTCCTTCACAGACCCTCTCCTGAAAGGTTTGGACAAACTCGATCAATTTTTTTGCATGGATCAGGATTCTTCTCTCTTCTTTTAGAGTCTCTTCCTCACCGATCGAAATCTTCGAATCCTCGATCTCTTTCAACTGAAAGGCCATCAGTTCCCTTTCTCTCGCCCTCTTCTCTTTTTCCTCTCGGATCCTCCTGATTTCTCCCGATAGCGAAAGAAATCGCTCAAAGTGTTCTTGGAATGTCTCTCGAAGACGGATCAATCCCCCAAATTCATCGAGGATATCTCCATGGGTTTCCACCCGCTGGAGAGATTGATGTTCATGTTGACCATAGACACTGATAAGCCTTTCGCCGATCTCAGAAAGGGTCCCCAGAGTCACCAGATTTTCGTTGAGGAAGACCTTGCTCCGGCCTGTTCGGGAAAGAACTCGACGGATCAAAAAAGAATCCTCCCCCTCTTGAAAGGACAATCCCTTTTCGTGGATCTTCTCCTTGACCTCACGATGATTCGAAATATCAAAAAGGGCCTCTATTGTAGCCTCCTCCTCAGAACTCCGGATTAATTCCTCGCTCCCTCGGTCTCCCAAGAGAAGATGGACCGCATTCAGGATAATGGATTTTCCTGTTCCGGTCTCGCCCGTCAGCACATTAAACCCCTTTGAGAAGGTTAGAGATAATTCATCGATGATCGCAAAATTTCTGATCCGGAGCTCCAGGAGCATCTCTGTTAACGTCCCCCCCATTTTAATTTTTCTCTTAAGAGTTCGAAATAGTGGCGATAGGGAGATTTAATCAAAAGGATGCTCGTCTCCGATTTTTTTACTTCCACAATATCCTCATACTCCAGCATAAATCCCTGCTGTCCATCTAAGGTAAGGAGGACTTCTTGCTGGGTGGTCTTAAGCACTACACGAATGGTGACATCGTCCGGGATCACGATTGGGCGATTGGTTAAAGTATGGGGGCAGATGGGGGTGATAATGATACAATGGAGGGAAGGATAGATGATGGGCCCTCCTGCAGAGAGGTTGTAGGCAGTCGATCCTGTGGGGGTAGAAAGGATCAATCCATCTGACTTAAAAGTGGTGAGATATTCCCCATCGATGGAGGTCTCGAGGTCGATAATCCTCGCAAGGGCCCCTTTATTGATGACCGCATCATTGAGGACTGTAAAATCGGCCATCTTTTCCCCTCTCCTTAAAACGGCTGCCTGAAGGGCTACCCTCTCATCTACCACAAAATCCCCTTCGAGGACTCTTTCAATGACCTTGTCCAGTTCTTTGAGGGTGATTTCCGTGAGAAACCCTAACCCCCCTAAATTCACCCCGAGGATGGGGATCCTATATTTTCCTACCAACCGGGCTACACTCAAAAGAGTTCCATCTCCTCCGAGAACAATGACCATCTCTACTTGAGAAGGGATCTCTTCCCTTTTTATCGAATTGAATCGCGGTCCGGCAGGAACCCCAGGCAACGCCTTCCCTATCGATTCTTCTAAATAGAGATCCACCTCTTTGAATCGGAGGTGTTCTATCAAATGAGCGATCAGGGTAATGGCTTCCGGTTTATTTTGCTTTGCAATGATTCCGATCCGTTTCATTCCAGACCTCTTTGAGGGATCCCTTAAACCCTTTTCAATATCCATATTCCGGGATAGAAGATCCCCCAAACCTCCCTATTCAATAATAGCGATCGTCGCCTCGGCTTCCACTTCCTGGCCAGGAGAAACGCACACCTCCTTGATGACTCCTCCTACAGGAGCTACAATGGGCATCTCCATCTTCATCGCCTCGAGGACAGCCACCTGATCATCCTCTTTGACCCTATCTCCCACTTTTACTGAGACAGAAATAATCTTACCAACCATTGGAACGGTCACGGGTGTTGCCATAAGCATTTCCTCCTTTTTGGGATAAATTTATTCGTTAAAAAATTCAGTTCTTAAGATAAGATAGAATTTAACCTAAACCAATCCTTATTTGTCAAGGTGCTTTTTGGAGAGGTGAGGAATTTTGAGAGAAAAATTTGACATTGAAAACAAAATATAATAATTTATGTGAAAAATTTAACAGGTCTCTTCGACTCATTTTTAGAGACAAAGAGGGAGCTCTAAAAAATGAGGAGAGGGACAGAGAGGAGGGAGAAGCGATGGAAATTAAAAAGATAGGCGTTTTGGGAGCTGGGACGATGGGCAATGGCATTGCACAGGTGGCTGCCCAATCAGGCTTTGAGGTCATCATGCGGGATATAGAGGACCGTTTTGTAGAAAATGGCCTCAAGGCGATCGAAAAGTTCCTGATGAAGAGTGTGGAGAAAGGGAAGATGACCGAGAGTCAGAAGAAAGAGGTCCTTCTTCGAATCAAAGGAACGACTCGAATGGAAGACCTTAAAGATGTGGATTTTGTCATTGAGGCCATCTTTGAGGATCTGGAGCTCAAGAAGAGTGTTTTTCGACAATTGGATGAGTTGACCCGCCCCCATGTCATTCTGACGACCAATACTTCTTCTATGTCTGTTACGGAAATTTCTATGGCCACAAAACGACCCGAAAAAGTGGCTGGAATGCATTTCTTCAATCCGGCTCCTCTCATGAGGCTTGTGGAGGTGATTCATGGATATCATACCAGTGATGAAACCATAAAGGTAGTGATGGAGATGGCCAGAAAATTTGGTAAAGAGCCCGTGGAGGTCAAAAAGGATACCCCTGGTTTTATCGTCAATCGGTTATTGATGCCCCATTTTATTGAAGCCATCAAAATGGCAGAGGAAGGGATTGCAAGCATTGAAGACATTGATAAGGCCGTGAAGTTAGGATTGAACTATCCGATGGGTCCATTTGAACTCATGGATCTTACAGGGATCGATATTGCGCTCCATGTCATTGAATATCTATACAAGGAACTCAACAAAGAGAGTAAATGGTCAGCCCCCACCCTTTTGAGATCCATGGTTCGAGCCGGTAGACTGGGGAAAAAGACCGGTGGGGGATGGTATAAGTCTTAACAAGAAGGAGGAAACAATGAGCAGACTGACGAAAGCATTCATTCCATACAAAGGTTACTATTCTTCCCCTTTCTGTCGATGGCAGGGGAGCCTCGCCAATGAAAATGCGATTGTCCTTGGAGCGGTGACAGCGAATCGATGGTTCAAGTGGCGAAAGATTGATCCAACGATCATCGACTATCTTTACTATGGGATCACAGTGGCTCAACATCACATGTTTTACAGTCATACCTGGGCGGCCGCCATGGTGGTAGAAGGGAAAAAAGACATCCCTGCCCTGATGGTCAATCAAGCCTGTACTACCTCAACCACCTGCATCTATTTAGCCGCAAGCAATATCGAGATCGGGGCTTACGAAACCGGCTATGCCCTTATGTCTGACCGAACCTCTAACGGTCCCCATACGGTTTGGCCTGCTCCTCTCAATCCAGGGGGAGAAGTCGAATCGGAGAACTGGATGATGGATAATTTCAATAGAGACCCGTGGGCAGGGTTTAAAATGATTCAAACCGCTGAGAATGTGGCCAAAAAGATAGGGGCCACCAAAGAGGATGCCGACCGGGTGACCTTAAGAAGATATCACCAGTACTTAGATGCCCTGGCCAATGATCGTGCCTTTCAAAAAAGGTATATGTTTCCTGTGGAGGTAAGGGTGGGGAAAAAAGAGACAAAACTTATCGAAGAGGATGAGGGAATCATCCCAAGCACCGCGGAGGGTTTGGCTAAGCTCGCTCCTGTTGAACCAGGAGGAATCCATAGCTATGGGGCTCAAACCCATCCCGCCGATGGAAATTGTGGATTTATTATCACCACCCGAGATAAGGCAAGAGAGCTTTCTGCTGACCCGCGGATCGAGATTCAGATTCTCTCTTACGGGTTTTCGAGAGCCCAAAAAGGTTACATGGCTGAAGCCCCCGTTCCTGCTGCCCAGATGGCTTTAAGGGATGCGGGGATCACGGTTAAGGATTTAAAAGCCGTCAAAACCCATTGCCCTTTTGCGATCAATGATATTTATATGAGTCGGGTGATGGGGATGGATATCGATTGGATGAACAATTATGGGAATTCAATGATCTATGGTCACCCCCAAGGACCTACAGCTGGAAGGTTGATTGCAGAATTGATCGAAGAGATTGTCATGCTTGGAGGAGGCTATGGGCTATGGGCTGGCTGCGCAGCAGGGGACACGGGAGCAGCTATGGTCTTTAAAATTGGATAAGGCTCATTCAAAGAGGGGAATTC
>CAZMWF010000080.1:0-7694 GCA_964570075.1 uncultured Syntrophaceae bacterium | reverse complement strand
ACCCCCTCGAAGCCAATACCCTCGTAATCGCTGACGTCAACGTCGTCTTCCCATGATCCACATGCCCTATCGTCCCCACATTCACATGCGGCTTCGTCCTCTCAAACCTCGGCTTTGACATGGCTCAAACCCTCCTTCTTTTATCGGTCCCCTCAGGCGACCTTCTTAAGTTTTGAAATAATTTCCTCGCTGATGGAAGAGGGCACTGGAGCGTAATGAGAAAACCTTAGAGTAAAGGTGGCCCTCCCCTGAGTAAGAGACCGGAGATCGGTGACGTAGCCGAAGGTGTGGGCCAATGGAACCTCTCCAATGATGACATTGGTCCCCCGCCGGTATTCTACCTTCGTCGTCTTTCCCCTCCGCGAAGTCAAATCACTGAGGACTTGCCCTACAAATTCCTCAGGCGTAATGATTTCAATGGACATCAATGGTTCCAGAAGAATAGGATGGGCTCGACTCGCGGCTTCCTTGAAGGCCATGGAGCCAGCGATTTTAAAAGCGAGATCCGATGAGTCCACCTCATGATAGGATCCATCGACAAGGGTGACCTTGATATCCACCATCGGAAATCCTGCTAAGATGCCTCTCTCCATGGCCTCTCTGACACCCTTTTCAATGGATGGAATATATTCTCTGGGGATCGTTCCTCCTATAATCCGATTCTCAAACTCGAATCCCTTTCCAGGAGGTTGAGGCTCAAGGATTAACCAGACATGACCATATTGACCCCTTCCTCCAGATTGACGAATGTAGCGGCCTTCGGCCTTAACAGGTTTGGTGATCGTCTCCCGGTAAGCCACCTGAGGTTTCCCTACATTGGCCTCCACTTTGAATTCTCTGAGAAGACGATCCACGATGATTTCGAGATGGAGTTCTCCCATCCCGGAGATCAGGGTCTGACCTGTCTCCTCATCGATTTTTATTTTGAATGAAGGATCCTCGAGGGAAAGCTTATGAAGGGAGGTGGAGAGTTTCTCAATCGATCCTTTATTTTTAGGCTCGATGGCCACTGAAATGACCGGCTCGGGAAAACTCATTGCCTCGAGGATAATGGGATCCTCTTCGCTACAGATCGTATCCCCTGTCGTTGTATTTTTGAGACCAACGGCAGCAAAGATCTCTCCTGCCGAGACCTCTTCAATCTCTTCCCTTTTATTGGCATGCATTTTTAAAAGTCGACCAATGCGTTCCTTCTTCCCTTTTCGGGAGTTAAAAACCGTGTCCCCGGATCGGAGCGATCCCGAGTAGATCCGGAAAAAGGTAAGTTGTCCTGTATAGGGATCATTCATGATTTTAAAGGCCAAGGCCGATAGGGGATGACCATTATGAGCAGAAAAACTCTTTTCCTGACCGTTGAGATCAAACCCCTTCACCGGGGGGAGGTCTAAGGGAGAGGGAAGATAGTCTACGATGGCATCCAGAAGAGGCTGGATCCCTTTATTCTTAAAGGCTGAACCGCAGAGAACGGGCGTGGCTTTCCGTTTCAGGGTGGCTTCTCGAACTGCCTCTTTGATTTCAAGAACGGAAATTTCCTCTCCTTCAATAAATTTCTCCATCAAGGATTCATTCCATTCCGATAGTCTCTCAAGAAGGATCGACCTCTGCCTCAGGGCTTCTTCCTGATAGCCATCTGGAATCTCAACGACTTTAAAAAGAACCCCAAGGCTCTGGGAATCGTAAATTATCGCTTTCATAGAGACCAGATCGATGACCCCTTGAAAATCCTCCCCCCTTCCAAAAGGAAGCTGAAGGGGGAGGGGGACGGTATGGAGGCGATCGATCATCATCTGAAGGCAACCTTCAAAATCAGCCCCCACTCGATCCATTTTATTAATAAAGGCAATCCTTGGAATTTCATATCGGTCTGCCTGCTTCCAGACGGTCTCAGATTGGGGTTCCACTCCCCCCACAGAACAGAACACAGCGATAGCTCCATCTAACACCCTGAGGGAACGTTCTACCTCTATGGTGAAATCTACATGACCTGGGGTATCAATGATATTGATCCGATGGTCCCTCCAGAAACAAGTCGTCGCGGCGGAGGTAATGGTAATTCCTCTCTCCTTCTCCTGCTCCATCCAATCCATCGTGGCAGAACCTTCGTCCACCTCTCCAATTCGATGAGTGACCCCTGTGTAGTAAAGGATTCGCTCTGTCGTCGTCGTCTTACCGGCATCGATATGGGCCATAATTCCAATGTTTCGAATTCGTCCGATTGATAAATTATTTGACCCCATAAACCTCAAGCTCACAGCCAATTGAAGAGGATCCTTTACCATCGATAATGAGCAAAGGCCTTGTTCGCCTCCGCCATTTTATGGGTATCCTCTCTCTTTTTAATGGAGGCTCCACGATTATTTGCCGCATCGATCAGTTCGGCTGAAAGCTTCTCCTCCATCGTCTTCTCTGAACGTTGTTTGGCAAAACTGATAAGCCATCGAATTGCTAATGAGATTTTCCTTTCAGGCCTTACCTCCACCGGAACCTGATAGGTGGCTCCTCCCACCCTTCTGGGTCGAACCTCTACGAGGGGTTTCACATTCTCCATGGCCTGATAAAATATTTTCAATGGATCCGAATGAGTCTTCTCCTTGATCAGATCAAGGGCTCGGTAAAAAATCCGTTCGGCAACACTCTTCTTCCCCTTCCTCATCAAGCAATTTATAAATTTAGAGACAAGGGTATCATGATACTTAAGATCAGGAGGTATTTCTCTTTTCTTTACTTCCCTTTTTCTGGGCATAAACGTTCCCTCTTCTTATTCATCAATCATTTTATAAGAGGACCATTCCTTATTTATTTGGGTTTTTTGGCTCCGTAACGGGAGCGACCCTGTTTTCGATCCTGAACGCCAACCGAATCAAGGGCGCCCCGAATGATATGATATCGAACCCCTGGAAGGTCTTTCACTCTACCTCCTCGAATTAAGACCACCGAATGTTCCTGGAGATTATGACCAATTCCTGGAATATAGGCAGTTACCTCCATCCCATTGGTCAATCGAACTCGGGCCACCTTTCGAAGGGCAGAGTTGGGTTTTTTCGGAGTAGTTGTATAGACACGAATACAAACACCCCTTTTTTGAGGAGAACCCGTAAGAGCAGGGGCAGAGGTCTTCCTCTTGACCTTTATTCTTCCTTTACGAACCAGTTGACTAATTGTGGGCATTTCTTTTCCCCATTAAAGAATAATTAATTCAATAAGTTATATATCTACCACCAAAATAAGAAATCCGATAAGTGAAAAACTTTATAAAGTTAACTTATTATTTTAAATTTGTCAAATTTTTAAAACTTCAATGGTAATCCCTCACTCAGATGGGGAATAAGCCCGAGAGGGGTATTGGAGAAACCCAAAGTGCGGCTACCTTAAATGGTCCATAGAAATCTTAACTTTCGTTTGTTTTAATCAGAAACCCATTTCAACAATGGATCGATTCGTAGGATTCATTTATATTCAATCCATCCGCGTTCTATGGGTTTCGGAAATACTCCTGTCGGGCTTAAAATGATTTCCCCGCTTCAGTGAGGCATCACACGAAACTAAAAATTACTGTTGACATATAACTGGATCTCTTTATACTATATTCTATCGATGAACCCCAAGAATGTCCAGCCAAAAGATAGGATTATCTTTGCCCTTGATGTGGATCACTTTTCCGAGGCTCAACGATGGGTCAATCTTCTAAAAAACCAGATCGGTTTCTTCAAGGTAGGAAAACAGCTCTTCACCCATTCTGGACCGAAGGTCATTGACATGATTCACCAGAAGGGACAAAAGGTCTTCCTCGATTTAAAATATCATGATATTCCAAATACCGTAGCTAAAGCCGGGGAGGAGGCAACCAAACATCAGGTGGCTATGTTCAACCTCCATGCCCTTGGGGGATTTGAGATGATGAAGAAGACCGTGGAAGCCTCCAGAGCCGTGGCCAAAGAACTGGGGACACCAAGACCTCTTATCTTAGCCGTGACCATTCTTACCAGTATGGATGAAGAGGGTTTGCGAGAAGTAGGGATCCAGGGTCCGATGATGGAGGAGGTCGGACGTCTGGCCCTTCTCTCCCAGAAGGCAGGAGTGGATGGGGTGATTGCTTCACCCCGGGAGATTAAAATAATCAGAGAGCGATGCGGAGAAAATTTTCTGATCGTGACTCCGGGGATTCGTCACCCTTCTGACCGAAAGGATGATCAGAAAAGGACCTTAACGCCAAAGGAGGCCATTCGAGAAGGAGCCGACTATCTCGTAATAGGCCGACCGATTAAAGAGGCAAAAGATCCCATCGAAGCCGTCCAAAAAATCATCGAAGACATCTCGTCAATATAGAATTAGAAGCTCAAATTTAATCATCCCTATGAATCACCTAATTTATGGGATCCATCCTGTCGAGGAAGCTCTGAAATCCAATCTCCCTATCCAAAAACTCTTGGTGGGTACGGAAAAGCCCTCTCCTCCTCTACAAGACCTCCTGAAGCTGGCACGGAAAAAAGAGATCCCGGTGGTCTTCACCACTCGTGACTTTCTCGATCAAGTGACTCGAAGGGGGGTTCATCAAAACATTGCTGCTGCCCTTGAAACCTATTATTATGAGGACCTGGAAGAAATTCTCTCCCGATGGAGGAGGGGAGGATCAAAAGCACTCATTTTGATCCTGGATGGGATTCAGGATCCTCAAAATCTTGGCTCCCTCATTCGCACTGCCTTAGGATGCGGAGCTCATGGGGTTGTCATTCCGAAGGATAGAGCCGTTGGAATTACACCCGCTGTATTTAAGGCCTCTGCTGGGGCTGCGGCTCACATCCCCATTGCTCGGGTGGTCAATATCCCGAGGAGCATCGATCGTTTAAAAGAGGAGGGAATTTGGGTGTATGGGGCAACAGGAGAGGCCAATGAGTTGATCTATCATCTTGATTTGGATATAGATTTAGCCATCGTCATCGGAGCAGAAGGAAAGGGAATAAGACCCTTGGTGAAAAGAAAATGTGATCGCCTCTTCTCGATTCCTATGAAAGGACCTGTCTCCTCTTTCAATGCCTCCGTAGCAGCCGGCATGGTCCTCTACGAGGTCATGCGCCAAAGGTCTCTTTGTAATAAAAATCCTAAAGAGTCTATAAGATAAGGGAGAAAAGAGATGATTTTAATCGAGAGGCCAGGGCAAGACCCCCTGGAGATTGAGCATCTTCTGATCGACTTTGAGGGGACCTTGGCCATGGACCGAAGGGTCCATCCCAAGGCAAAAGATAAAATCAATCTTCTCTCCAAACGGTTGAAGATCTATATTTTCGCCAAGGAAGAGAAAGAAAGGGTGGAGGAAGCCCTGAAGAGGGTGAAGGCGGAGATTATCTTTTTAAATAGAGGAGAGGCCTCGAAACAGAAATTAGAGTTCATTCAGAGTTTGGGGGCTTTTCGGACAGCGGTCATTGGCAATGGGATAGATGATGTTTCAATAATGAAAGAGGCAGCCCTTGGGATGGCGATTTTGGGGAAAGAAGGGACTTCTGGGGCCTTGATTCAAATCGCAAATCTGGTCTTTACGGACGTGATCGACGCCCTTGATTTTCTCTTAAAACCCCTCCGACAGAGAGCTACCCTCGGGGTGTAAATGGTGGGGCTCCAAACTTAAGAGATCAGGAGCGATAGGAGGCATTAATTTTAACGTAATTGAGAGAGAGATCGGTAGTCAGAAGAGAAAAATTCCCCTTTCCTTGATGAAGATGAACGGTGAGTTTAAAGGCCTTCTTCTTAAGAATTTTAGAGGCACGCTCTTCCTGCTTCGGTCCGGTTCCAACCCCGTTCTTTACGATAGGAATCCCGTCAAAAAAAATGTCTACTCGATCCTGATGGATAGAGATATCGGAATGACCCAAAGCAGAAAGAATTCTTCCCCAGTTGGCATCTTCTCCAAAGAAGGCTGTCTTGACCAGAGGAGAATGAGCAATCCCATAGGCTGCCTTCTTTGCCTCTTCGTCACTTTTTGCCCCTTGAATGGAGATTTCGATCACCTTCGTCACCCCTTCTCCATCCCTGACGATATGGTGGGCTAACGTTTGGCACACCTCTAAGAGCATGGATTTGAAGGTCTGCCCCTCTTTGTCCATTCGATTCAATACGGGGTGATTCGCTCTTCCATTGGCCAGAATCAGGACCGTATCGTTCGTGCTTGTCTCACCATCTATAGTGATCCTGTTGTAGGTCTGATCGACGACCTCTTTTAAGATCTTCTGTAAAAGGAGGCTTTCAATATGGGCATCGGTGACGAGAAAGGAAAGCATGGTGGCCAAATTGGGACGAATCATTCCTGCCCCCTTGGCCATCCCGCAAAGTTTTACCTTTTCTCCTCGAATCCGACAACTTCCCCACTCCATTTTAGGCCGTGTGTCCGTCGTCATAATCGCTTCTACCACATCTCTCCATCGATCGGGCGAAAGCCTGCGGACCAGTTCCGGAATCCTTTGGGCAATCTTTTCTGTGGGTAGAGGGATCCCAATCACCCCTGTGGAGCTAAGAAGAATATGATCCGATTTAATCCCTAACTCCTTCGAAAGCAGGGAGGAGACTCGATATCCATCCTTCATCCCTCTTGGTCCGGTACAGGCATTCGCATTTCCACTATTGACCAGAATGGCTTGGCAGAATCCTCCCTTAATCCTCTCCATACTGATAAGAACCGGAGCGGCCTTCACCTTATTAGTGGTGAAAAGACCGGCGACATGGGCTGGAGTCTCCGAATAGATCAAGCCCAGGTCTTTTCTGCCATCCTTCTTGATTCCCGCTGAAATCCCGGAAAATAAAAACCCTGTTACCCTAAAGGGATTCGAGTTCATTTAAGCTCTTGCCTCCTCTTTCAAGAGACAACATTTCTTATATTTCTTTCCACTTCCACAGGGGCATGGATCGTTCCGCCCGATTTTCTTCCCTTCCCTCCTTACGGTCATCCCTCTTCCTTCTTCCACCTCTCCACCCCTCGGAGAGGGTTCAGGGCCTCGACTCAAAAAGAAGGTTTGCTTTCGCTCGAGCTTCACCTCTTTCGCCTCCTCCTGTTTTGCAATCTGAATGGCAAAGAGCTTTTGAATCGTATCCCTTTTAATCCTCTCTAACATATCGAGAAACATCTGGTAAGCCTCTTTTTGATACTCGATGAGAGGATCCTTCTGCCCATACCCCCTTAAACCGATCCCTTCCTTCAACTGGTCGATGGCCAGCAGATGGTCTTTCCAGTGATGATCGATTGACTGAAGCATCAGGACCTTCTCAAGATATCGAATCAACTCCTCGCCAAATTCCCTTTCCTTTCTCTCGTAGACCTTTTTTACCTCCTCGATAATCCTCTCCTTCAGGCGAGCCCTATTCAATCCATCTTCATTCAAAGCAGGGGGAGTCCATCTGAATGAAAACTGCTGGTAGAGGGCATCCTGAAGCCCCTTCCAATCCCAGTCCTCCGGAAGACCCTTCTCATCGGTATAAAGATCGACCAGTCCTTCCACCTGGTCTTCGACCATCTCCAAAACGGAATCCCTGAGATTCTCTCCCGCAAGGACTTCCCTTCTCTGGGCGTAGATGACTTCTCGCTGTTTATTCATCACATTATCATACTCGAGGAGATGTTTCCGAATCTCAAAATTATGGGCTTCTACTCTCCGCTGGGCATTCTCAATGGCTTTGGTCACCAGACGGTGTTCAATCGGTTGATCCTC
>CAZMWF010000079.1:0-9718 GCA_964570075.1 uncultured Syntrophaceae bacterium | reverse complement strand
AATTCTCCTTTCTCTCTCAGGGTTTCTGAAGAAAAAGGTGATCAGGGTAAAGGAAAGCAGAAGGCTTCCGATTCCCATCCGGGAGGAAGAGAAAAGGAGGGCAAGAATCATTAGGATGATGCTAAAGGCAAGAAGAAGGCTCTTTCCATCGAGATTGGAAAGCCTTGCTCTCCAATTGGGGAATCTCCCACCCTCCATCGACTGTCTTGCAAAGAGATAGCCCATTGCTAAGGGAATGACCATCAAAAGATAGCCTGCAAAGGCATTTCGATTGATGAAAGTTCCCGTCACTGCCTCCGGGCCTTTTAGATAAAGGATTTGGCGATGGCCACTGAAGAACTCGAACATCCCGTAGAGGGATTGGGCTATTCCTAAAATAAGAATAACCAAAATGAGGGAAAGAAAGGTTCGAAGGTTCAATCCATTCCCGTAGAATAGAAAGACAAAGAAAAGAGAAAGGGTGAACCATTTGAGGAATTCTATCCGTGTAAGAAAGGGATAGAGAGAAATAGGGAAATTCGAAGTTTGAAGGCCAAGGTTCAGATAGGATCGAAGTTCATAAGCCTTTGGAGAAAGGGTTCGAAGAAGCCCTCCGGGTAAAGGAACCATCTGAAAGAGGATGTGAAGGAGAAAGAGCCCGAGAAAAAGGAGAGGCAGAATGGAGGACTTGGGCTGAAGAGGAGGATGAGCCCTATCGATAAAAATCTGAAGAGCCCAAAGGATCACCATCCCTAAAATTCCCAGTTCCATTATGGAATAGGCCCAGAGCTCCACAGAGCCAAAGGCAATGGGGGTAAAGACGAGAAGAAAGATTAAAATGAGGTTAATCGCTCGATTCATCCTGTTCATTAAATTGGCAATGGATCAGGCACGTCTGGCTTTTTTCCCTCAAGAATGGCTTGAGGATATTCGGTGACCATCCGATAAGCCTCCTCCCTTCCTAACATCTTTTCTGCCCTTTTTAAAGCCGACGAAAGAATAGGAGGCCTTCTATGAATGGAATGGCCATCAGAGGCAATAAAATGAATGAGCCGATGTTTCAGGAGTTTTTCCGCGATTCCCTTCACCCCCGATCCAAAATCTCCCGTGAGGCTCATTGCCGTGACCTGTCCAAGACAACCCATTCGAACCATCTCATAATATCTTTTTGGATTCTTCAAAATCTCGAGACTCCTTTCGGGATGGGTAATAATGGGCGTAATCCCTTTCCCCAATAACTGAAAAAGGACCTCTTCTGCCTTATATGGAATCTTTTGAAAAGGAAACTCTAAGAACAAAAACTTCCCCCCCTGCCCCACTGTAAGGATTCGACCCTCTTCAAGGGCTTTGGGGAGATCTTCGGAGAAATGGACATCCGCCCCTGGAAGAATTCGGATGGGAGGTTGAGAGGGTGAAGACAGTGCCGTATTTAATTCTTGAACCCGATTCAGGATCGTTTCCAGGCTACTCTGATAGATGCCATTGAGGAGGTGAGGGGTGGCTACAATCACCCTTATCCCATCCTGATAACTCAGATGGCACATCTGAAGGGCCTCATCCAGGTTCTCTGGTCCATCATCTATCCCGGGAAGAATGTGACAGTGAAGATCGATCACTTCACCCATCCTTTCCGTAATTGATCTCCCGGATCTTTAAAGAATGATCTTCTCGAATCAGATAGAATTGAATCTCCCCACTCAGATTGACCACCCTATCCTTCTTTTTTAGTCTTTGAACGATCTCATAACGTCCCCTTACGAAGGCACTATGAGTGTAGGGTTCGATAGAGTAAAGGGTCATCTTATAGAGAAGGGATTGGGTCTTCTGAATCGTTCTTCGATAGGCCTCTTCGATATCGGCATAGGGAAGCACTCGATTCTCTATGGCCTGCTTGGAGAAGAGTTCCATATAGGGGTCAAGATCCAATTTCATAAACCGCTGGATATATTCCTCGATAAACTGTTTTGCCTCTTCTTGGGTCACTTCCCTTTGAGCCTCAGAAGAGCTTATATCAAGGGGAAGAATCAGAATCCATAGGAAAACCCAAATGAAAATCTTCTTCTTCATTAAAATCCCCCTTTCCCCTTACGGGGTGGTTTGATGTTGATAATCCAAGGAAATAATCTTTAACAATCCATCTTCCTTGCCTAAAACCCAACGGATTCTGCCTTTCCAGACCTTTCTCTCTTCTCCTTTTTTGGGGATTTGGTCAATCTGATAGAGGGCTTTGACCTCAACAGCATTCTCATAGAGTTCGATCTTCATCTCTTCGAGACGATACTGAAGTTCGAGGCTTTGGTCAAAAAAATGGCTATAGATTCGTCTAATCGCTTCAAACCCATCCTTTTGATTCTGAATTGCCTTTGGAGAAAAGAGCCATAGAAATCCATCGATATCCTTCTGGGTATAGCGTTCGATATATTTGGCCATAAATTGCTTTACTTCCTCCTGGGTGGCAATCAATCGTTGAGGGCCTGCCCAACCGATAGAAAGCATGAGGATAAAAATCCCGCAAACGACAAGACCGATCGTTCTCATTCCCATCCCCCTTTCTTCCTCCTTAAGGCGATTTCTCATGTTGGTAATCGAGGGCTGTGATCTTCAGCACCCCTTCTTCCCTCTCTAAGGTCCACTGAATGGAACCTTTCCAGACCTTCTCTCGATCCCCTTTTTTTAAAACTTGATTTACTCTGTATCGGGCGCTCACCCGAACGTGCTTTGGAAGGATTTCTGTCTTGGTCTCTTCTAACTGATATTGGAGTTCCTTGCTCTGGTTGAAAAAATCGGTATAGATTTTACGGATCGCTTCGAACCGATCTCTCTGATTCTGGATTGCTTTTGAAGAAAAAAGGGAAAGAAAACCCTGGATATCTCTTTTAACATAAAAATCGATATACTTCTGAAAGAATTGCTTAACCTCCTCCTCCTTTGCAACAAGGGGTGCCTCTCTGGTCTCTCTGGTCTCTCTGGTCTCTCTCGTCTCTCTCGTCTCTCTGGTTTCTCTGGTTGGTCTGGTTTCTTTGGTTTCTCTGGTTTCTTTGGGGATTTCCTTTGGCGCTTCTTTTAATGTTTCCTTCGGGATCTCCTTTGGAATCTCTTTTGGGGGCTCTTTCGGGATCTCTTTTGGAGTCTCCTTTGGAATCTCTTTAGCCTCTTCCTTCAATATCTTCTTGGGGGGCTCTTCGGAGGGTTTCCTTGGAACTTCTTTTAAAGCCTCCTTTGGAGGCTCTTTTATTAACTCTTTTGAAATCTCTTTGGGAATCTCTTTAAAATTCTCTTTAGGAAGAAGGGCAACCCTCTCCTCCCTGGGAGTCTCTTGAGCGACCCTCTTTGGTTCTTCTTGAACGATCTTCTTAGAATTCTCTACAATCATCTCTTTAAGATTTTTTTTCGAATTCTCTAAAGGACGCTCCACCTGAATCGGACGAGAGAGGGCCTCCTTTTTTACTGGAACTTCGATAAGAGGAGGGACTTTGGGTTTTGGCTCTTTGGCCTCTTTCCTTTCGATTAGAACTGGGGAAGGCTCTTCCTTTTTTTCAATGGGTGGAGGAACCTCCTTTTCAATAAATTTGGCGATTGGATAGGTGATCTCTTTTGGGGCTTTAGGAATGAATAACCATTGATACAGGATGACACATAAGACCGAGAGAAGGATCAAAACACTTAGAGAAATAGAAATTCGTTTTAAATGTATCCTCTTTTCCTCCCGGGATTGGGCTTTCTTTATCAATGATTTTTTTAAAGCCCTCTGGAGATCGTATTCCAGGCGTTTGGAATAATCTTTCAACACCTCATAGGCCTCATTAATCTCCCTTATCTTCTCATCCCCCTCACCTCCTTTCAGGTCAGGATGGTACTGTTTGGTGAGCTCGACCCATCGAGCTCGAATCTCTTCTTCTGAGGCGTCTTCGTCCACTCCAAGAATTTTGTAATAGTCCTTCATCTCGATAAAAGGCTCTTAATCCCTCTTTTCTTTCAGGGAAACCTGATCCAGCCAGACGCTTCCAGAGATAAAACGGTCAAACTTCTCAGTCCTCTCCCTTCTTAATCTTACCATTCCCCCCTCTGAACCCTTTGGAGTTCGAAACGGTATCCTTATTTCCTTCCAATCGTTTTCTCCGGTGAGCATCTCTGAACTGAGATGAAACTTTCGATCCGCACTCACCACCTCTATCTTAATCCCGCTCTTCGTGGTGAGGGCTTGGGTCTTCAATCGAGCCCTGAGGAGGTAGTCTCGATCGGGTTTCCAAGCCACATATTGATAGAGGTGATAAAAATCGATATTCTCCTTCCCGTCGAACACAATCTTTAAGGCCCTCTTCCCTTCAAATACCGTATCGGAGTCAAAAGAAATCTCAGCCCCGGCTACCTTCTCCATCCTCCAGTCAAATCCTCCTCCAAGGATTTCTCTCTCTTCGAAACCCGGATTGGTGATGAGATTCCCATCCGAAGGAAGAACGATTCCTTCTTCTCTTAACCTCTCGGTCCACACCTGAAAGGCCTCACCGAAACTCCCCTGACGGATGAGAAATTCGATATAACGAAGGGTCTCCTTTCGATCAGGCTTCCAATCAAAAGCCACTCGCTTGACCCATGCCTTCTTTAATCCCTCTTTTTCTCCCACCTGATAAAGGTAGTCAATAAAATGTTTAAAAGAGGAGGGATCCCTTGGAACGACCTGGTCAAGCATGATATCGAGGTTCAGATTCCATTTGAAAAGGAGATCATAGATGGTTGCGGTTTGATTGGGATAATGTTGAAGAAGATAGGAGAGATGGGGGCGAGCCTTTTCAAACTCCCCTCGCTCAAGAAGAAGATTGGCGCTGACCCATCGGCCTAAGTAACCTGTCGGATAGATAGAGACCGCCTTCTCCAGAGCCTTTTCTGAAGCGTCCACCTCCCCGAGCCTCTGGAGGACTCGGGCCAGGTTTGTCCAGTACCGCTGCTCAAGAGGATTTCTCTCGATGGCTTTGAGAAGAAACTCTTTAGACCGTCTGAGATCTGCCTCTCTTAAATCCCACTGGTAGAAGAGGCCCAGACGATAGAAAGGGTCAGGATCTAAGGGATTGATCTGGGTGGCCAGAAGAAGCTTTTTCTTTTCGGGATTCTTCTGATATGAATAAAGACCTTTCCAGAGGGAGAGAATCTCATAGCTCCCCAGTAAACCGAGAAGAAGGAGAACTCCCGAAATGAAAAACCGCCTCATCGAAATGACCCTCCTCAGGTTGAAGTCGAATCCTCCTCAGATGAAGAAGCATAGGGAAGCTCTTTCTTCTTTTCTTCCTTACCATAATAATAGTGATACCGATAATAGTAGTATCCATAGTCACTTCGGCGGATGTTGACCCGGTTGATCACGACCCCAAGAATCTTGGCATTGACTTGATAAAGAAGGTCTCTGGCCCTCTGCAGCGTTTCCCTCGGGGTCTTTCCAGAAAGGGAGACAAGAATCATCCCATCTACATGGGTAGAGAGAACGGCCGTGTCGGCAAATCCAAGCACGGGTGGGGAATCGAGAACGACGTGGTCAAACCTGGTCTCCAGGGTTTGCATCATCTCTTTAAAAAGGGAAGAGCCAATCAGTTCTGAAGGATTTGGAGGAATGGGACCGGAGGGAATGAAGAAGAGATTGGGAATCTCGGTTCCATGGATAATGGATTCAAGATCTGTCTGTCCGGAAAGGAAGTTAGAGAGCCCTAACCCGTTTTCTGTTTTAAATATCCTATGAACCCTTGGCTTTCGAAGATCGGAATCGATCAGAAGCACTCTTGACCCGGTCTGGGAGAGGGCAATGGCGGTATTGACCGCTGTGGTCGTCTTTCCCTCCTCAGGATTGGGACTGGTGATTCCAATCTTTCGAGGAGGCTTTCCAGAGAAGGAGAGAAGGATGGAGGTCCGAATGCTTCGATAGGCTTCGGAAAGCATGGACCGGGGATGGGCAAAAGTGATCAACTCCACGGGATAGGAGTTCCCCTGCTCAAGACGTCTTCGCCTCTCGGAGGAGATCTCCGGGACCATTCCAAAGGAGGGAAGACGGATGAGCTGTTCCACCTCTTCAGGGCTCTTTACGGTATTGTCAAGATATTCAAAGAAGAAGGCAAGCCCGATTCCTAAAAAGAGCCCCACGATGGCCCCAAGAAGAAGGTTCAAGGTTTTATTGGGGCGATAAGGGATTCTCGGAAGTTCTGCCTGGTCCACAATCTGGATGTTGCTGGCGGTGATCCCGGCTGAAACCCCTGCCTCTTTCATCCTCTGAAGCAACCCACGGTATAGTTCCTTATTCGTATCGGCTTCCCGCTTGAGGATGTTGTATCGGATGGCCTTCTCCTTCATCTCCATCACCCTGGCCTTCTGTTCCTCAAAGGCCTTGCGAAGAAGCCGCTCCTTCTGAAGGCTCGATTCATAGTCATTTCGAATCCCGGAGAGGATTCGGCTGATCTCTGAGTCGAGACGTTTCTGAACCGTTTCCATCTGCCTCCTCAGGCGAAGCATCTCGGGGTGGTCGGGCTTATACACTTCGGAGAGCTTCATATATTGAGCCTCGAGCTGGATATAGCCTTGTTTGAGGTCCATAATGAGTTTGTTCTCAAGGATGGCGGGAAGGGCATCAAAGTTCTTCTCACGACTCTGGCGATAAAGGGCTTCTTTCGCCATCCGTTCCGATTCGGCTTTGGTTAGGGCCTCCCCAAGTTCGTTTAACCGTTGAAGGGTCACATTCTCCTTCTCCTCAAGAGAGATGATGTCATGCCTGGAGCCGAAGGCCTGTAGCTCTTCATCAGCCCTCTCCACCTTGGCCTTCAAATCTTCAAGCTGTTTGGTGAGCCATTGTCGGGCCTGCTCGGTCGTCACAAATCGGTTCTCGAGATTCTGCTGAATATAGGTCTGAGCCAATTGATTACAAACCTGAAAGGAGAGCTCAGGGAAGTGAGAATCGAAATGGACTTTGACCAACCGGGAATTGCGGATGGGCTCAACCTTTAATTTTTTAAGAAACTGAGTGATCAAGAGACTCTCCCGATGGGACCCATCCGATAGAATGGAACTTCTCTCATGGGAAGAAAAGAGGGAGGAAAGAGATTGGGTGAACTGAGCCTTCCACTTTCGAAAAGGGGTTTCAGGTTGAGGGAGAAACTCGGGGTGCTGATCCAACTTGAGACTCTGAATCACCCTCCTGGCAAGGCTTCGACTTTCGAGGATCTTATACTGGGTCTGATAGTAATCCATATCCATCGTGTTTACGGCAAAGATCTCTTTAAAATCGACAATCTGAGGATTCTCTTTATTAATCTGAATGGTCACCGTACTCCGATAGATGGGCCGCATGGTAAAGGTAGCCACTGCTGTCGTAAGAAAAACAATGAGAAAGAAGGCCAGGATGGTCCATCGCCTCTTCTGAATGACCCTCCAGTAATCCCTCAAATGAACCTCTTTTTCTTCTATTAAAGTAGCAGAGGGATATTCGGAGGTCGAAGGAAGGCCGTAAGAGTCTGAAGAGATCTGTTTTAAATAATTCATGTTAAACTCCTCAATAATTAAAGAGAGCCAAGAGAGACTCCAAAACCGATCAATCCTTTCACCGTGTCTCGAAATTCGATCAGAAAGGTTTTGATTCCACTCTTTGGGACAACCACAATATCATTTTCCTGAAGGAAAAGATCCTCTGCCTGGCCCCTCTGAATCGCAGAGAGATCGACGGGAATGGAAATCCGTTCCCCTCCTTCTCCGACGTACCTGAAGATCTTTACTTGAGTGGCATTGGCTTCCGGCTTCAGTCCCTCAGCCATAGCCACAGCCTGGCTTACGGTCATCCGCTTCCCTTTTAAAGGAAACCCTCCAGGTCGTCTCACCTCTCCCCCTACAAACACCTTTCCTGAAACTGGAATGTTGAGCACATCTCCATGATGGAGAGAAAGATTGAGACTGAGATCCCCCTTGATCAATAGCTGTTCTAAATCGATAATGAAGGTCTTTGGGGCCTCCTCTGAGTCCTTCTTCTCCAAAGCCGCTCCATCCGGATTGGGAGGACGAATCAGAAAAAGCTGGGGACCTGCCTCCTCTTTCAGGCCCCCAGCCATGGCCAGAGCATCAAGCAGTGTTCTCTGACCATAGATATCAAAAATCCCTGGTTTCTCTACCGCCCCGATCACCGAGATCCTCTGGCTTCGATATTCTTTAACAAAAACACTCACATTGGGATTTTGAATATACTTTTCAGCCAAGAGGTCACGAATCTCTTTCTCAAGCTCATAGGGAGTAAGCCCCTTCACCCTCAGGACCCCGAGAAGAGGAAGGCTAATATGGCCCTGGGCACTGACCCTCACGGTTTTGTTGAGTTTCTCATCTTCAAACACATTAATTTCGAGCAAATCCTCAGCCCCTATCCGATATTCCCTGTAATGGTCCCTTCTTGCCGAGAGGGCTTTAAGCAGAAGGCTTTCATTCATGGCCTTAATTTGTTTGGAGGATTCCAATGACTTAAACTGAATTTCTGAGGGGGGAGAGGTTTCTTTCTTTTGTGGAGAGGTTGACACACACGAATAAGAGAGGAGAAAAAATATGAGAAAGAAGAGAATCCCTTCTCTTCTTATTGACTTCATAACGATCCTCCCTTCCCACAAAAAAACCCAGGCATTTATTTGGGCTGGGTCTTTTTGTTTAAAAAGTAGGAGAGGCTTATTAACTCAAATTAAGGACATACAGGTCTTTCATGGTCTCCCCCGCCACCAGCTGCAGCCGCAACCCCTCCAATCACCGCCACCACCGCAGCGATTCCAATCCACGTCCACGTTGAAAGACCGAGGAATCCTTCTTCTTCCTTTACAGCTCCAGTCTCTCCAGCCTGGGCTACGATCGTCTTTTTAGGAACACTGACCGTTTGAGAAGGAATGGTAATCGAATCCTTTGTCGAAAGCGAAGCGACCGTCTGAGTTCCATCTAAAACCGTAAGCTTCCCCTGATCACTCTTGATGGTAATCGCCCCATTAGAATGAATGCTGATCGTACCGAAAACCCCTTCATCCAAACGGGAGTGAGGGATGACAACCTTAGAGGCCTGGAGTGTCTTCGTCCTCATAATAGAAAGATTTCCAACTTTAAAGGTCAAATCTGAAGAAGAAGAAGAAGAAGGGACTCGAAACTCTAATGTTCCTTTCTCGAGAATAATTTTTTCACCCCCGGGTATCGATACCATACTTTGTGGTTTGATCTCGATCTGTGCTCCGTTAGACAAAACGATCTTTGAGATTCCATTTTCTGACCGAATCCTCATTCCTTCGAATACCATAAAATGGGAAGCCTCGACGTCTCTCCATTGATTTGCCCTTACCTCAAATTGAACCTTCCCTTTTGAAATCATCTCTCCGATTGGAGCAGCTTTTCCCCCAGCCTCTGCAATCATTTCATGAAACCCATTCATCATCAAGAGAAAGGACAGTGAAAGGAAATAAATGAAGAATTTTTTCATTACGTTCACCCCCTTTTGTTGGCTAATTTTTTACCTATATAATATACAACTAGAATGGAATGTCAAGTCTTTTTTAAGAACGATTGAAATAATTGATATCTATATGAAATTAAATAAAAATTTATTTGAATACTCCTCCTTTCTACTCCATTGTCGGCTGCCTGTAATCCAGATAAAATCGTATCTCATCCCTCTTCTTTCGTTCATCGCTTGTCCAAAACCTCCCTCACCTTCTTCCCAAGGATTTCAAGGGTAAATGGCTTCTGTATGAATGCC
>CAZMWF010000078.1:0-18195 GCA_964570075.1 uncultured Syntrophaceae bacterium | reverse complement strand
AAAAAAATCAATAATTTCAATTATTTATGATATTTTTGTTTTTTGGCATAGGGTATGCATCTACTATAGTGAAACTTAAAGAAAGGAGGAAACGACGATGGAAAAGAGGATGAAGGGATTAAAGACAGGGTTGATGGTAGGGTTGATGACTTTAGCTGCTTCTCCGGCTTTTGCGAGGTCGATCAGTTTGAAGGAAGCGGGTACGGCGCTTTGGATTTTCATTATCATTGGTGCGATCATTGTGCTTCTTCAGTTGATTCCTGCGGCCATTCTCTTCTTCAGTTTCATTGGGACTGCGACGACATCGGTATTCAAGAAAGAAAAGAAAGCCGAAGAGGAAGTGGTGATGGCAGAGACCGTTCCGGTGACCATTAAAAAGTAAACCCATTAATTTCATGGAAGAAGTTAAAAGAATAAGAAGATAAGGAAAAGTAAAGGTCGTTAAACCTGAAAACTTATAATGGTTAAACGAGCTCAAAATAGAAGTAAGGGAATTAAGGCGAGCGAAAGGGCTAGAATTGGAATCCAGTGAGAAAGAGGCAGCTTTGGAAGAAAGAGAGGAACACGATCGTGGTATCCTCTTGAAGCAAGGGCATAGGTCACTTCTTCCACTTCAAAAAGGGCCTTTCTCAGGAGAGGCAGCACCAGAGATTTAATCTTCCTAAAAGGGTTTCTATTTAAATTTCCTAACCGAGCTTGATAGGCGAGTTCCACCTCTTCTTTATGGTCTAAAAATCGATAAAAGAACCTCCACATCATTGAAACCATTAATCCAATTCTACGGTTGGGGATCGAGGGGATAGGTTTCAATATCCAAGCGATGGTTTCCCTTAGTTCTCGAGGACGAGTGACAGAAGTAAACAAAGTCGCATAGCCCAATATTAATCCTAACCGCCAACACACAAGGCCTCCCCAAAAAAGCCCTTCCTTGGTAAGAGGAAGATAAGGCGAAAAAGAAAGCGTTTTTCCTGGAGTGAACAGGGAGTGAAAAAGAAATAATAAAAATAGGAAGAGGAGCCAAAATCTTAAATCTCGAGCAAGAGATTGAATAGGGGACTTCGATAGGAAGAAAAGAGAAACGAGAAGAATGGATTGGAAGAGGAACAAAGAGATTTTTATCTGAATCAATGTGGCCGTGAGGATTAAGAATCCAAGGAATTTACAACGAGCGTCCCAACGATGAAGAAACGAATTTCCAGGGATATAATGAAAGGCTATTCGAGCCATGAGATTTTTTCTTTTCCTAACAGCACATAACACGGAGGCCGGACACCAAATTGATAAAGATCTCTCGTTACCTCCTCCGGTTTACCTAAGGCCTTGATCTCTCCCTTTTGAAGAATGGCCATTCGGTCTACATGGGCAATCACTTTTTCTACATCATGGGTCGTCACGATTAACGTATGGCCTTCTCGATGCAACTCCATCATATATTTAAGGACTTCTTGAATTCCTGGGAAGTCAAGATAGGCGAAGGGTTCATCGAAGAGGATGACCCGAGGCTTCATGGCCATCACTCCCGCAATCGCGAGGCGTCTCTTTTCTCCACTTGAAAGCAGATAACATGGTCTCTCCGAAAGAGAGGCGAGGTTCATTTTCTGAAGGGCCCGATCGACTCTTTCTTGGATCTCCTCTCTTGGAAGCCCCATGTTTTCAGGACCAAAGGAGACGTCTTCTCTTACAGTTTCTCCTAAAATCTGACTGTCCGGATCTTGGAAAATGATTCCCACCAATGTGCGAATCTCTTTGGAGTGGGTGAGGATGTCCAAACCATTCACCCAGATTGTCCCTGAGGTGGGCTTGAATAACCCGGAGATGAGCCGAAGGAGAGTCGTTTTACCACTCCCGTTTGGGCCGCAAAGGAGAAAAAACTCCCCCTCGGAGATATTCAGATTAATCCCATTTAGAGCTTTTGTCCCATCAGGATAACAATAATGAAGATGTTGGATGTGGATCATGATTCTTTTTTATCTCTGGCTTTGAGAGGAAGAGGGGCCAAGAAAGGGATGGGTTTTTATTTGTCTGTATAGAATGGGGCGAACCGCTCGAGCCAAAATAATACTTACACCCGCTTTCAGCGCATCTCCGGGAAGAAAGGGGATCATTCCTACCATATAGGCCTTATCCCATGAAATCTTGGTCATCATCTTAAGCCAGGGGACTCCAAAGGAATAAATGATCAGGGAGCCTATCATGACGGCAATGATATCTCCCGGTAAAGAGGAGTGGAATCGATCAGAGATGAATCCCACGATTCCGGCTGAAAAAAGGAATCCAAAGAGATAACCTCCAGTTGGCCCAATGAGATGGGCCAAGCCTCCTTTTCCTCCATAGAAGACGGGCATCCCCATTGCTCCAACAAAAAGGTAAAGGGTGGCACTGATCAGGCCCCAACGACCTCCCAAAAGAAGACCAGAGAGAAGAACGAAAAGATTGGTCAGAACTAGGGGAACAGGTCCGATTGGGATATGAAGGTAAGCCCCTATAGCCATCAGGGCGGCCATCATGGATGAGAGGACAGAAAATCTCAAGGTTTGAATGGACATCAAGGACTATTTATTGTTAACTTATTTTTTTATTTAAGTTAACAAATAAATTTGTCCCTGTCAATCCTTATCCTCCATCAAGGGTGTGGTGTTCCGTTTTCTGAAACCAGGAGGTGGGGTCGATCATATATTCTTCTGTATCTTTTAGGGAAAGATAATGTTCCCGTTCCATTTTGGAGAGGAGATCAAAAAAGGCTTTCTCTTGTGGATCGAAGGAGGCATCCCTTAACTCCGCATAGAGCTTTGCCCCTTTGGACTCAAAATCAATGGCGATTCGCACGGCCTCTAAATCATCTGAATCCCCTTTGATTTTTTCATCCGGATTCTTTAAAAAGTCAACCAGAATCTCCTTTACCACAGTATCTTTCACTTTAAGAGGAACGGTCTCTGGCCACTTTTCCTTTTTTGTCCAAATTTGATGAAGCTGCTTCAGTCGTTCGTAATGCTCAAGTTCATCCTCTCCGATTTGTTCAAACATCTTTTTACCAAGAGGGTTCTTTGTTCTTTTAGCATGGTTTAAGTAAAATTCCCGCTCCCTCATTTCATTGTTAAGGGCCACTTCCAGTGCATTGAGACGTTCTTTCTCCTCCATCTCTTTCCTCCGATTCGTGATGATTTAGCCTTTAACCTAAGGCTATCCACAGCCCTATCAAAGCACCCAAAGGGACACTCAGATAAGGGCTACAGGTGATTGCTCAACTACTTCCGATATAACGGGAGAGGTAACTAAGAAGGAGTCCACCTAAAGCCCCTAAGATTAGTCCAAGTAAAACTTTTGGGACAACATATTCCATAGTTTTAGATTAGCATTTAAAAGTTATTAAATCAAGGAAACTGCAAAATTTTAAAGAGTTAATTCTCATACAAACCAGAACCTCCATTCTGATTCAGATCAAATAATTTAAAACACATGTGTCTAAAAATAGACATATTTTTAATTAATTAATATATAAAAGCTTTTTTATTCTTTAAGGGTTGAATAAATGAAAATATACACTTTTGATTTAAATCAATTCTGAAAAATAAAAAAAATGATTTTATTGAATTAGATGAGCTTCAAAAAATCTTTCGAATAATCATTTGATTTAAAAAACTTATTGAAATTAAAATAAAATTTTAAATTTTGGAAAAAAGAGGTTGAATCTCGATGAAGGGCTTATAGAACTTTTATTTGAGATATTTGGTATAAAAGTTGCTTATTTATTGAAAGGAGGTTAAGAATGAAGTGTTATCGATGTGGAGGACTTATGGTTTTCGAGAAATTTTTTGGCATTTCAGAAGATTTTTATGGGTGGAGATGCCTCTTTTGTGGGGAAATCATTGACAAGGTCATTCTCGAGAACCGACTCGGTCAGAAAAAAAGTTAGCCCATATTTTTAAAATATTTACAGTAGCCTTATTCTGTAAAGGGAGATGGTGTTTAATAAAAAGATAAGAATTTTTAGTTTCTCATTTTTCTTCCACTTTTCTTAATCTTTTTAAATTAGATTTAACCCTTCCTTAACCCTATTTTAAAAAAGGTTTTTGTAGAATTGATGCACATTCCCCAATTTCCTTCGTTTAAAGATCTTTCGATAGAGGACAAACCCCTTTTTGATGAGATGTTTCGACGATTTCCACCTCTCATCTCAGAGTTTACGTTTACCAACCTTTTCATCTGGCGAAAGGCCTATTCCTTTAAATTTACCCATGTGGATTCGTTTGTCTGCCTCTTAGGTGAGAAAGAAGGACTCCCGTTTTTTTTCCCTCCCATTGGAGAAGGAGATATGATAAAATGTTTAAGAGCGTTAATTCACTTTTTGAAAGAGAAAACAGATAGTCCACAAATCCTAAGGGTTCCGGAAGGGATGGCTCGTCAAATCGATTGGAAACGGGAGGGGCTGAGGGCGGAATTAGATAGAGACCAGAGCGATTACGTTTATCTGATTAAAGATTTGATCCAACTGGAGGGGAGGAGATATCATCGTAAGAGAAATCACATCAAACAGTTTAAAGAAAGATATTCCTATCAATATGCTCCCCTTACTTCAGAATATATTTCTCAATGTCTCGAGCTGGAGGAGGAATGGTGCCATCTTCGCCATTGTGAAGTCAACCCTGGACTCACCAACGAAATTATCGCTATAAAGGAAGCCTTAACCTCCTTTGAAAAATTGAAATTGAAGGGAGGGGTCATCCTTATTGAGGGGAAAGTAGAAGCTTTTACTCTTGGAGAACCTCTCAACCCGGACACTGTCGTTATCCATATTGAAAAGGCTAATCCTGCTTTCGAAGGTCTTTATGCAACCCTCAACCAGACCTTTCTTGAGAATGAATGGTCTCATTTTACCTATGTGAATCGCGAACAGGATTTGGGAGAGGAAGGATTGAGGAAAGCCAAAGAATCTTATTTTCCCCATCACATGGTTCATAAATATAAGATCACTTTAGATAGAGAGGGAGGGGGAAAGGATGAAGAAAAATAGACTACCGTTTTCCTATCAACGATTCAAGGAGGAGTTTCCGGCGATTGAGAAAGAGTACGATCGGTTGGCAAAGAAATGCCATCAAAGCGGGCCTCTCAATGAGAAGATGAGACGATTAATCAAATTGGGGATCGCCATTGGTGCAAATTCCGAAGGGGCTGTAAAATCCCATACGCGAAGGGCTCTGGCAATCGGAATTACCCCCAAAGAGATTCGTCATGCCGTCCTCTTAGGACTGACCACGATTGGTTTTCCTAAGATGATTTCCGCTCTTAACTGGGTTCATGAAGCCATGGAGGAGGGTCCCATTCATCTTAGAAAAGGGGAAGATGAGATCTAAAGGGGAGACGATGATAGTATGGGAATATCTGATTACGATTCATGAAATTCCAAAGATTGAGGAGAGTCCTGATCGAATAAGGATTGAATGTGATCAGGTGGGCCAATGCTTGGTTCACGATCCCTTTCGTGGAGGAGGGGAATGGCTGGAAAAGATCTTCCGTGAAAAGGGGCAGGAAGGATGGGAACTGGTGCAACTGGGGCACCATCGTCAGGAATTACTTTGTATATGGAAGAGGAGAAAGGAAGTCCCCCAGAAAGATTAAAGAGATTTCTTCTGAGCCAGATTGAAAAAAAGGGAGCCATTCCTTTTGTTCAATTTATGGAGTGGTGTCTATATCATGAAACCTATGGTTATTATCAATCCAATCCAATGAGAATCGGAAAAGAAGGGGATTATTATACAGGTCCAAATGTTCACCCTGTTTTTGGCGCTATGATTGCCAAACAGATCTGTCAAATGGTTGAGATATTGGGGAGAGAGCGATTTGAGATCGTCGAAATCGGAGGAGCTCAAGGTTATCTTTGTGAAGATATTCTTCAGTGGATGAAAATCCAGAGGCCTGATTGTTATACCTTGACTACCTATTATTTGATCGAGCAAAGCCTTGCTTTTCAACGTTTACAGAAGGAGAGGCTTGCTCACTTCGAGAGGGAAGGGAAGCTCTTCTGGAGGTCTCCTGAAATCTTAGAGACGGGTGAGAATCAATTCACAGGATGTTTCCTCTCTAATGAATTGATCGATGCCTTTCCGGTCCATCGGGTCGTAATGACTCAAGGTGAGCTGAAAGAGATTTATGTCACCCAAGAAGAGGGAGAATTGAAAGAGGTTATCGGACCTCCTTCGACTCCAGAATTGATCACCTATTTTAACTCCTTTGGGATTCGTCTTGGAGAAGGACAGCATGCTGAGGTGAATCTTTATGCCTTAAACTGGATAGAAAAGGTGAGCAGATGTTTGAGGAAAGGCTTTGTGATCACCATTGATTACGGGTATTTGGCGGAGGAGCTTTATGCCCCTTCCCGCTATCGTGGAACGCTTCTTTGTTATCACCGCCATAGGACCTCAGAGAATCCCTATGAACGAATAGGGGAACAAGACCTTACCTCTCATGTCAATTTTACCGCATTAATTAGAAAGGGGGAGGAAGTGGGTCTTCGGTTTACGGGTTTTGTCCCTCAATATCGGTTCCTTCTTGCCTTAGGATTGCTTCAAGAATTGGACCTTCTAAGTCAAGGACTTTCTGAGCAGGATCGATTAGAACTGGGATTGACTGTCAAACATCTGATCGAACCCGAGGTGGGTATGGGGGAAGTGTTTAAGGTATTGATTCAACACAAGGGGATAGATCATCCATCACTGGATGGATTGAGAGATCTTAGAACGATTTCACTGGCCTAATGGAATTGGGAATATGGAGAGGATAAAAGTCTTAGGAATCTTTGGAAGTCCGCGCAGGGGGGGAAATACGGACCTCCTTCTCACCGAGGCTCTTCGGGGAGCGGAACAAGAAGGCGGCGAAGCGGAGCGTCTTTACCTCACGGACTATATCATTACACCCTGTAAAGAATGTCATGGGTGTGATCAAACTGGAAAATGTGTGGTTCTTGATGACATGCAGAAGATCTACCCGAAACTTTTAGAGTCTAATATTGTCATTCTCGCCTCTCCTATTTTCTTTTATGGAGTCACAGGTTATACCAAGGCTTTCATTGATCGCTCTCAAGCCCTTTGGGCTAAGAAGTATCTCCTGAAAAACCCCTCCACCGAAATAAAGAGAAAAGGTTTCTTTATCTCTGTGGGAGCTACAAAAGGACCAAAGGTCTTTGAAGGAGCCATCCTCACAGTCAAATATTTCTTCGATACCTTTGATGCGAAATATGAAGGGGAACTCGTCTTTCGAGGAATCGAAGGGAAAGGGGAGATTCTCAATCACCCCGAGGCCCTTCAGCAGGCCTTTGAGGTAGGTAGACGATTAGTATTGGAGATGAAAAAAGAAATGAACCCTTTTAAAGGGATAGGAGGTGTCCAATGACCCAATGGCAATGTTCAAATTGTGGATACACCTTTTCGGCAGATTCGGTTCCTGAAAAATGTCCTTCCTGTCAGCAAGTCTGTACTTTTCATGATGTGAGTTGCTATATTCCGGATTGCGGAGGACCAGGGAATATCGATCCAAGGCTCATGGGGAAAAGAGACAAGCCCCTCAATGAGTAATCTATCGAAAGGAGAGGAGAGATGCAACTCAAAGGGAAGAAGGTCATTATTCTGGTTGAAAATCTTTATCAAGATCTTGAATTCTGGGTTCCTTATTATCGCCTTAAAGAGGAAGGGGCGGAAGTGACCGTGGTTGGTTCGGGATCCGCCCGAACCTATACCAGTAAGTACGGATACCCTGTGGAAGTCGATCAAGAAGCCAAGGAAATTGACGTCTCTCAATATGATGGAGTCCTCATTCCTGGAGGGTATGCCCCGGATTTGATGAGGCGATATCCGGAGATGGTCAGGATCGTTCGGGAGGCTTATGAAAAAGGAAAGGTAGTGGCCGCCATCTGTCACGCAGGATGGATGCTTGCCTCCGCAGGGATCTTAAAGGGAAAGAGAGTGACGGGTTTTTTTGCGATTAAAGATGATCTGGTTCATGCCGGGGCCACTTACATCGATGCGGAAGTGGTGAAGGATGGGAAACTGATTACATCGAGAAAGCCCGATGATCTTCCCTTTTTCTGCAGGGAGATCATCAAGAGCTTATCTGAATAGATCGAGAGGAGGAAAAGATGAGTAACAAAGAGACTTACGCCTGTCACCATTGTGGAGCCGAAGCTGAGATTACCCTCGATGGATTTGAGAAAGTGGAAGATGTCGTAAGAAGAACGAAAAAGGGGATTTGCAAGGCCTGCGGAAAGGAGGTAGAGATCGAGCCTCTCTCAAATGGAGTCTTTGTCTGTCAGAATTGTCGAGCAGAAGCAGATCTCACTCTGGAGGGATTTGAGAGCGTTGAAGAGGTGTTGATGAGGGAGAAGGGGCTCCGGTGTAAGGTCTGCGGGAAGGAGATCTTTTGGTCTCATCGAGAAGATATCAAAGCCGTGAAGGTGGCAATCGAAGCCGAGAGAGAGGCCTACCAAAATTACTCCAGAGCCGCAAAGAGGACAAAGGACCCAAGAGGGAAGGATATGTTTCAACAATTGGCTGAATTTGAGATGAACCATTATCAAAAATTAAAAGCCCTTCTTAAATCCCTGGAAGAGCAGGGGGAGTGGCTTCTTTACGATGGGACAAGTTTAAAGAAGAGAAAGATCCCGTTAAAACCCGAAAAGATTACAGGTCAAGACCAGCTCACCGATATGGATGCCTTAAAGATTGCCATTCGGGAAGAACGGAAGGCCAAGGCTTACTATCAGTTTCTCTCAGAGCTCACAAAAGATCCTCGGGGGAAGGATATGTATAAACGGTTGGCCAATGAGGAGGAACTTCACGAAAAGATCTTGAACGACCAGTACTACAGCCTTCACAATACCGGGATCTGGAGCTGGGGGGATTAAACAAAAGAAATTCACTTGACCCGATCGAGGTCGTTGATTAAAATAGATCCAAAAATTTAAAAAAAGGAGCCACGATGGACGAGAGGAGATTTCAAGAGATTATCCGGTTTGCGATGGATAAGGAGAGTCGAGCCAACCAATTTTATCTCAGTGCAGCCCAGGTCGCAAAACACTCCGGGGCAAAAGAACTCTTTTTGGATTTGGCCAAGGAAGAGGAAGCTCACCGAAGACTCCTCGAAAACCTCGATATGGAGAAGGTCTCTCGAAGTAGAATCGAAAAGGTTCCAGATCTTATGATCAGCGACTATCTGATGGAGATCGAATTCAAACCCAATCTCTCCTATGCCGAGATTCTTCGGGTAGCTATGAAAATGGAAGAGCGTTCTCTCAAACTGTACGAAGAGATGAAAGAGAAAAACACGGATGAAGAAATCAAAAACCTATTCACCTTTCTCGCCAACGAAGAGGCCAAGCATAAATTTAGACTTGAAAAAATCTATGATGAGGAAGTCTTGAAGTAACGAGGGATGGAGGTAGAAATGGAAAAGTATAAATGTACAGTCTGCGGTTACATCTACGATCCAGAGAAAGGAGATCCAGACAACGGGATTGCTCCCAACACCCCTTTTGCCAAACTCCCTGACAGTTGGGTCTGTCCTTCCTGTGGGGCACCCAAGGATATGTTTGAAAAGGTCTAACGAGCTATTCCTGATAACATTTTTTTAGATACCGATAGTTTTGAAGGGTATCCCTGATCATCTCGAGATCTTTCTTATCAAGGGCTCGAATGGGTTTTGCAGGAGCTCCAAAAGCCAGGGTGTTTGGCGGAATCACCGTTTTGGGGGTGACAATAGATCCTGCTCCAATTATGGAGTGTTCCCCAATTTCAACCCCGTTTAATAGAACGGCTCCTATGCCAATGAGCGAACCTTTTCGGATCGTACATCCATGGGCTACCACCCGATGACCTAAGATCACCTCATCTTCGATGATCAGGGGATAGAACTCTTTATCAACATGAAGGATGCATCCATCCTGAATATTGACTCTGGAGCCGATTCGAATCGAGTTGAGATCCCCTCGGATCACACTGTTGAACCAGATATTACTTTCAGGTCCAATCTCTACCTCTCCAATCACCATAGCATTTTCGGCGATAAATACGGTGGGATGGATTTTTGGGCTCTTTTCTTTAAATCTTAATATCATCTTTTTTCATCCTGGAGAGATTTTAAAGTCATTAGACGATGGTTTCGCTTCTTGGCCACCATTTTAAAAGCCCTCGGAACATCCGCCATTAAAGACTTTGATTGTTCTGCCGCATCGGAGTAGAATTTTATTATCTTTTCCTCCATTTCTATCGACTTCGCTAAGGCTTCTGAATAACCTGTTTTCTCATCTAAATCGGTTTGGAAATGATATTCCTCGGGATTGAGGTTGAATGAAAAACATCCCTCAAATGCATCGGTGATCACCCCATAATAAGCCCTCTCAATTTCAGTGATATAACCCTGATTCTCTTTCGTAAAGGAGGCAAAGAGGTCTTTCTCTTTTGTAAACTTTTGAGAAAGAGATTCATAGAATTGCGAAGACTTCGTCTCCAGCTCTTTCGCTAAGCTTATAGCTCCTGAACAGGTATGGATAATCATCTCGATGGAACCTCCATCATTCTAATAAAAACATCCAAAATCGGAATACCAAAATCTGAAACAGATTTTAACTCCAAATCTTCTCGCACCTCGGATTTTAGAGTTTAAAACCATCTCTGGATCACCACCTTGCTCTCTGTAAAGAAGCGGATCGCATCACGCCCCTGTCCATGCAACACCCCGTAGAAGGAATCTTTCATCCCTCCAAAAGGAAAGAAGGCCATGGGGGCAACAATCCCAATATTAATTCCAATGTTACCACATTCTACCCGATATTGAAATTCTCTGGCATATTTCCCGTTGGAAGTAAAGATGGAAGCGGCGTTCCCGTAATGACTTTGATTGATCCACGAGATGGCTTCATCGAAATCCTTTGCCCTCATTACATTGGCCACAGGCCCGAAAATCTCTTCTTTAGCAATCGTCATATCCGGGGTCACGTTTTCAAAAATGGTCGGGTTAAGAAAGCAGGTATCAGGATAATCCCCGACGATTTTGGGTTTTCTTCCGTCAAGAATCAATTTTGCTTTTTCCTTTATCCCAATGTCGATATATTTTAATACCCTCTGTTTTCCATCGATCGATTGCATCGGGCCAACCTGAATCGTATCATCAAGCCCATAGCCTACCCGGATCTTTGAAGTCGCTTCCACAAAATCATTCAGGAACTTCTTATAAAAGTGATCATCCTCTCCCACCATGACTAAATTGGCTCCCGAGAGACAGCGTTGTCCGGTATTTCCAAAGAAAGAGGTCAGGAGGGCAGGGATCGTGGCCTCTACATTGGCGTCAGGCATCACCAGTAAGAAATTCTTTGCACTTACCTGGACAATGGCTCTCTTGCAGGTCTCTCCACATTTTTTATAGACCTCTCTACCGATCGCTGTGGTTCCTACAAATGTCACTCCTTTGACATCTGGATGCTCCATCAGGATCTGAGCCACTTCCGCTCCTCCATGGACGACATTGTAGACTCCTGGAGGAAAGCCAGACTCCTCTATTAATTCAGCGAGCATCACCTGACTGATGGGATCACGGGGAGAAGGCTTCACTATAAATGTATTCCCAGTAGCCAATGCAAAAGGGGAATACCAGAGAGGGACCATAAAGGGGAAATTAAAAGGGGCGAGGTTGATAAAGACCCCTAAGGGTTGATAGATGACATATTCGTCTATTCCGGCTGCAATATCTTCGAGGTTATAACCCATCATCAGAGACGGGATTCCTGTAGCCACTTCTACCATCTCAATTCCTCGCCTCGTTTCTCCACGTGATTCATCGATGGTCTTTCCATGTTCCATTGTCTGAATTCGACTCAGTCGCTCAAAATGTTTCTCGAGGAGTTCTTTTAATCGAAACAGGCATCTTGCCCTAGCAAGAGGCGGGGTCCGTCTCCATTCCGGATAGGCCTCTTTGGCCGCCTGAATCGCCGAAAGGACTTCCTCTTTGGTAGACATTGGGACTCGGGCAAGAAGTTTCTGAGTCGCTGGGTTGATGACATCCCATCTCTCTTTCGATTTCGACTCTACCCACTCCCCATTAATGTAATTCTTCAGTTCCAACACCTCTTTAATCGGCTCCTCTAAGATCGCCATAAATTTTTCCCTCCTTCATGTCAGTCCAATCAGGGATGAATGTGATTTATGCAAAAATAAGATATAGATCTTTCTTATGTCAAACTCCAAGATCCCTTGACGCATCCCATAATCTTTTTTAAAGTGGTATAAAACCTAACCCTTTAAGATGGATAAGAGAGGTAACCCCATCTTTATCTTTACTATCCTTTCAGGACTCTTCGTTCTTTCTCAATTCTATCGAGTCTCTAATGCGGTCATCGCCCCTGAGCTTATCCGAGACCTTGACCTCAATGCCGAGATGTTTGGGATGCTTGGAGGGGCATTTTTTTATGCCTTCACGATTCTTCAAATTCCCATGGGTCCCTTGCTCGATCGAATAGGCCCTCGCCTCATCCTTACCGTCTCCTCATTTGTGGGAGCCTCTGGCGCCTTTCTTTTTGCCTTTGGAAACTCGTTCCTCGCTGTTTTTTTAGGAAGAATCCTGATCGGAGCTGGAATGGCACCCATGCTGATGGGATCCTTTAAAACCTTCACCCTTCGTTATCCACCAGAACAGTTTGCCACCCTCATGGGGATGATCTATTCGATAGGAACCCTCGGCAATATCCTGGCGGCCTCCCCCCTTGCCTTTCTTACTTCCACGATTGGATGGAGGAACACTTTTTTATTGACCGGAATGATCACGGTGTGGCTCGGCGTGATGGTTTTTAAGGTCTTAAAGGAGGAGAAAAACCAGCAGCTCCCCTCCACTTCAAAAGAGACTTCCTCGATAGGAATCCTAAAATCCATACGCCTCATGATAGGGTCTCTTTCCTTCTGGCAATTTGGTGCGGTGGCCTTCTTCCGGTATGGCATCTTTGTCAGTCTCCAAGGACTCTGGTTAGGTCCCTATTTAATTCATATCAAAGGTTTTTCTCCTGTTCAGACAGGAAACCTATTAATCTTCATGTCTATTGGTGCGATTTTGGGAAGCCCTATAGGCGGACGCCTCTCCGACCGTTATTTTCGATCAAGAAAAAAAGTTGCATTTACTGCTTTATTCTTATATACCATAAGCCTCCTGCCCCTTACAGGAATATGGAGAATCGATCATCCCTTTCTTTTTGCCTCGATCTTCTTTTCTCTTGGCTTTTTCAACGGAATGGCGATGTTGATCTATGCTCATGCCAAAGAATCCTATCCCATTGCCATTTCGGGGACGGTAATGACCTATGTCAATTTCTTTACTATGGCTGGAGCAGGGGTCTTCATGACCTTATTAGGAAAGGTGATAGAATCTTTCCCAAAGGTTGGGGGCTCCTATCCGATAGGGGCCTATCATCTTTGTTTTCTCATCTGCTTTCTGAGCATGGGTGCGAGCCTAATCTTTTATGGGTTTGCGAGGGAGAAACCTTCTGCCCAACATTAGTCTATTCCGAAGATGGAGGCTTATAAGGTAATAATAAGGGAGAGAAAGGGAAGGGTCCTTACCCCTGCTCAATTTGGTTGCCTTGAGGGGATTCCCGCTATTAATATCACCAATGGGTGTGTATTTCGATGCACCTATTGTTATGCAAGAGGATATAGTCAGACGCCTAAAAAACGTGAGGTTCAACTTTATGGAAATCTCCCGAATCTTCTGAAAGAAGAGATTCCCAGGAAGCGTACCCTTCCTTCCTGGGTGATTCTCAATACCTCCTCCGATTGTTTTCAACCCCACCCTGAGATTTTAAAAGTGGCTTATCAGACGATGCAGATCCTTTTAAACCATGCAATTGGAATCTCCTTTTTAACCAAAGGGCTCATCCCTCAACATTTCTTTGACCTCTTCTCGCGATATCCCGGGAAGATTCTTCCACAGATCGGTTTGGTCTCCCTCTCTCAAGATTACTGGAAGAGATACGAACCCGGGGCCCCTCAGCCTGAGGAAAGACTTAGAAATATCGAACGATTCAAGAGGATAGGAATTGATCCAGAAGTGAGGGTTGACCCCATTATTCCTTTTGTTACGGATAGAGAGGAAGAGGTCGTTCGGCTTTTCGAAAAATTAAGAGAGGTTGGGGTTCAGAGAGTGACGTTGAGCTATCTTCATCTTCGCCCTTTTATCCAGAAACAATTCATAGAAGAACTTCCTGTTTTTTATCAGAAGCTCATGGAGGCCTGTTTTCGTCTACAGGAGTGGAGACAAGTGAGCTCTTCGACCAAAACGAAGCTTCTTCCGCGCTCTATTCGAGAGAAGGGTTACGAGAGAATAAAAGGGATCGCTGAGCGATTTGGGATCAAAGCCTCTATCTGCCAATGCAAAAATCCGGATATCCAGGGAGACCTTTGCGGTTCATCCAGAGTGAGATTTCTTTCCAAGAGAAGAATGATGACCCAAATGCCTCTATTTCGTTGTGGCTGAAGGAGGAGGTTAGCTGGTGAGGCAGGGTGGAATCTTTTCTTTAAGTCTCTTCTTTCTTTCCTCCGAGAGCTCTTCTTTGATCACCCAATCTTTCCTGGCAAAGTCATCCTGAGATTTAATGAGGAGCCAATCCTTGCCCGAACCTCTCCCTCTCATGAGGATGAGAGAGAAGCCCCCTTTCAATTTCTTTCCATTTAAGGTAAAAGTGAGTTTTCCTTTCTTGAGTCCATTCTCAGGGTCTCCTTCTGGTTCGAAGAGACCGGAGTCCCAGATAAGAACTGGTCCTGCTCCATAATATCCCTCCGGGATGATTCCTTCGAAATTACCATATTCTAAGGGATGATCTTCCACCATCACGGCGAGCCTTTTATCCGAGGGATTCATCGAGGGACCTTTCGGAATAGCCCAGGATTTTAGGACTCCTCCAATCTCAAGTCTGAAATCATAATGAAGATGGGTCGAATGATGTTCATGAACGACAAATTTCATATTTTTATCTTATCCCCTCCTTTAAAATAGGTTAAGCACTTTTTTCCTTTTTCTTAAGAGCGATCGAAATTCCAAAAAGAATCAAGGCTCCTCCTATCATTTTTAAACTCGTAAGCCCTTCCCTTAAAATGAAGTAAGCTAACAGAGTGGAGCCAACGGGTTCCCCTAAAATCGCTACGGCCACGAGAGAAGTAGGAAGATATCTTAAAGCCCAATTGAAGGTGGTATGACCGATGAGTTGAGGGATCAATGCCAGAAGGAAGAGATAGAGATAGGTCGAAGAAGGAAAGCCAAAGAAAGGTTTTTTAAAAAGGAGGGAAAGGAGGATCAATGCAATGGCTGAAATGGAATAGACAGGAAAGATATAGGAAAGGAGGTCTTTCCCCTTTCTCATCTTTCTTCCGACGAGAAGGTAGCCAGAGGCAGTGATCGCACCAAGTAAAGCCAGCCCATCCCCTAATAGAGCTTCCTTTGAGAGGCTTATGTCTCCAAAACTGATGAGTCCGCTTCCAATTACGGAGAGAAAGATGCCTAACATTAAGTTCCACCCTAAGGCTTCTTTAAAGAATAGCCATCCTCCCAAACCCACAAAGAGGGGATTTGTGGAGACCAGGACGACAGAACTGGCGACCGAGGTAAATTTTAAGGAGGCAATCCAAAACGAGAAATGGAGTGCAAGGAAAAGACCTGCGAGGATCAACCATCTCCCTTCTCCTCTATTCCATCCCTTCCAGACCTTTTGGTAACTCGCTAAGGGAAGCAGAAGAAGGGACGCAAGGGTCATTCGATAGGCCGCAATCGAAAGGGCGGGGGCTTCGCATAGCTTGATAAAGATAGAGGCTGTAGAGATGGCGATAATTCCAATGGGAAGAAAAAAGAAAAGGCGAAGCATTGGGATATAATTATCTCAATCGGAATAAATCTTCAAGCCTTGACACTTCATTCAGAAATAGGTAATCATCTTCTATCTCCATGGCGAAAGAGATTCCCCTTCAAATCAGCGATCGATATCGGAACCGATTTTCTGAACTTGGTTTTGGAATCGGGACGATCTTGGACTGCACCTATTTTGAAAAGAGGGAAGATTTCAAACTTTACAAAAGAGAGCTTTTAAGAAAGATGCGAAGGAGGAGTCATCTTGCCCAAATCCAAGAGAGGATCCACCTTTATGAACAATTTTTTAAAGAATGGGGATATGACTGTCCCCTCCCAAGCCATTTGAAACGGGCTCTGGATATGGGATATCCTATTGTCAACCTGTATATCGATACCCATCTGATAGCCGAGATGTACCATGGGATTCTGATGGCCATTCAGGATCTGGATCGGTTTGATGGAGACTGGATGCTGGATCTGGCCTCTGAGGGAGAATCCTTTCAGGGAGTTTCAGGAAGGATGATCTATTGTAAAGAAGAGGAGATCGTCCTCCGGGATGCCAAGGGAATTGTTTGTTCCCTCTTTCAGGGACCCGATTTTAGAACCAAAATCAATCCCTCAAGCAGAAATATCGTGGTTTATGTCTTTACAGCCCCTGGAATCGATCCGTTGTGGGTTTCAAATGGGATTCAATTAGCCCTGGAGATCCTTGAACGATTTGGAGGTGGTAAAGACTCCTGGCAAAAAGTCTTTAAACCCTAAATTTCTCTTAACCTTTTTGAGACCTCTGAGGTTAATCGATAGATCCTTTCAGAGAGGGGAATGGAAAGAGAGCCTGTCCCACAACTTGGAGTAAGGATAACCCTCTGAAGAAGGATGGGGTCGACCCCTTCTTTTATGAAGAGATCCATTCCTCTCTTAAACCTTCTCATTAAACTTTTTCCATCCTCCTTTTCAGCCTCCTCACTTGTAGGGACGATCCCCCAGGCCAGAATTCCTCCTCGGGCCAAAAATGTTTCTATCTCTTTTGGATAAAGCAAAAGATTCTCTAAATACCCATAGGCATCGAAACTGAGGATATCCAGATGAGTGGAGAGGAGGACGGACCAATCTGTATTTCCGCAGCAGTGGATTCCCTTTAATCCCTTCAGAGGTTTAAAACAACTCTCCAGTGACTGAATCACGTCTTCACGGTTTAAACTCGAAAAAGCGGAGCCATAGGAGGAGAGCCCCGGCTCATCGAAGAAAATGATCGTTTCCATCCCTGGAAGCCATTCATGAAACTTCTTTTCCAACCATTTTGCCTTTGAGGCGATATGGTGGATGAGGACATCCTTCAATGTCGAGTCGTAAAAGATAGATTTTTTATTCTGATCCGTTAAAGAGAGACCAAAGGTAATCGGCCCTATGACCTGGCCTTTAATATACTGGACGGACTTTTGGTTTTTATCGTGAGAAAGAATTTTTAAAAAATTGAGTCCTATCGAATATTTTTCGGAGATTTGAAAAGCTTCGAGGTCCCCCTTCTCAAGGGCTTGATAGAATCTTTCGACCTCCTCATCGAATCTCTCGGAACGATCCACCCAGACCTTCTGTTCTTTTTCATCGATCTTTAGCCCCGGAAATCCTTCCGAATATTGGATCAGCATCTTTTCAAAAAAAGATCGATTTGGAAATTGGGGAAGAAAGGGAATCTCGGGAAAGTGTTCAAGGATCAAACGAAAGACCGTTTCTTCATCTTTATGGGGAAAAGACCCAATGCCTGTGGCAAGATAGGGAAGAATCGGCTTCATGATTTTTCTTAAACCTTTTTCTTGGATAAATCAATAAGCTTAAGCGATTAGAGATGGAGTTCGAATCTCTGTTCCGTGACTTTTGTTCCCCATTGTGCCCCTTCACCCTGCCATACCAATTTGAAACCGAACTTCTCATAAAGATGTCGAGCAGGATGAAGCCCTTCAAAGGTCCATAGATAGATGGAGGGATAACCCTTTTCCTTACAGAAGGAAACGGCCTTTTCCAGCAATCGATGACCAAAACCATGGCCTCTTAATTCTGGAGAGATAATAAACCATCGGAGATGCGCTCCCTCGAGAGTAGCCTTTATTCCGTCAATGACAATCGATCCCTCCACTCGATCATTTTTATAAACCGTCCAGAATCCATCCTGCGATTCATTGAAACGAGTGAGAAACTCAGAGAGCTCTCTGGCTACCTTTGTTTCAAAAAATAGACCAAATCCCCAGGCTTTATGATAATAAGTCCCGTGGAGTTCCACGATTCTTCCAATGGCTCCAGGAAGATATCCCTTTATGATTTCCACATTTC
>CAZMWF010000077.1:0-31721 GCA_964570075.1 uncultured Syntrophaceae bacterium | reverse complement strand
AAAAAGAAGGAAAGAGAAAAATGATAGATGGGGTAATGCCTCACTGAAGCGGGGAAATCATTTTAAGCCCGACAGGAGTATTTCCGAAACCCATAGAACGCGGATGGATTGAATATAAATAGAGTCTACGAATCGATCCATCGTAGAAATGGGCTTCTGATTAAAACCAACCAAAGTAAGGATTTCTATGGACCATTTAAGGTAGCCGCACTTTGGGTTTCTCCAATACCCCTCTCGGGCTTATTCCCCATCTGAGTGAGGGATTACTAGATGGGTCGAAGGCTCATTCAAGAAGGGTTTTAAAAGAAGGGATCTTTCATTGACCGATCAGCTTCTTAAATTCTTCTTCGGTGAGGAGTTTGATCCCAAGGGCTTTGGCCTTTTCGAGTTTAGAGCCTGGGTCCTCTCCCACGACCACAAAATCCACCTTTTTCGAGACACTGGATGCCGTCATTCCCCCTAAGGATTCTACGATACTGCGAGCTTCCTCCCTTCCGTAAGATTTAAGGGTCCCCGTAAAGACAAAAGTTTTTCCCGCAAGCCTTCCTTTCTCTCTCGCCGGAGGTTCAATCAATTTGATACCCGCCTTCTTCAGTCGCTCGATCGACTCCTTATTCTTCTTGTCTCTGAAGAATTGAACAATACTGGAAGCCACTTCAGGGCCGATCCCTTCCACCTTCATCAAATCTTCTTCCGTCAGGTGAAAGAAGTCCTCTAATCGGGGAAAGTGACGAGCCAGATCCTCAGCCGTCGCTTCTCCGACATGACGAATTCCAAGGGCATAGAGAAATTTTCCCAAAGGTTTATTCTTGCTCTTTTCGATGGCGTCGATGATATTCTGGGCGGATTTATCCGCCATCCGTTCCAGGGCGATAAGGTCTTCTTTTTTGAGATAGTAAAGGTCAGCCACATCTTTAACCAATCCCTTGTCGACCAGTTGATCCGTCAATTTCGTGCCCAGCCCTTCGATATCCATTGCCCTTTTGGAGGCAAAGTGTTTGATTCGACCTTTCAACTGGGCCGGACAGTCCAGGCCAATGCAGCGATGAAGGGCTTCTTCCCGGACCACCTCTGCTCCGCAGACAGGGCATTTGGAAGGCATCTTGAATTTCTTCTCAGTTCCTTTTCTCTTGGAAGGGATGACCTGAACCACTTCGGGAATGACATCTCCGGCCCTCTGGACAATGACGGTATCTCCAATTCTCACATCCAGCCGATCGATCTCATCCTGATTATGGAGGGTTGCTCGGCTCACTTCGACCCCTCCGACTCTCACGGGCTCCATGATCGCTACCGGGGTGAGGACTCCTGTTCTTCCAACCTGGACAATGATATCGAGAATCTTCGTGGTTTCCTGTTTGGGTTGAAACTTAAAGGCCAAGGCCCAACGAGGACTTCGCGATATTTCCCCTAAACGGGCCTGAAGATCAAGGCGATCGACTTTAATCACGATCCCGTCGATTTCGTAGGGGAGTTTTTCTCGTCGTTCGCTCATTTCATGGTAGTATTCGATGACGTCTTCGATGTTTTTACACCTTCGAACATGAGGATTGGTTCTGAGTCCCCATTTTGGGAGAGTTTGGAGAATTTCCCATTGGGTTTTAAACGTCCATCCCCTCACTTCCCCTATTCCATAGAAATAGATTTCAAGGGGACGGGATGCCGTGATTTTTGAATCTAACTGGCGAACCGATCCGGCAGCCGCATTTCTCGGGTTAGCAAATAGAGGCTCTCCTGCCTCTTTTCGTCTTCGATTGAGTTCCTCAAACTTTTTGATTTGCATGATCACTTCTCCCCGAACTTCCAATCGTTCGGGCACGGGAATCTCTTTTCTGATGAGTTGGAGGGGGATCGTCTTGATCGTTCTTAAATTCTGGGTAATATTCTCTCCATTCACTCCGTCTCCACGGGTCGATCCAATCGTAAAAAGCCCCCTTTCATACACCAGTTCCACAGCCAATCCATCTAGCTTAGGCTCAGCGACATAAGCGATATCTGAAGAGGATCCCAAGAAACGTTTCAGTCTCTTGTCAAACTCTTTTGCCTCGGTTTCATTAAAGGCATTGGCAAGGCTGAGCATGGGGATGGTGTGGCGGACAATCTCAAATTCTTCTAAAGGGGGGGCTCCGACACGTTGAGTAGGGGAATTGGGAGAGCGAAGCTCAGGGTATTGTTCCTCGAGCCTTTCCAATTCCCTCATCAAGCGATCATATTCAGCATCCGAGATTTCAGGCTGATCAAGGACATAATAACGATAATTATGGTATTCGATCTCTTCTCGAAGTTTTTCTACTCTCTTTTTTATCGCTTCTGGAACCATGTTTTTATTTTAGATAGGATCGAGCGGATTGTCAAATCAAAGCGATTCAAATTAGTAATTCCTCACTGAAAGGTGTGGATATCTAAGGGCCCAAAAAAGCTCCCTCCGAAAACCTTAGAAACGCGGAAACATCCCTTTCGTGTTTATTCCCTCTCTCTGAGTGATGAATTATTCAAATCATAGCCTGTCTCAGTCTTTGGTCATGAAGTAGATCTGAGGGGTTTTTTTACAAAATATAGTGTTTAAATTACTCTGATTTTCAAAGATATTGTAGTCTCGATGTGATATGAAAAAAAATGGAATAACTGTAAAAATTTACTTGACAAATTTTAATTTTCCGTGTATCAGTTTATCCTAAGTGGAAAAAAGTGGGAAAAGGTGGTATGGATTTTTAATTGAGGGGGTGAAAGGTGTTTCGTGGTCGTTATGAACACACCATAGACTCAAAGGGTCGTATCAGTATTCCCTCCAAATTCCGAGAAATCCTAAACAAAAAATATGATGATCGATTGGTCATTACCAACTTTGATGGCTGCCTGGTCGCCTTTCCCTACGAGGAGTGGAATCTGTTGGTTGAACAGAAGATCGGTTCTTTTTCGATTATGAGGAAAGAGACCAGTGCTTTTCTTAGATATTTTTATTCGAGTGCCATAGACTGCACGATCGATAAATTAGGAAGGCTTCTGATTCCCCAATCTTTAAGGGATTATGCCAATCTTAAAAAGGATGTGGTTCTGGTGGGAGAGGGTCGATTCATTGAAATCTTTGCAAAGGAACGCTGGCTCGAAGTGGTTCGTCAAGTCGAAGAAGGCTTTGATCAGATTAGAAATACGCTGGCGACTCTTGGTCTATAGGGTTTAAACCATTGACCCATATCCCTGTCATGGTGGATGAGGTGATCAGTTATTTACAGTGTCATTCGGGCAAAATCTATGTGGATGCCACTTTAGGAGGGGGAGGACACGCCGAAGAGATTCTTAAAAGGACAGGTCCTGATGGAATCCTCATCGGAATAGAATGGGACGAAGAGGCCGTCCAAGAGGCACGGAAGAGATTGGAACCTTATGGAGAGAGAGTCCGAATTGTTAGGGAGAATTTTATCTATCTCTTGGAAGTATTGAAGAAGGAGAAGATTGAAGAAGTGGATGGGATTCTTCTGGATCTGGGCCTTTCTTCCATTCAATTAGAAAAAGGGGAGAGGGGTTTTAGTTTCCAAAAAGAGGGTCCTCTGGATATGAGAATGGATCAGCGAGCCCAAACCACGGCGGCTGATCTCATCCATCATCTATCCTTCCCCGAGCTTGAAAGAATGTTAAGGGAATATGGGGAGGAGCCCTGGGCCCGAAGAATTGCAAAAGCCATTGTGAGGGAAAGAGAGAAACAGCCCATCCGAACGACCCAGGCTCTTCGAAGGGTTGTCCTTCAAGCCATTCCTAAGAGATTTCGCCCCAAAAGGATTGACCCAGCCACAAAGACATTTCAGGCCATCCGAATCAAACTCAACGATGAACTTGAGAATTTAAGGAAGATTCTCGACTCGGGATGGCAGGTTCTGAAAAGGGGGGGGCGAATCGTGATTCTTTCTTTTCATTCCCTTGAGGACCGAATCGTTAAAGAGGCATTTCGAAAATGGGAAAAAGGAGGGGTGATCAAAGTCATCACTCCTAAACCCATTATCCCTACGAGAGAGGAGCAGAGGGAGAATCCTCGATCTCGGAGTGCAAAACTTCGATGTGCCGAAAGGGTGTGAGGCCTCAGGATGAGGGAATACAAAGGAAGAAGTGAACATCTTCTCCGGGAAGAATCCAATTCGAAAGGGAGAGCGAAGGAGAGGAAATTAAAGCAGATCCTCTTTTTCAGTCTCTTCCTGCTCTTTCTGATCGGAGGCTCTCTCTTCTATGTGTGGTCGAGGATTCAGGTCATCCAGTATGGATATGAAATCTCAAAAGCCCTGAAGGAAGAAAGAGCCCTCCAAGAGATCAATAAACGATTACGATTAGAGATCACGATGCTCAAGTCCTATGAGCGAATCGAAAAGATCGCTACTGAAGAATTGAAGATGGTCAAACCAAAAGCGGATCAGGTGATTGTCATCCGATGAAAAGGAGACCGATCAATTGGTTTAAAGTTAGAATTATCTTTTTAACCTCCCTCCTCTTCTGCTGTTTTATCCTGATTGGAGGGAGGATGTTTCAACTCCAAGTCCTAAAAAAGGAACAGCTCTATCGCCTGGCCGCTCAGCAGAGAATGGCTGAATTCCCTCTTCTCCCTAAAAGGGGAGTCATCTATGATCGAAATGGAAATGAACTGGCCGTGAGTCTGGAGGTGGATTCGGTATATGCAGAACCTAAAAAGGTGGTGGAGGTAGAAAGAACGGCAAGAGAATTAGCCAGAATCCTTCAGATCGATTCAAAAGAAATCCTGGAGAAATTGCGAAGGGGAAGGTCGTTTGAATGGATCAAGAGACAGATCTCCCCCAAGGAGGCCGAAGCGATCAAGGCTCTTCGCTTTCCAGGTATCCATTTTTTAAAAGAAAATAAGCGGTTCTATCCTTACGGGCCTTTGGCGGCGCATGTCGTCGGGTTTGTGGGCCTCGATTCGAAGGGGTTGGAGGGGATTGAATTTCAATACAATGCACTGCTCAACGGCAAACCCTTGGTTTGGATGATGGAAAGGGATGCCATCGGCAGAGGAATCTTTCTCAGCGATCCTCCCATTGAGAAAGAAAGCCAATCTCGAAATATCATCCTTACTTTGGATGCCCATCTTCAACGGATTGCAGAGGTGGAATTAGAACAGGCGGTTCAAAAATGGGAGGCAAAGGGAGGGATGGCCATTATCATGGAGCCCAAGACAGGAAGGATCTTGGCGATGGCTTCCTCTCCTACCTTCAACCCCAATCAATTTTTAAACTATCGACCCAAGGCCTGGAGGAATCGAGCGATCACCGATGTCTTTGAACCGGGCTCCATGTTCAAGGTCTTCCTGGCTGCCGCTGCTCTCGAAGAGAGAATCGTTCAACCCTCGGACTCCTTTTACTGTGAAAATGGAGCCTATAGCGTTTATGATCGAACCATCCGGGATCATTCCCCCCATGGGTGGTTGACCTTCAAACAGATCCTGAAGGTTTCGAGCAATATCGGGGCCTCGAAAGTTGGAGAGAAGATGGGGAAAGATCGGTTCTATCGTTATATTCGGGAGTTTGGTTTTGGAGAAAAGACTCGAGTGGGTCTTCCTGGAGAGGCCAACGGCATCCTTCACCATCCGAGATACTGGTCCCCTGTTTCCTTAGATACGATCTCCTTTGGACAGGGTATTTCCGTGACCGGGATTCAATTGGCCATGGCCCTTTCCACCATCGCCAATGGTGGAAGACAGATGAGACCTTATATTGTCGAAAAGATAACGGATGAGAAGGGAGAGGTGATCCAGACTTTTCAACCCGAGGAGGTCAAACGAGTCCTCTCCGAGGAGACCTGTAAAACCCTCATCTCATTACTCAAAGCCACCACGGAAAAAGGGGGCACAGGGGAGCAAGCCGTTCCTCAGGGATATGAGATTGCGGGCAAGACAGGAACGGCCCAGAAAGTGGATCCCATTTTAGGGAGTTATTCCACCGAACACTATATGAGTGGATTTATGGGATTGGCGCCTCTGGAGGATCCTAAGATGGTGGTCGTCGTAGTCATTGATGAGCCTCGAGGAAATAATTTTGGAGGAGTGGTCGCAGCCCCTGTCTTTAGGGCGATCGTTGAAAAGGCCCTCCCTTATCTTAATGTTCTTCCCAAAGGAATTCAGATTGTCAAAAATGAACTCCCATCGGTAAGAGAAATCAAAGACGTTCGACCTTCCCTGCAAAAGGAAAGAATTGGAGAGGAAACGGGGAAGATGATTATGCCAGATCTCACAGGACTCTCCATCAGAAGTGCCTTGAGCCGGATTGAAGGGAAAGGACTCATCATCAAGGTGACAGGAAGCGGAAAGGTCGCTGACCAGAGCCCTAAACCCGGAGCAGTCATTGAAAAAGGAGAGATCTGTTACTTAAAACTTGACTCACCTTCTTGAGGGTGGGTCATTTTGAGCTATTGAGGTCATTGATAAGACTTTTATGACGAGACGATGAATTTGATGAGATTGCTCGAGGGAGTAGAGGTAAGAAGGGTTATCGGGGAGACTCAGAAAGAGATTGAAGGGATTGCCTACCATTCCAAGAAGGTGAAGAGGAATTATCTTTTCGCTGCTCTCCGAGGAATGGAGACAGATGGACATCGGTTTATCGGAGAGGCAGTTGAAAGAGGAGCCGTTGCCGTTCTTCTCGAAGAGGAACAGAGCTCTCTTCCTTCAACCCCCACCTATATCTGGGTGAAGAGTAGTCGAGAAGCATTGGCCCAAATTTCTTCGGTCTTTTATGGAGAGCCTTCGTCAAAGCTCAGACTCATTGGGGTCACAGGGACCAATGGAAAGACGACCATTACCTATCTCTTGGAGTCGATCTTCAAGAAGGCAGGGGAAACGGTGGGGGTGATCGGAACGATCAATTATCGGTACAAGAATCAGATTTTTCCGGCCTCCCATACGACTCCTGAATCATTGGATCTCCAGCGAATGTTTTGGGAGATGAGAAAAGAGGGGGTCAGCTGTGTAATCCTTGAGGCCTCCTCCCATGCCTTAGATATGGGTCGAGTGACGGGGTGTCAGTTTGATGGAGCCGTCTTTACCAACCTGACCACGGAACATCTGGATTATCATCGAACACTGGACCGATATTTTGAAAGTAAACGAAGACTCTTCTCCGAATATCTGATGAGGAGCAAAAAACCGAATAGGTTTGCTGTGACAAACAGGGACGATCCAAGAGGAGAGGAAATGGTCAAAGGAGTCTCTCTTCCGGTCTATCGATATGGATTTCATCCTTCTTGCGAGATTTCGGTCCGTGAGGCGGTCGCTTCCTTTGAGGGCCTTTCCTGCCAGATGAGGACCCCTCATGGGGAGTTTTTTCTACATTCTAAGTTGATCGGAAGATTCAATCTTTACAATCTCATGGCCGCAGTGGCGACAGCAATTGGAGCAGGCCTTCCCCTTGAGGCGATTCGGGAGGGAGTAGAAGAGCTCAAGGGTGTTCCAGGAAGATTGGAGAGGGTCGAAAATTCAAAAGGGCTTCGAGTACTCGTCGATTATGCTCATACCCCAGACGCCCTGGAGCGGGTATTGACTGCATTGATAGAGCTCCGTAACCAAACAGGGCCGAAAGGTAAGGTCATTACCGTTTTTGGCTGCGGTGGAGATAGGGATCGAACCAAACGTCCCCTCATGGCAGAAGTGGCTGGAAGATTAAGCGATTTCGTCATTCTCACCTCAGACAATCCAAGAACAGAAGATCCTTTAGCCATCATCGAGGAGGCTGAAGTGGGATTCCATTCGATAGGGGTCAAGAAACTAAACCCCGAGGGAACGGATCTCCGGGGATCAACGAAGGGATACCTCCTTATCCCTGATCGACGAGAGGCTATTCGAATGGCCATCCAATTGGCCTCCCCTCCCGATACCATTTTGATAGCTGGGAAAGGACATGAAGACTATCAGATTATCGGGAAAGAAAGATTTCCTTTTGATGATCGCATAGAAGCTCGAAAGGCATTGGAGGAACGATGACCTTTACGGTCGAGGAAGTCCTCAGAGCCACAGGAGGGAGACTCATTCAAGGAAGGGGAGAAGGGATCCTCTTTCGAGGGGTCTCCACCGATTCGAGAACCCTCCTCGAAGAAGAACTCTTCGTTGCTCTCAAAGGAACTCGGTTCAATGGCCATGACTTCGCCTTGGAGGCTCTCAAGAAGAGGGCCAGTGGAGTGATCGTCGAAGAGGAAAGGGTAAAAGAGATTCGATGGAATGGAGATCCCTCAAAAGTCATCATCGCGGTGAAGGATACCCTTCAGGCTCTGGGAGATCTTGCAAGGGAACGAAGGAGGAAGTATCGAACACCGGTCGTAGGAATCACCGGGAGTAATGGGAAAACGACCACCAAGGAGATGATGGCAGCCTGCCTCAAGACCACCTTCCCTGTCCTTAAAACGGAGGGAAATCTCAATAATCTCATCGGACTCCCACTGACCCTTCTAAAACTTACTGAGAAAGAGAGGGTCGTGGTCCTTGAGATGGGAATGAATGTCCCTGGAGAGATTCGAAGATTGACCGAGATTGCAGAACCAGATGTCGCCCTGATCACCAACATCCATCCTGTTCATCTCGAAGGGATGAAAGATATCGAAAAGATCAAAGAGGAGAAGGGGGAACTTTTTCGGAGGATGAGACAGGATGGCTCCATTCTGGTCAACCAAGATGATCCTCGAGTGGTGGAACTCGCCCAAACCTTTCTCGGACAAAAGATCTCCTATGGCATCGAGAATCCATCGGATATTAGAGCAAAGGAGATCCGCTTAACGAAGGATGGAACCTATTTTTATGTCACCATGGAAGGAGAAGGGATTGAGATTCATCTTCCTTTATTAGGGAAGCATTTTGTCCTCAATGCCCTCTCAGCCATTGCAGGGGCTACTCTTTTTGGAATTCCCCTGGAGAAGGCTAAAGAGGCATTGCAGCAGTTTCCTCCCTATCCAATGAGGATGGAACACAGGGAGATTGGAGGCGGAATCCATCTCTTGAACGATACCTATAATGCCAATCCAAGATCGATGGAGCTTGCTCTGGAGACGGCTGCCGAGATGAAGGGAAAGGGAAGGGCCATCGCCGTCCTTGGAGATATGCTGGAATTAGGAGAATTCTCTGAGGAAGCTCATCGATGGATAGGAAGGAGAGCGGCGGAGTTAAACATAGATTTCCTTCTGGTCTTGGGAGAAAAGGTAAAACTGCTCATCGATTCTGCCCTTCGTCATGGAATGAAATTAGAGAGGACCTACATGGTTAAGGATCATGAGGAAGCTGTCAGCTGGTTAGATCAGACGATTCGTGAAGGGGATTGGGTCCTGGTCAAAGGGTCAAGGGGAATGAGCATGGAGAGGATTGTTGAAGGATTGATCCAAAGGAGGCGCTGAAAGAATGCTCTATCATTTTCTTTATCCCCTTCATCAATATTTCACTTTTTTTAATGTCTTTCGATACATCACTTTCCGAACGATCTATGCCATTCTCACCGCCCTTTTTATTAGCTTTGTGGTGGGTCCATGGATCATCCGGAAATTGAAAGCCTTCCAAATTCAACAAATCATCAGGGAGGATGTTCCCTCTCGGCATCTCTCCAAGAATGGGACTCCCACCATGGGAGGGGGGATTATCTTGGCCGCCCTTTTTATCCCCACGCTCCTCTGGGCAGACTTGACCAATCGATATATCTGGATCGTTTTGCTCACCACCCTCGGTTTTGGAGGTTTAGGTTTTTTAGATGACTACAAGAAAATAAAAGAAAAGAATGGATTGGGAATCCGGGCTCGGTATAAATTCCCCATTCAGGTGGCCATGGGATTGCTCTCCAGTTTCGTCCTTTTTCATTTCATGGATCATCATTCCCGGCTCGTCTTCCCTTTTTTCAAGAGGGTGATGCCGGATTTAGGCAACTGGTACATCCTTTTCGGGATGCTCGTCATTGTGGGAACAGCCAATGCGGTCAATCTTACAGATGGCTTGGATGGACTGGCCATTGGCCCAGTCCTCATCACCAGTGCGACCTTTATGCTTTTCTGCTATCTTGCGGGCCATTTTCGGTTTGCCAGTTACCTTCAAATTCCCTTTGTTCGGGGCAGTGGAGAGTTGACCGTTCTCTGCGGGGCACTCGTCGGAGCAGGGCTCGGTTTCCTCTGGTTCAACACCTATCCAGCTCAGGTCTTTATGGGAGATGTTGGATCCCTCGCCCTGGGTGCCTCCCTGGGGACGATTGCCCTTATCACCAAACAGGAGTTTCTTTTGGTGATCACGGGAGGAATCTTCGTCATCGAAGCCCTTTCCGTCATTTTACAAGTGATCTCATATAAACTTCGAAAGAAAAGGGTGTTTCGGATGGCACCGCTTCATCACCATTTTGAACTCAAAGGATGGGCAGAGCCCAAGATCATTGTTCGATTCTGGATCATTGGAATCATCTTGGGATTAATTGCCATCAGCACCTTGAAACTGAGATAGAAAGAACGGAAATGATCGATCTTCGTGGGAAAAAGGTATTGGTGGTCGGACTGGCCAGAACAGGATTGGCGACCCTGAAGTTTCTTCGAGAAAAGGGTTCGATCTTGAGTGCCTCAGAACTTCGATCAAAGGAGGAGATGAGAGAGATCTGGGAGGAATTACGCCCTTGGGGAATAGAGATAGAGTGGGGAGGGCATTCGGTTGAACATTTTCTCCGCCAGGATTTGATCGTTCTGAGCCCAGGGGTTGATCCCAGTATCGAACCGGTTCAAAAGGCCTTGAAGAAAGGAATTCCGGTGATCAGTGAGATTGAACTCGCCTACCATTTTCTCGACGCTCCTATCCTTGGAGTAACGGGAACAAACGGCAAGACGACCACGACCCTGCTCATCGGCGAGATGCTCAAAGAGGAGGGAAAAAGAGTGGGGATAGGAGGAAATGTGGGAGAGCCTCTTATCCTTTTTGCCGATGGAAAAGAACGATGGGAGGTGCTGGTCGTTGAGATCTCCAGCTTCCAGTTAGAGAGGATTGATAAGTTTCGGCCCCGCTGTGCGGTCCTTCTCAATATTACAGAAGACCATCTCGACCGTTATCCGGATTATAAGGCCTATATTCAGGCCAAGCTTAAAATTTTTGAGAATCAAACGGTCGAGGATTGGGCGATCCTCAACCGGGATGATCCAGTGGTGATGAGTTCCGTCCACCAGATTTTCGGGAAAAAGCTTTATTTTACGATGAGCCAAGCCGAAGAGGAAGGAGCCTTTTCCAATGGGGAGGAGATCTTTCTCAGGCTCAACCACATGGAGGAACGATATTCCCTTAAAGAGGCACCCTTAAAAGGGGTTCACAATGTGGAGAATATGATGGCAGCCATCCTTGCGGCAAGGCTCTTCGGGAGTTCCCAAAGGGCGATCCAGAAGGTCATCGAGAGGTTTCAAGGATTGGAACATCGCCTTGAATGGGTGAGGGAGATCGGAGGGGTCCGCTTCTATAACGATTCCAAAGGGACCAATGTAGGTTCCGTCGTGAAATCCCTTCAGAGTTTTTCCGAGCCCGTCATCCTCATTGCCGGAGGAAAGGATAAAAAGACGGACCTCTCCCCATTGAAAGATCTCGTCCAGAGACGGGTGAAACGGTTGATTCTGATCGGTGAGGCGAAAGAGAGGATGGCCAAGGAGTTAGGGTCATTGACAGAGACCCTTATGGCCGAGAGTTTGGAGAAGGCGGTTTCCCTGGCCTACCAAACAGCCAAGCCAGGAGAGGTCGTTCTTCTTTCCCCTGCCTGCTCGAGTTTCGATATGTTTAAAGACTACAAGGAGAGAGGGAACGTCTTTAAGGAATTGGTAAGGCGACTGTGATGGAATGAAATGAAGGGGAAAAAGAGGGTCGATCTTATTTTGCTATTTGTGACCTTTATGCTTGTCGGCATCGGGATCGTGATGGTCTATAGCACCAGTGCCATCATCGCGAACGAGCGGTTCGGCGATCCTTACTATTTTCTCAAGCGACAGGCCTTCTTTGCAGGGGTTGGTTTTTTGCTCATGTTCCTCCTTCTCTTCTTCCCTTATGGGCTATTTAAACGACTGGCCTATCCCATCTTCCTTCTTTCCCTGCTTCTCCTGATTCTCGTCCTTATTCCCGGAATAGGATATCGGGCCGGAGGATCGATGAGGTGGATTCGATTGGGGGGATTCTCCTTCCAACCTTCCGAGCTGGCAAAGCTGGGTTTGGTGATTTTCCTCGCCTATCTCCTGACAAAGAAGGAGGAAAAGATTCGAAGCTTCTTCTTTGGATTCCTCCCTGTGGTTCTTTTTTCTGGTCTGATCATCGGTCTCATCATGAAGGAACCCGATTTTGGAACAGCCCTTTTTCTGATCATCATCGTATTTCTCCTGCTCTTCATCAGCGGAGCCAGGGTGATCTATCTCCTCTCTGCTTTTTTGATTGCCATTCCATTGGTTTATGTCTTTCTCATGAGTGCGGAGTATCGATATAGAAGATGGATAGGATTTATCCGTCCCTGGGAAGATCCTACGGGAAGCAGTTTTCAGATCATCCAGTCCTTTCTCTCTTTTGGGTCAGGAGGTCTTTTTGGGCAGGGGCTTGGAGAGGGGAGACAGAAACTTTTCTTTCTTCCTGCCCCCCATACCGACTTTATCTTCTCTATCATTGGAGAGGAATTGGGACTGGTAGGGGCGATGTTGGTCGTCCTTCTCTTTTTTATCCTCACCTTCAGAGGGATTCAAATCGCTCTTTCCCTTCAGGAACGCTTCGCCTGCTATCTGGCTTTAGGCGTAACCTTAATGATTTCTCTTCAATCCATTATCAATATGGGGGTCGTCCTGGGTCTTCTCCCTACGAAAGGATTGCCCCTTCCTTTTATCAGTTATGGAGGGACCTCTTTGGTAGCCAACTTGATGGGAATGGGAATTCTTCTCCATCTCTCATCCTATGCGGAACGGAGATGAGATGGGTCATTGCCGGAGGGGGGACAGGAGGTCATCTCTTTCCGGGAATGGCGATTGCTGAGGCCTTTCTGGAAAGGGAGGAGAGCAATGAGGTTCTCTTTGTGGGAACAGAAAGAGGAATAGAGAAGAGACTCCTTGGAGGCGAGAAGTATCCTTTAATGACTATTTCGGCGATGCCTATTCGAGGAAAGTCTTTAAGAGGGAAGGTGAAGGCCTTCTGGTTTCTTCCGAAGGCGATCTTAGAGTCCTATGCCATTTTGAAGCGATATCGACCAGAGATCGTCATTGGAGTGGGAGGGTATGCCTCCGGACCTGTTCTCATTGCGGCCACCCTTCTCGGGCTTCCTCGAGTCATCCATGAACAGAATATCATTCCAGGGACAACCAATCAAATCTTGAAATGGTGGGTCCATCGAATTTTTGTCTCCTTTGAAGAGACAGGGAGATATTTTCCCAAGAAGAAGACGAGGGTGACCGGAAATCCTGTTCGTAAGGAGATGACCCTTTTGGGCCCGATTCGGGAAAAAGGAGAGCGATTCACGATCCTCATCTTTGGGGGAAGTGCAGGAGCCCATCGGATCAATATGGCTATGATAGAGGCCCTTGGATATCTTGAGCGATTGAAATCCTCCATCAAAATAATTCATCAGACGGGGAAAGAGGATCTGGAATTTGTAGAAAAAAGTTATCGAGAGAGAGGGTTTGAGGCGGAAGTGACCCCCTTCATTCGGGAAATGGCCCTGGCCTATCAAAAGGCAGATCTTGTGATCTCACGAGCAGGGGCAAGCACCCTTGCCGAATTGGCTGTCTGCGGAAAGGCTGCCATTCTCATCCCTTATCCCTATTCTGCCCATCAACATCAGCTGATCAATGCCGAGAGGCTTATGGAGAAAGGGGCGGCCTTGATGATTCGTGATGAAGGGCTCAACGGTTCAACTCTCTCTCAAGCCATTTTTCATTTATACGAGCATCCTGAGGAAAGGGAGAGGATGGAGCTCTCCATCCGGAGGTTGGGGAGACCCATGGCCGCTCAGGAGATTGTGGATCACTGCTATCGATTAATTGGAAGAATGGGCTGATAGAGGATTGGAAGAAATTTGAAATTGGGGTGGACCGATGTATCGGAAAGGAAAGATCAAGAACATCCATTTCGTAGGGATCGGAGGAAGCGGGATGAGCGGGATTGCTGAAGTCCTGCTCAACTTAGGCTATCACATCAGCGGGTCCGACCTGAAAGAGACGGAAGTCACTCGAAGGCTTCAGGCCCTTGGATGTGAAATCCATTATGGTCATCGAAGAGAGAACGTGAAAGAAGCCGATGTGGTCGTCGTCTCTTCAGCCATTCGACCAGGAAATCCAGAGGTGGAAGTCGCTGAAGAGAGGCACATCCCCATTATTCCAAGGGCTGAGATGTTGGCCGAGCTGATGCGAATGAAGGTGGGAATTGCTATCGCAGGAACCCACGGAAAGACGACGACGACCTCCCTCATTGCCACCGTTTTAGCGGCAGGGGGACTCGATCCTACGGTGGTCATCGGAGGAAGACTGAACAGTTTGGGAAGCAATGCAAGGCTCGGTCAAGGGGAGTTTTTGGTGGCTGAGGCCGATGAGAGCGATGGTTCATTTTTAAAGTTGATGCCGACCATTGCCGTGGTGACCAATATCGATGCCGATCATCTTGACTATTATAAGGGGATCGAAGAGATCAAGGAGACCTTTCTCGAGTTCCTCCATAAGATTCCTTTTTTCGGGCTGGCCGTGGTCTGTCTCGATCACCCCAATATTCAGAGTCTTATCCCGAAATTAAAGAAGAGGTTCACGACCTATGGATTGACTGCTCAAGCGGATTTTCAGGCAGAAGAGATTGAATTCGAGAGACTTTCCACCTCTTTTGATGTTCTCTTTCAGAGGAGAAGGTTGGGAAGATTGAGCCTTCGCATGCCGGGCCTCCATAATGTTTATAATTCTCTGGCGACAGTGGCGACCGCTTTCGAACTGGACCTTCCTTTTCGGACGGTTCAGGAGGCCCTTGCAGAATTCAGTGGAATCCAAAGACGCTTTCAGATCAAAGGGGAAAAGAGGGGGATTCTGATTGTGGATGATTACGGCCATCACCCCGTTGAGATTATCGCAACCCTCAAAGCCGCAAAGACGGGATGGAAGAGAAGGCTGGTCGTCGTATTCCAACCCCATCGTTATACGCGGACAAAGGCCCTCTTTAACGAGTTTTTGACCGCCTTTTATGATGCGGAAGTCCTTATTCTGACGGAAATCTATCCGGCAGGAGAAGAACGAATCGAAGGGGTAGAAGCCAGAGCCCTTTTTGATGGAATCAGGGAGTCTGGCCATCGCGATGTGACCTATCTTCCGGAGAAAAAGGAGATTGTAGAACATCTTCTTAAGATTCTTCGACCCGGAGATATGGTCATTACCTTAGGGGCAGGGGATATCTGGCAAGTCGCTGATGAACTGGTAGAGCGCCTGGAGTAAGAGGGTCAACGAAATGAAATAGAGAGATTCAATGATTCGAGACTATCAAAAATTGGCAGAAGGATTGATCCAGGGAAGAACCCTTTTTGACGTTCCCATGAGGCAACTCACTTCCCTGCAGGTGGGAGGGCCTGCCGATGTCGTCTTTTTTCCAAAGAATCTGGAAGAACTCAAAAGAATTCTGAAGGTGGCAAAGAGGAAGAAGATCCCGCTCTTTATTTTGGGTCGTGGAACCAACCTTATTGTCAGGGACAAGGGGATTAGGGGATGGGTCGTCAGTTTAACTCAAGGTCTTAGAAAGGTTCATTTTGATGGGGAATTGGTGGAGGCGGAGGGTGGGCTTTCCCTTCATCAATTGGTCCAATACACCATCCAGAAAGGACTCACGGGAATGGAGCCCTTCTTCGGGATTCCAGGAACAGTAGGGGGTGGGTTGGCCATGAATGCAGGGGCATGGGGAGCTGAAATCAAAGATCTGGTCCATTCGGTCACCTTTCTCAAAGAGGATGGGGAAACGGTGGAAAGACCAAGGTCAAGACTCCGTTTCTCTTATCGGTATCTCTCCTTTCCCAGGTCGTGGATTATTCTTCGCGGAAAGTTTCATTTAAAGCGGGGTCGAAAAGAAGAGATTCTGGAGGCGGTCAGATCCTATTCCGAAAGAAGAAAGAGGACCCAACCCATAGGCTATCCGAGTGCTGGTTCCATTTTTAAAAATCCCAAAGAGGGACCTGCTGGGAAGTGGATCGAAGAGGTGGGACTGAAAGGGTTTCAAATGGGACAGGCTATGGTCTCTGATCGACATGCCAATTTTATCATCAATCAAGGAAAGGCGACGGCAGAGGAGATCCTCAACCTGATGGAGTGGATAGAAAGGAAGGTGTATGAGGAGAAGGGCATCTCCCTCGAACGGGAAGTGCGGGTGATCGGAGAATGAAGGAGGCTTCTCTAAAGAAAAAGAAGATCGGAGTATTGATGGGTGGACTCTCCAGAGAAAGGGAGATCTCCTTAAAAACAGGAAGGGCCATTTTGAAAGCCCTTCTGGAGAAAGGATATAACGCCTATGGAATTGACGTTGGATACGATCTTGCGGAGAAACTCCTTCGGGAGAGGATTGAAGTGGCCTTTATTGCCCTTCATGGAAGATATGGAGAGGATGGAACGATTCAAGGGATGCTGGAAATGATGGGGATTCCCTATACCGGATCAGGGGTATTAGCCAGTGCCCTGGCGCTAAACAAAATTATGGCAAAGAAGATATTCCTTTACGAGAAGATTCCCACGCCTCCTTTTGAAGTCGTTCGGCGAGAAGACATCGAGAAAAAGGCGGATCAACTTTCCATCCCTCTTCCATTTGTCGTCAAACCTTCAAGGGAAGGTTCTACCCTGGGGGTCTCCATTGTCAAAAGACCCGAGGAGATTCTTCCGGCCCTCCAAGAGGCAGGGAAGTATGACGAGGAGATTCTGGTGGAAGCCTTTGTAAAGGGGAAGGAGATCACGGTCGGGATCCTTCATGAGATTCCTCTTCCTATTATTGAGATTGCCCCCAAGAGTGGCTTTTATGATTATTACTCCAAGTATACGAAAGGGGAAACCGAGTACATCATCCCCGCACCTTTAAATCGGGAGAAGTATCTTTATGCCCAGGAAGTAAGCCTTCGGGCCTTTCGAGCCTTAGGATGTTCGGATTGTGCCAGGGTCGATCTCATGACCGATGAAGAAGGAAACCCTTTTGTCATCGATGTCAACACCATGCCTGGAATGACCGAGACGAGCCTATTACCGAAGGCTGCAGCTCATGCGGGAATCCCTTTTGGAGATTTAGTAGAGAAGATCCTTCTTGGCGCTTCATTGAAAATCGAACACGAAAAGAAAGTCCTAAAATGACTCAGGAGAGGTTTTTTCGACCTAAAAGGAAGGAGATCGAGAGGGTAGGAGAGAGGCTTCATGGATGGCTGAAGAAGTCGATTCGAATCGCCTTTCAGCTTCTCCTTCTCACCTTGTCCCTTTTGGTGGGACACCATTTATATCTTTCTCTCTCAGAGGATCCCTTTTTCCATCTCAAAGAGGTGGAGATTCGAGGATGCCAGAAGATCGAAAAGAAGGATCTCCAAACCCTCATTGCTCTGGAGGGGAGGCCCAACCTTTTTAAGCTCTCTTTAAAAGAGATTGAGAGGAGGATCTCTTCCCATCCATGGGTCGAGCAGGTGAGCCTCAGAAAGGTCTTTCCAGATAAGTTGGTGATTGAAATCGAGGAGAGAAAGCCTGTGGCCATTCTCCAACTGGACGAACTTTATTATCTCGATTCAAAAGGGGTGATCTTTTCGCCCCTTGGGGAGAGGGATGGCTATGACTTTCCATTTATTACAGGGTTGACAAAATCGGTAATAGAAAAAGACCCTCAAGGAGCAAAAGACCTTCTTGGCAAAGCCCTCGAATTGATGAAGGTGATTGAACAAGAAGGAGCTCCTCTTCTGGATAGAATTTCTGAGATCCATATGGACAGACATTTGGGGATTCATTTTTTTACTCAAGCCGAGGGGATCAAGGTGAGGATGGGCTGGGATCAATTCGGGGAGAAGATGAGAAGGCTTTTATTGATCTGGAAGGATCTTCAAAAGCGAGGGATTCCAGTTTCTTTTATTGACTGCAGTGATTTGAAGAGGATGGTCGTGAAAAGAGTTTCTCAAGAAAGAAATGAGAAAGGAGGTGATGAGAGGTGGGCAAAAAGGATTCGTTAGTGGTTGGCCTGGACATTGGGACGACCAAGATCTGTACGGTGGTAGGAGAGGTCGTTGATGGTCAGGTTCAAATCATTGGCCTGGGGACCCATCCCTCGATGGGATTGCGAAAAGGAGTGGTCGTGAATATTGAGAGCACGGTCCAATCGATCAAGAAGGCTGTGGAAGAAGCAGAGCTGATGGCCGATTGTCATATCACCTCTGTCTACGCAGGAATTGCAGGGGGACATATCAAAGGAATCAATAGCCATGGAATCATTGCCGTGAAGAACAAAGAGATTACCCCTAATGATGTCAGGCGAGTGATCGATGCTGCCAGTGCTGTCGCTATTCCAATGGACCGGGAGATCATCCATGTCCTTCCTCAGGAATTCATTGTGGATGGTCAGGATGGGATTAAAGACCCGGTGGGGATGTCAGGCATCAGACTGGAGGGGAAGGTTCATATTGTGACCGGAGCGATCACCTCTGCTCAGAATATCATTAAATGTGCCAACCGTGCCGGACTCGACGTAGCCGATATTGTTTTGGAACAACTGGGTTCAAGCGAGGCCGTCCTTACTCCAGAGGAGAAAGAACTGGGGGCTGCCATCATCGACATTGGAGGGGGAACGACCGATCTGGTCATCTTTTCCAATGGGTCCATCAAACATACGGCTGTCTTCTCTTTGGCTGGAAATCATATCACCCATGATATTTCTGTAGGATTACGAACCCCGATAGAGGAAGCCGAAAAGATCAAGATCCGATATGGATGCGCCTTGACTTCGATGGTTCGTAAGGATGAAACGATCGAGGTCCCGAGTGTGGGGGGACGACGGCCAAGGGTACTCTCCAGACAGACCCTGGCAGAAATTATCGAACCCAGGGTCGAGGAAATCCTTACCCTCGTTTACGAGGAGGTCGTTCGAATGGGTTATGCTCATCTTATCCCGGCAGGGGTGATCTTGACCGGAGGAAGTTCAATCTTGGAAGGGGTACCCGAGCTCACGGAACAGATTTTTAATCTTCCTGTTCGAAGAGGAATTCCTACGGGAATAGGGGGTCTGGTCGATCTGGTCAGCAGTCCGATCTATGCGACCGGTGTGGGTCTGGTCCTCTACGGAAGTCGAAATCGAGCGAAGAATCGATTTCGAGTGGGGGAGGTAAATCTCTTTAGCAAGGTCACCCATCGAATGAGGGAATGGATTGGAGAATTTTTTTGATCTTGAGAGACAAAAAAGGGGAGAGGGCAGCGGGAGTGGGTTTGAACACTTCTTGCGCCTGATGCCTTACGATTAACAAAAAAATCTTCTAAGGGAAAAGGAGGTCGATATGATCGAATTTGATGAGAATCAAAACATGGCCGCAAAAGTAAAAATCATTGGAATTGGAGGGGGAGGGAATAATGCACTCAACACGATGATTCACTATAACCTCACAGGGGTAGAATTTATCGCTGCCAATACAGATGCACAAGCCCTGGCAGCGAATTTGGCCCCGATCAAATTGCAATTAGGGGCAAACCTTACCAAAGGGTTAGGGGCAGGAGCCAATCCTGAGATTGGACGAAAAGCTGCCTTGGAGGACATCGATCAGATCCGTGAGGCCCTCAGGGGGGCCGATATGGTCTTTATCACTGCAGGGCTCGGAGGTGGAACAGGAACCGGAGGTGCTCCAGTCGTTGCAGAGGTCGCTCGAGAGTTAGGTGCCCTGACCGTGGCTATTGTGACCAAGCCATTCCATTTTGAGGGAAAGAAACGGATGAAACAGGCTGAGGAGGGTCTGGCCAATCTCAAAATGACGGCTGATGCCTTGATCACCATTCCCAATCAGAGGCTTCTCAGTATCTGTGGAAAGAATATGACCCTCCTGGAGGCCTTCAAAAAGGCCGATGAGATCCTCTATCATGCGGCCAAGGGGATCTCGGACATCATTGTGGGAGCTGGAATTATTAATCTGGACTTTGCGGATGTGCGAACGATTATGTCCGAGACAGGAATGGCCCTGATGGGCACAGGAATCGCCTCCGGAGAAAATCGATCCATCGAAGCAGCTCAGAGGGCGATCTCCAGTCCTCTTCTTGAGGATATCTCCATTGAAGGGGCCCGAGGACTTCTCATCAATATCACGGGTGGAGAGAATATGACCCTCAGCGAAATCAACGAAGCGACCAGTCTCATTCAGAAAGAGGCCCATGAGGATGCCAATATAATCTGGGGAATGGTGATTGACCCGGAGATGAAGGAAGAGATTCGGGTGACCGTGATTGCCACCGGTTTTGGAAAGGTGGAAGAGAAACGATTCGAAAAATCGAATCTGAATCGATTCAAGAGAATTTATCCCCCTACTTTTGGCAGTAAAGAACAGGATCGGGAGATCCCTCCTTTTTCCTTTAGTGTGAAGGAGAGGCACCAGGAGGTTCCGACCTTCTCGAGGAGATTTAAGGCAACGGAACGCTACGATGAATTGAGATTGGACGAAACCTATGATCTTCCTGCGGAGGATCAGGACCGTTTTGATATCCCGACCTTCTTGAGAAAGCAGGCGGATTAATTAAGAGATCATCCAAAGGGGATTCGTACGGTCCATATTTATTTGGTTGGCTCTCTGGCTTTGTGCTAAAATAACTTAAACGTCGTACGGATCACCCAGAGATGATTTCCTGGAAACTCATTCAGAAGGCCAGAAAGAGGCTTGAACAGGAGAGAGGTTTTATTCAAAAATCATGGGGCGGGAGGATCTCCATATGCCTTATCTATCCCAACTCTTACTATGTCGGGATGTCCAACCTTGGCTTTCAGAGTATTTATCAGAGATTCAACGAAGAGGAGGATGTGGTTTGCGAGAGAGCTTTCCTGCCCGAGCCGGAAGATCTTCTGGAATACCAGAAACCCGGAAACACCCTTTTTTCCCTCGAATCCCAGAAACCCCTTTCCGATTTCGATGTTTTAGCCTTCTCCATCTCTTTTGAAAACGATTTTCTCAACGTCTTAACGATCCTTCAGTTGGCCCACCTCCCATTGGAACGGAAGTCTCGAAAGGAGGGTCATCCTCTTGTCCTCGGAGGTGGAGTCGCTCTCTTTCTGAATCCGGAGCCGTTGTGTGATTTTTTCGACCTTTTCATCTTAGGAGAGGCAGAAGAGGTCCTCGGTGAATTTTTAAAAATTTTCAGGTCATACCGAGACAGGAGAGAGACCCTGCTAAGACAATTATCATTCATCGAAGGGGTCTATGTCCCTCAATTTTACCACGTGACTTATCAGGAGGATGGGAGGATTCACGAGATCATTCCAGAGCCCGGTCTTCCCAGTAAAATCAAAAGGAGATGGATTTCTGACCTTGATCGCTTCAGAACCCAATCCGTTCTTTTTACTCCCGAGACAGAGTTCAATGAGATGGCCCTTATCGAACTCAATCGAGGCTGTCCGAGGGGATGCCGATTCTGCGCGGCCTGTTTTGTTTACCATCCTTTTCGTAACAGAAGCCTTCCCATTCTTAAAACCTTATCCAAAGAGGCCCTTGCTCAGAAAAAAAGGATTGGTTTGACGGGAACCGCTGTCTCCGATTATCCCCATCTCCTCTCCCTGTGTGAGGAGATCCTTGCCCAACAGGGAGGACTCTCTTTCGCCTCTTTGCGAGTCGATGCCATCTCTCCTTCTCTTGTCCAATCCCTCAGAGAGGGAGGAGGACAGAGCGCAGCGATTGCCCCGGAGGCAGGGACGGAACGCCTTCGAAAGATCATCAAGAAAGGATATCGAGATGAGGAGATAGTGAAGGCCATCGAGATATTGATCCAGAACGGACTGTCACAGATCAAAGCCTACTTTCTTATTGGCCTTCCTTTTGAGACCGAAGAGGATGTGAAGGGAATCCTTCTTCTTTCTAAAAAGATCCAGCACCATCTTCTTTCCCATCTAAAGGAACAGAAGAAGGGCTGGAGGCTCAACCTCCATGTAACTCCTTTTGTTCCTAAGCCTCATACCCCTTTTCAATGGGTCCCCTTTGAAGAAATGGGAGAGTTAAAGAGAAAGTTAAGGATTCTTAAGAAGGGACTTCAGGGCGAAAAACAGATTGGAGTTCTTCACGATCTTCCCAAATGGTCCTATCTTCAGGCCTTCCTTTCGAGAGGAGATCGAAGGGTGGGGAGGGTGTTGATGGCGGCTCATCATCTTCAAGGAAACTGGACCGAGGCCTTTCGACTGACCCATCTCAACCCGGACTTCTACGTCTATCGGAAAAGAGACCTGGATGAGATTTTTCCCTGGGACTTCATCGATCACGGAATCTCAAAAGAGAAGTTAAAGGAGGAGTATCTTGAAGCGATGAAGGAAGCAGGGGTGAAGCCGAAAAGATGAGGGGAAGGGGATGAAAAAGGGGTAGGTTAGGAGAAGATGAGATGAAAACAGAGAGGGTTTATTTTTTGAGCGAAGGGATGAAGCTTTCAGGAATCCTTCATCTCCCCGATAAGAAAAATCCGTTCTGTGTGATCGCCTCGCACGGTTTGCTTTCCAGCAAAAACAGCGAAAAGTATATTGCTCTGGGTGAAAGGTTCTCCCAGGAAGGGATGGCCTTGCTCCGGTTCGATTTTAGAGGGATTGGGGAGAGTGAGGGGAGTGAGGAGGATAATACGATTAGTAAAAAATTGATCGATCTTCAGGGAGCCATCGATTTTGTTAAAACCGAGCTGGGGTCCATCGAAGGGATAGGACTGGTGGGTTCCAGCCTCGGAGGATTTCTTTCTCTCATTCAGGCTTCGAAAGACCGGACGATCAAAGCGGTTGTCATTTGGGCGACTCCCCTCCATATGGATGACCTTGACTCCAAAAAACAGGAGGAGGATTATCCCCTTCCTCCAAAATCGTTTTTTGAGGATCTTCCAAAACACCGCCTCCTTCCTCTTTTACCCAGGGTCTCAAACTGCCTAATCATCCACGGTGAGAAGGACGAACTCGTCCCTGTAGAACAAGCCCTCACTCTCTTTCACCATTTAAGTCTTCCAAAAGAAATCCATCTCATTGGAGGGGCAGATCATCGATTGACCCATCCCGATCACCGACAGCGTGCTATTGATCTTACCGTTGAATGGTTCAAAAAAGTGAGGGCTTAGGAGTTAGGAGATTGCCTTCCTTATTCCTACAGGTTACCATAAAAGTATGGATACCATTACGCATGCCCTTGCAGGGGTAGTCATTGCGAAGGCGATCGATGACAGGGAAATAGGGCATTGGGGAACCATCGCTGGAGGGACGATGGGAGTCCTTCCGGATATCGACTTCGTCTTGGGTCTATTCAACCATCAATTCTATCTTCAGTACCATCGTGATTTCACTCACTCTTTAATCTTAATCCCCTTTTATGCAGCTCTCTTGAGCTGGGTATTTACAAAAATATCGAAACGGTCGTATTTTTGGAGTTTCTATAAAATCTCTCTATTAGCCCTATTGAGTCATGTCTTGCTCGACCTCCTCACCTCTTATGGAACGATGATCCTGTCCCCCTTTTTTGAATATCGATTTTCATGGGACCTGATTTTCATCATCGATCTCATTTTCTCAGGGATCATCATTCTTCCAGGGATCGTGAGCCTCCTTCTCAGAAAGAGGGCTTCCTGGATCTGTCGGGGGATTCTCATTGCACTCATCGGTTACGTCATTTTTTGCTGGGTCCAACACCAGAAGGCACTCACGCTGGCCCAGAGTTTTTCAAAAGGATTAAAGGAAGAGATCCTCCAGTGGGCTGCCCTTCCACAGCCCGCTTCTCCCTACCGCTGGGCTCTTTACATCGAGACTCAGGAGAAGGTTTACCAGGGATTTGTAGATTTAGGGCGTAGAGAGAGATTCCCATCAGAGACCTCCTCAAGCTCCTATTTAGGAAGATTGAACCCTCTTTACGATCCACCCCGAAAGATCCGTTTTCGGTCCGTGGAGAAGATGCCCAATTCTGCGTGGGTCAAAAAAGCCCTCGATACCGAAGGAGTTCGATTCTATTACTGGTTTGCTCGTTTTCCGGTCGCGAAGTCTATGGAGACCAATATGGGAAGCCATCGAGTGGAATTTATGGACATGAGATTTTATATACCCGGCTTCCGCCAGCCATTCATTTATTATGTGGAATTTGATGAGTCAGGGAATATCCTTGATGAGGGATTTCTTGGAGATCGAAGGAGAAGATAAGACTAACCTCCTTAGAGAATCTCCTTGATCTTCCATCCATCCTCCTCTTTTTGGAAAAGGACCTCTAAGGTGCTTTTATTCTCTTTTGGAGGGCCTCCAGTCTTCGGGGAATATTTGATAAACCAGACCACTTTTGCCTTGGCTGTATCTGAAGAAAGAGAGAATCTTTTCAAGATATAAGAGAGCTCTATGTAGTTAAATTTCTTCCAGAATTCAAGAGTGGTTCTTTTCTTTCTCTCTCGATCTTTAAAATCCTTCGAATAACAGGAAAGAAGTAGCTCCATATCCTGATAAAGGTTTGCCTGTCGAAGAGTTTCAAGAAGCTCCTTTATCTTTCGCAGGACCTCTGTTTCTTCAAACGAGGTAATGACATGAAGGGGAGGGGTCGAGGAAGAGGAAGATGAGGGTATTGAGGGTGAGGAGGAATAAGAAAACGAAGAAGAAGAGATTTCTTGAACAGATGGCTCTTCAGAATTTTTCGTTTTTGATGAGACCTCTTTTGAAAAGAGATGAGTGTATAGGGACCACAGGATATATCCTCCTGCAATCACCATGACCACTAATTGGCCGAGATAAAGAGAGAGTTGCCTATAATCTCTTTTGACTCTATATGAAACGATCTGCCTCTTTTCCTCCCGAAGGATTCGCTTTTCTGATTTCACCTCAAGGGGGGTGAGGGGTTCTGAGGATTCTATGTCTCTCTTGAAAGAGGGCTTGGGCTCGAGAGGTTCTTTCGTAGGTTCAGAAAGTTTAGGCGTTTTGGACTCTACTTGAATCTCTGACTCCCCTTTCGGCGAGCCCCTTTTTTCTTCACGAAAAGAGGACAGGGGAATCGCCTCTTTTCCACATCGGATACAAGGAGTAGTCTTCTCATAGAGGATCTTACATTGAGGGCAGATAAATCTTTCTTTCTGTGTCTCCCCTTCTTCCTGGGACACTTCTTTATTTATTGATGAACATACCTGTTTGGGAGAAAGAGGACCTCCGCATTCGCTACAGAATAGATTGCCTTCATTGTATTCAAGAAAACATTTTTTACAGATCAACATATCCTTTCTCTTTAAATCACTCGAGGGGCTTCACGAATATAATAATTTTTAGCAAAATGAATACCAACTTTCTAAAAAATTAATTAATTGAAATTACAAAATTTTTTTAAAATGGAGAGTTTTTTAATTCGGGAGAGAGACAATATTTGTCTTTTTTATGGACAAAAAGTGACCGAAATATCAGACAATCCTTATGCCAATTCTGATTTAACGATTTCCAAGATCCTTGCCATAGTTTTACCGGCGAGATCGTTTATGACAAGATCAGCTAAGTGGTCATAAGGGGTAGGATCTCTATTGATAATGACCAACTTGGCCCCGTTTCGTTTTGCGACCAATGGCATAGAAGCAGCAGGCTGGACGACCAAAGAGGAGCCAATCACTATGAAGAGATCACAGGAGGAGGACCTTTGGTATGCCTCTTGAGTTTCTCTTTCGGGCATGGATTGACCAAAGGAGATGGTGGCGGGTTTCAATGGGCCTCCACAATCATCACAATAAGGAACTCTCACCCCTTTTCGAAGTCGTTCTTGAACCTCATCCCGATCATACCGTTTATGACAATGTAAACAGGTGACAAAGAGAGCGGTTCCATGGAGTTCGATGATTTTATCCGGAGAGTTTCCTGCCTTATGATGGAGGCCATCGATATTCTGGGTAATCACACAATCCAGTCTGCCTAACCTTTCCAATTCTGCGATGGCGAGATGGGCTGGATTGGGTTTGGCATCCTTGATCGATTCATACATTTCGGTAGCCATCTGCCAATATTTTTCCCGCGAGGCCTCGCTCGCAATAAAATTCTGGAAATAAAAATCCTCCGGATTATATTTATCCCAAATCCCGCCAGGGCTACGAAAATCAGGGATTCCAGATTCGGTACTCAATCCCGCACCACTAAATACGACCGTCCTTCTGGATTGAAGAATCCATTGAGCGACCTGTTTGAGTTTCTCTTCCATCGGGATCCCCCTCGCAATGAGGATTTCGAACTTCTTGCCTCGATTTTTTATACAATAGGTTTTCCTTCCCTTGCAAGGAGAAGAAGGGCTGTGATAGAATTTTTTTGATGAGATGCAATCTGATCCAACAAGGCTATCCTCAGGGAAGTTGTGTGACAGAGGTGGAAGGAGGAAAAGCGTTAGCCTGTGAGGCCACTTTAAAAAGAACGGATAGAGGCCTGTTGCGACTCATCTCCTCGGTTCATCTCTCAAGGCCAGAAAACTACCTTTCCATCTATCAATCGGGTTGCAACTTTTCCTGCCGTAAATGTCATTCTTGGAACTTCACCAAGATGGCCAGAGGGGAATGGTGGTCTCCCGAAGATATTTTGAAAGCCTGTAAAGAATATGAAAAGGAGGTGACGGTTAGAGAACCCAGGAGGAGGGCTACGGCCTTCCATGCCCATGATTCCTGTCGATGTTGCGGAGCCTGTGTCATGTATGGAAAACGTTCTCCCCTCTGCCCAAAGGTTCTTCAGAAGAAGGACATTGTTCTGAGTCCTCAGGGTTGGGGACCGGCACGCAATATCGTTGCTTTCACGGGAGGAGATCTAACCTGTTGCCCAGAGTTTTACATGGAGTGCAGTAGGCGAATCAAGGAAGAAACAAAGCTTTGGGTCCTCATCGAGACCAATGGATATGGATTGACCCCTAAGCATCTTGATCTTCTGAAAGAGGCGGGAGTGGACTCCTTTTGGCTGGACATCAAGGCCTTTGAGAGCACGGATCATAAGTGGTTGACCGGATGTTTTAATCGAAATATTCTCAGGCTCCCTGAAGAGATTCTTAAAAGAGATTTTGTCCTTGAAGTCCTCTCCCTCTATATTCCCAATCTTGTGGAGACTCCTCAATTGAAGAAGATCGCTCAGCTTCTTTTTGATGTGGATCCAACGATTCCCTTTACGATTCTGGCCTTCTTTCCAGAGTATCAAATGAGGCGCTACCGAAGTCCAAAGCTCTCAGAGATGATCGAAGCCTACGATGCAGTGAAGTCTATCGGACTGCTCAATGTTCGGTTGGGGAATATTGGAGTGTTTGCTTCCACCGAGGAGGATCACGAACTCCTGAGAGAAAGGGTGGGAGTTGGAAATTTTTAAAAATCCAAACCCCAACGATACGAGTCGTAACCCATCCCTGTCGGACCCATAAATATTCACACCATTCAGTGATGGATTACCTATGATTCGTAATGCCTCACTGAAGCGGGGAAATCATTTTAAGCCCGACAGGAGTATTTCCGAAACCCATAGAACGCGGATGGATTGAATATAAATGGATCCTACGAATCGATCTATCGTTGAAATGGGTTTCTGATTAAAACCAACCAAAGTAAGGATTTCTATGGGCCATTTAAGGTAGCCGCACCTTGGGTTTCTCCAATACCCATCTCGGGCTTATCCTCCACCTCTGAGTGAGGGATTACTATGATTCCATCTTTTTGCTTCCATTTATCATAAATTTATGTTAATCAAATAAAAAACAGTTTTAAGGGATCAGGGATGAAGAAAAAGATTCTCATCGTGGATGATGAAGAGAGGGTAGTCCATTCGATGGTTGGAGTTTTAGAAGATGAAGGCTTCCATGTGGTGACCGCAAGAAGTGGAGAGGAAGCCATTCAGATCTTCAAAAGAGAAAATCCGGAGGTTACCCTCCTGGATATCTGGATGCCTGGAATGGATGGGATCGAGGTCCTGAAACATCTCAAATCCCTTTCCGATAAGCCGGTCATTATGATCTCGGGCCATGCGACCATTTCTACGGCGATGACGGCTGTAAAATTGGGCGCTTTTGATTTTATTGAAAAACCCCTTTCTCTGGATACCCTTTTGGCGACCATTCATCGAGCCTTAGAGAGGAGAGGTGAACCCTCCCGGGTTGAACCTTTAGAGGTTATCTCCCAACATCAAGAGATTTCTCATCCCTCCCTTTCCCCTGAAGAGAGGCTTTCTTATTCCCAGAAACAGGATGAGAAATCTATTCCTTCCCTCTTTCCTCAGCGAACGATTCGACAGAGTGTTGTGCTCTATGGGACTGGACTTCATTCAGGGATGAAAACAGGACTGCTCCTTCAACCCCTTCCTCCCAACCATGGGATTCTTTTTGGAAGCCTCTCCTCAGAGGAGGTCGTTCCGGCCCACCTGGATTATGTTCAAACCACCGATTATGCCACTTCTTTAAAGAGGGGAAGGGCTGTGGCCAAAACCATCGAACACCTGATGGCTGTTTTTCATGCCTATCGAATTACCAATGTGATGGTAAAGATGATCGAGGAGATTCCGATCATGGACGGATCGGCCTTAGAGTTCTGCAAGATCATTGAGGAGGCGGGAATTGAGGAACAGGAGGAGAGGGTTGAGGAGTTTGTCGTGGACCGAAAGCTGGAGGTCATTCATCAAAATAAGTCCTTAACGATCGAGCCCTCGGAGATCTTTTCGATTCAGTATTTTTTAGATTATCCCCCTCCAATCGGGAAACAGACTTTCAATTTTGTCTTGGAAAACGAAGAGACCTTCAAAAAAGAGATTGCCCCTGCAAGGACGTTTGGTTTTCTCAAGGACATTGAGATGCTCGAACGAATGGGTTTAGGCAGTGGAGGTCGACTTCATAACTTTATCCTGGTGGACGACGAAAAGGTGGTAAACACAGAACTCCGATTCGAGGATGAATTTGTCCGCCACAAAATTTTAGATATCTTAGGCGATTTCTATCTTCTCAACCGTCCCATTCGGGGGAAGGTGATCGCTCGATACACAGGTCATACGGAGAATATTGCCATGATGAGGAAGATTAAAGAAGAGATCCTGCGAAAAGAAAGATAGAGCGGAATCGTTTTCATCGAGGAGGCAGTGATGGGCAAAGAAGAAGGGCGTCCTCCAGTGAAAGAATTCTTGGATATGTTAGCGGATCTCCTGGCAGAGAAATATTTCGAGCGGATGGATGAACGGATCAAAAGGATCCCAGAGCTCCGGAGATTGATTACGGCAAAGGAGGCGGCTCAATATTTAAGCCTATCCACAGACACGATCTACCGAATGGCTTCCCAGAAGAAGCTTCCCTATCTTAAAATCGGAGGTCGAGTCCTTTTCGACCTTAGGGCCTTGGATCGGTGGATTGAGAAACGAATGGTGAGGGAGAAAGAATGGAAGAGGGAGGAATTAAAAGAAGAAGGAGACAGGGAGAAAGTAAATCTTAAAGGTTCGAAAGAATCCGATCTGTTCACCCTCCTGAAAAGGAAGTAAGGGATTGAGAAAATTTTTAAAGTCCCAGTTCTTTTATTTTTTCAGGCGTGGGAATCCCCTCTTCAGACCAACCTCGATATTCATAATACTCGCTGAGCATCTGGCCAAGTGGTGGAAGGTTAGGAGTAAGCCCCTTCCCTTCTCTCTTAAGGGTGAGGTGACGGAAGGGGAGCCAATCATCCTTTCGGCTAATCCCCAGCCTCACATTATAAAGTCTCTTCAGGTTGAAGATCCGTTCGCCTGTTTTAAGAAATTCCTCAATGGAGATTTCTCTCCCTGTCACATCGCCATACCACTTCACCATATGGGTCACGGTCACTCCCCCAAAAAGGATGAATTTGCAGAGCTTGAGGGAATCCATCAAGCCCATTAGATTCTGAGTCTTGGCAGCAAGGATTCCTTTTCCCTTCACTTCAAATCGATCCATCGGTTCTGGAATTCCCATCTCAGGAGATTTAAGGACCCTTTCAAAGGTATGACTGAGACCCGAAAGATGGCAGGCTCCCCTTGCCGAGGTAGCAAATCCCACCGCTCCTGCATTGTAACCTCTCGGATCATGGGCTGGAAGTTCAAGTCCTTTAATATGAGGAGCAAATTCAATCGAATTTTTACCAATCTGCTCAGAGGCCTTTCGAACCCCCTGTCCGAGGATTTCTCCCACTCCTTTCCTGAAGGCTATCTGTTTAATCATTTCAATGAGCGCCTCCTCCTTTCCCCACAGGAGTTCAATGCCTCCAGTATCCTCCCGATCGATCAGCCCCCGCTCATAGGCTTCCATGGCAAAGGCAACGACCCCTCCCAAGGAGATGGTGTCCAGACCGTATCGATTACAGAGTTCGTTGGCATAACAGAGGGCTTCGAGATGATCGATCAAGCAGTTGCTTCCGAGTAAGGCAAGGGTTTCATACTCTGGCCCTGCCCCTTCCACTCCCCTGTAAGGGCCTTTCTCGATCTTGACCTTCCTTCCGCATCCTAATATGCAGGCATCACAGAAGTAACGACCTGTTAAAACCGTTTCGGCCATGGTGAAGCCATTGATCTTTTCTGCAGATTCTTCCCATCGTCCGACAAATTTCCAGTTCTGAAGCGGAAGCGTTCCCATGGCTTCAAAGACTGAAAGAGAACCCGATGTTCCGTATTTTCTAAAATTCTCAGCGTTTTTGTTGATGAGGGGAGCGAACTCTTTTTGAAGACGTCCCACTTCTTCCGGGCGATGAACAGGTACGGTTTGATTCCCCAAGACGACAATGGCTTTTAATTTTTTGGAACCCATCACAGCTCCCATTCCACAGCGACCCGCCGCTCGAGCATCTCGGCCGTCGGTCATGATGGAAGAGATTAAAACTTGATTCTCTCCTGCCTGGCCGATGGAGCTGACCACTGCCCTTTCATGGGTTTCCGATTTTAAAATAGAGTCCGTCTCGTAGGTATCCTTTCCCCAGAGATGGGAGGCGTCTCGGAGTTCAACCTTCTCATCATGGATCCATAGATAGACGGGCTTTTCAGATTTCCCTGTGATTAAGATCCCATCCAATCCAGCCTTCTTTAGATTGGCTCCCCAGGTTCCACCCACATCGGATTCCCCGAAGATTCCCGTAAGGGGAGATCGGGAAACTACTCCATGCCTTCCAGAGAGAGGAACAGAGGTCCCTGTGAAGGGGCCATTCATGAAGATCAATGGGTTTTCTGGGCCGAGGGGGTCTGTCTTCTCATTTGTCATTTCGAATAGATATTTTGCTCCCAATCCACTTCCACCAATGAACTTTTCAGCCCATTCCTCATTTAAAGGTTCTATTTGAATCTCTCGATTGGAAAGGTTGATCCTCAGGATCTTGCCCATATAGCCTTTTAATTGCATGATGGAGGCCTCCATAAAATTTTTTAAAAAATATGTCACATTTTTTAGAGGGAATCAATTTCCGTTTTCTCTAATGGATGGTAATCCAGGACTCAAATGATTTCCAACCTTCAATGAGGACTTACAGAGAATCGTAATGCCTCACTGAAGCGGGGAAATCATTTAAGCCCGACAGGAGTATTTCCGAAACCCATAGAACGCGGATGGATTGAATATAAATAGATCCTACGAATCGATCTATCGTTGAAATGGGCTTCTGATTAAAACCAACCA
>CAZMWF010000076.1:0-13347 GCA_964570075.1 uncultured Syntrophaceae bacterium | reverse complement strand
ACCCCTTACACTTCGCTACATCAATCTCCGCCTCCCCACGCTCATTGACCACCGGCACCCCATAAGGACATACCCTCACACACGTCAAACAAGCCGCACACCTCTCCCCATCCACCACCGCCACCACCCCACCCACCTGAAGGACTTCTTGAGAAAGGATGGTAGAGGCTCTCGCCGCTGCGGCCTGAGCCTGGGCAATGGTTTCGTTAATCGATTTCGGATAGTGAGCCATCCCGCAAAGAAAGAGTCCATCGCTCGCAAAATCCACAGGCCTGAGCTTCACATGGGCTTCCAGAAAGAATCCATCTAAGGTGAGAGGAAATTTGAAAAGATTGGCGAGTTCCTTACTTCCTTCGTTCGGAATCACTGCTTCTGAGAGGACAAGGAGGTCGGGTGAAAGGGTAAGAGGAAGATGAAGCATGGGATCCTCAACTTGAACCACCAATCTTCCCTCTGAAAGGGAAACGGAAGGCTTCCTTTGATCATTAAAACGAATGAATAGAATCCCTTTCTCCCTCGCTTGGGTATAGAAGGTCTCCTTAAATCCATAGGTTCTCATATCCTTGTAAAGAACGATGATAGAGGTCTGAGGATAGCGTTCTTTCATCCGAAGGGCATTTTTAATGGCCACACTGCAACAGATTCGACTACAATAGAAAGCCCTGGAAGGATCTTCATCCCAAGGTCCGACACACTGAATGATGACAAGGGAGCGAGTTTTAGCGAGAAAGGGGTCTTCTTCCGCAAGCCTCTTCTCAAACTCCTCCTGAGTGATGATTCGCGGATCCTCTCCAAGAAGATAAGCCTTTCCTCGATACTCACGACCCCCTGTGGCAATAATGGTCGTCCCATGATCAATGACCCGAACCTCAGACCCTTCTAAACGCGCTATTTTAGTCTTAAAATTTCCAACGCTTCCCTCATGCTCTATGACTTGGAACCCTTTCAATACCTCAATCTTCGGATGGCTTTCAATTTTTTTGATCAATCCTCTCAGATAGGCCTGAGGATCTCCCCCATTCCCACTGAAATAAATCTGCTTCAATCTCCCTCCTAACTCTCTCTCTCTTTCAACCAGGAAGACCGGATAACCCTGATCCGCGAGATGCAACGCACTGGTCATTCCAGCCAATCCTCCTCCAACCACCAGAGAACTTCGAACCAGACTTCGTGGAATTTCATGCAGAGGCTCTAATTTCTTGGAACAAGCGACGGCCATCCGAACCAGCTCCTTGGCCTTCTCTGTAGCCTCTTTTTTCTGACCCATATGAACCCATGAGCACTGGTCTCGGATATTGGCCATCTCAAAGAGATATGGGTTAAGTCCTACCTCTCGTATCGTATCCCTGAAGAGAGGTTCATGAGTCCTGGGGGTACAGGAGGCCACAATTACCCGATTCAGGTTGAACTCTTTGACCCTCTCCTGAATCAATTTTAAGGAATCCGCGGAGCAGGTATAGATGGTATTTTCCGCATGAATGACACCCGGTAAAGACTTGGCGAACTCGGTGACCTCTTTAACCTCTACCGTCCCGGCGATATTCGTTCCACAACTGCATATAAAGACTCCAATTCGCGGTTCTTCATCAGCAGAAAGTTCTCTTTCAGGTGGATACTCCTTCTTTTTAATCAACGTGCCTCGAGCCTCTCCAATCACCGAGAGGGCTTTTGCTGCTGCTCCACTTCCCTGAATGACACTATCAGGAATATCTTTAGGTTCTGTAAAAGCACCACAGGCAAAGACTCCAGGTCGAGTGGTCTCTGTAGGTTCAAAATCCCGGGTAAGGCAGAATTGATGCGAATCAAGTTCAATTCCCGTAGCTTGGGCTAACCTTCGAATATCAGGGAGAGGGGCCATCCCGACACTCAAAACAACCAAATCAACGCGTTCTTCCCTTATCCTATGGCCTCCTTCCAGATCCTCATATCGAATAATGACATCCTTGGTTTCTGGATCCTCCTCCAGCCCAGAAATTCGACAGGGGATATACTGAATCCCCTTCTCTTTCCCCCGTTCAAAGTAGGCATCAAATCCCTTCCCAAAGGCTCTCATATCCATCTGAAAGATCTTTATCTCCACTCCTGGAAGATGTTCCATAGCCAGCATGGCCTCTTTCGTCGCATACATACAGCAAACCGAACTGCAGTAGTCCCGTTCCTTTTCTCTTGACCCCACACATTGAAGAAAAGCGATCTTTTTAGGCTCTCGATGATCCTTGGAGCGACGGGTAATGTGACCTCCCCATGGACCGGAGGCACTGAGCATCCGTTCGAATTCCATACTGGTGACCACATTCGCATAACGTCCATATCCCAATTCAGGGGAAAGCTCTGCTCGATAGAGGCTGTAGCCCGGTGAGAGGATGACAGAACCTATCTCAAGGACTTCATCCACAGGGGCCTGTTGATGGTCGATCGCCTCCCGTTTGCAGGCCAATACACAGAGGTGACATTCAGAGCAGATCCCGCAGGAAAGACACCGAGAGGCTTCCTGTTTGGCCTGCTCTTCCGTATAGACCAGCTCCACTTCTCTAAAATCTCGAATCCTCTCCTTCTCTGGAAGTTCTGGCGGTCTGATTCTCGGAGTCAAATTCACCTTTCCTTCTTCCACCATCTGGTCAATCTCTTCTTTGCTCATCTCTACCACAGGAAGGGGCATCTCCTCCCGTGGAGTAAGGAGAGGAACTCCTCGGAGATATCGATCGATCGAGAGGGCACCTCTTCGACCATCTGCGATGGCTTGAATCAAAATCCAAGGCCCTCTTGCCACATCGCCTCCTGCGAAGACTCCAGGTCGGTTGGTCGCCAAAGTCTTTGGATCGACGGCAAAGGTTCCTTTTTCCGTCACTTCAAGACCATGACCTTCCTCAAGGAAAGAAATCTCTGGGGCTTGAGCTACGGCAGCAATCATGGTATCTGCAGGGATGACAAACTCCGAACCCTTGATAGGAATGGGCCTTCTTCTCCCAGAGGCATCCGGTTCTCCCAGCTCCATCTTGATACATTTAATCCCTTTAATATGACCATCCTCGGTGAGGACCTCAATTGGAGCCGTGAGGATTTGAATCTCCACTCCCTCCTTTTCAGCAGCCTCAATCTCCCAGGAATTGGCGGGCATCTCCTCTCGGGATCGTCGATAGAGAATCTTCACCTCCTTGGCTCCAAGCCTTAATGCGGTCCGGGCCGCATCGATCGCTACATTGCCTCCTCCGATGACCACTGTCTTTTCCCCAACCTTTGGGGCAATGGGAATTCCAAAGGCGATAATGAATCGATCTTCAAATCCTTCGGTGATGCCATACCGTTCGGCGAGGCTGACTCCCTGAAGAAAAGGAACTCCATGATGGACGCCTAAAGCCTCCTCTCCCGGGATTCCTAATTTCTGGGGCTCATGAGCTCCTATAGCCAAAAAGATAGCGGAGTAACCGGCTTCAAAGAGACTATTAATATTACGAATGGGAGTGTTCAGTTTTAATTGGACCTTCGGATGGTTGATAATCTCATCGATCTCTCTCTGCAGCACTTCTCGAGGAAGACGATAGGAAGGAATTCCAACCCTCATCATCCCTCCAGCCACAGGGAGGGCCTCGAAAATCGTGACTTCGTAACCCATTCGAGAGAGGTGATGGGCACAGCTAAGCCCTGCAGGTCCAGCTCCGACGATCGCCACCCGGGCTTTCGGTCTCTCCACCTCTTCCTCACTCGGGATTCTGAACCCCGAATCTGGAGTTTCTTTCAACTCCTCCCGATGCTCGTAGACCCAGTCTGCGACGAATCGTTTTAAATTACAGATGGAGACAGGGGCATCGAGTTTAGCTCGATTACATTTTTCTTCACAGGGGTGATTACAAACACGGCCTACAGAGGCAGGAAAAGGGTTGTATTCTTTGATCACATCGAGGGCTTCTTTGTAGCGACCCTCTTTAATGAGGGCGATATATCCCTGAGCACTTGTCTCAGCAGGGCAGGTTGCCTTACAGGGGCTTGTCCCTCGTTTCGTAACTAAAAACGTATTTGGAACCGCCTGGGGATAGGGGCGATAGATTGCCTTTCTCTGATCCAACCCCTCATTGAATTCATTGGGGAGAAGGACGGGACAGACCTCCGTGCAATCATTACAACCTGTACATTTCTTTAGGTCCACATAGCGAGGATATCTTCGGATGGTGGCTTTAAAATGTCCGGGATTCCCCTCCAGGGAGAGAAGTTCAGAATTGGTGAGGATTTCGATATTGAGATGACGCCCCACCTCGACCAATTTCGGCGAGACGATGCACATGGCACAATCATTGGTGGGGAAGGTCTTATCGAGTTGGGCCATCTTACCCCCAATCGCTGGAGACCGCTCCAAGAGATAGACCTTGATTCCTGAATTGGCCAAATCAAGAGCGGCTTGAACTCCAGCGATCCCTCCCCCCACCACTAATGCCGCACCTATCTTTTCATTCATTGAGTGACTCTCTGTTTTGGTTGAGATCGAATCTCAATCCGAAATCGATGGTTTCGAATTCAAAGTCTTAAGGCATCCAGATATTTCGATATCCTATCCTCTGCCCCGATGGGAATGAAATGAACTCCCTGGCAGAGGTCTTTAAGCCCCTGAACCAGGTCACGAATGATCTCGATACTTGCCTTTTCTTTATCCGGAGCTTTCGCCAATTTCTCAATGATGTGATTGGGCACCATCCCTGGCCGAACATGCTTATTTAAGAAGAGACCCATTTCGGCAGAGCGAACGAGAATAATCTCCGCAATGACCGGGACTCGAAGAGGTGCTATTCTCTTTATAAACTGGTTAAATGCATCGAGATCAAAAACAGGGGTCGTCAGAAAGTAGTGTGTCCCCATGCCTGCCAAGGCCTCCATCTCTTTCAACTCCAGATCGGGGACTTTCTTTCCCCAACCCGCCTCAATCCCGGCTCCGATGCAGAACTTAGGCTTTCCTGGGATTTCTCGACCTGAGATATCATGTCCCTCCCTTAGGTTCTCGATCACGGAGAAGAGTTTGCCCGAGTCCACATGGAAAAACATTATCTCTTGTAAACTATCTCCCGTGATGCGATAATCTTCGGTAAAGGTGAGGATATTCTCGATCCCTGACTGAGAGGCCTTGAGAAGGTGCTCCTGGATATCCACTCGGCTCTTTTCACGGCAGGTCGTCTGAAGGATGGGATCGAACTTTTGCTCCTTTAAGGCACGGCAGGTTCCCAGTGTATCCGTAACCAATCCTTCGATCTTTAATTCCGGGACGGTCAAGGCATCGATTCTTCCACGAATCTTTTCAATATTTCTTACAAGATCCTGAATCCCTGTCCCAATAGGAGGTTGAACTTCTGAAGTGACTACAAATCTTTTACTTTTTAGACTCTCTTCCAAACCCATGGATTTCTCCTTCTCATTAACAAATGGATTAAACGTTCATTTTTTTAGGCCAAGGAGCCTGGCTACTTCAAACTTTAACTGTTCTAAAGGAAGGGGTTTCGAAAAACAGGCATCTGCTCCATATTCCTTCATCTTTTTGAAGGCCTCGTCATCGAGGTAAGCTGAGAGGACGATGATTTTTATGTCTTTCGTTTCGGGATTCGATTTGATCTTCTGACATACCTCATAACCATTGATATCAGGCATCATGATATCCAGGATTAAGAGGTCGGGTTTGAAATGGCTCACTTGAAGCCCTGCTTCAAAACCGTCAGAGGCGGAGATCATTTCATAACCAAATTCGTCCTCCTCAAGGGCCTGAACAATGGTCTCTACAATAATCTTGTCATCATCAACGACCAGGATCTTCTTTCTCTCTTCTCCTTTTGGTTCCTCTGGAAGTGGCATCCCTCTCTCCTTTAAAAATTGGTCTAAATCTTCTTTTTTAATTCTACGATGACCACCAACCGTCTTATAGGCCTTTAAATGACCTCCCTCAATCCAGTTAACAATTGTTTTAGGGGAAACCTTACAGTATTTACTTGCCTGAGATACTGTTAAAATTTCCATTTTTTTCTCCTTTTATAAAATTATTATTTTTACTATTATTACAAAATTTTCTATTTGTCAAGAAAAAAATTTTCGCTTACTGGTTTTTCTTGTAATTATTTGTTTTTATTTAATTTTTTATAGGCTCAGTTTTATGGAAAGGCAGGTAAAAGCTATCTTTTCACTCAAGTCCGTATTCTTTGATTGCCATCTCTCTCATTTTAAATTTTTGAATCTTTCCAAGGGGGGTCACGGGGAATTCTTTGACAAACTTTAAATAGCGAGGAATCTGTGAGGGAGGTAATTTCTCCTGGCAGAATTTAATAATTTCCTCTTCGCTCATCTCTACACCTTCTTTCACCTTAATCCAGGCGGCTAATTCTTCCCCTTTTAATTTATCCGGAACTCCAAAGACCTGAACATTTGAAATCTTGGGATGGGTAAAAAGAACCTCTTCTATTTCTGAGGGATAAATCGTCTCTCCTTCTTTATGAATCACCTCTTTTAATCTTCCTGTGGTTCGCAAATAACCTTTATCATCCAGATAACCAAGATCTCCAGTATGGAGCCATCCAGAAGGGTCGATTGCTTTAGCTGTAGCAACAGGCATCTTATAATATCCCTTCATATTGAATCCTCTTGCACAGATCTCACCTGTCACTCCCTGAGAGGCTTCCTCGCCGGTTCCGGGATCCACAATCTTTATCTCGACTCCGGGAAGTGCTTTTCCAACCGTAGAAACCCTTAATTCGAGAGGATCGCCTGGGTGGGTCATCGTGATCCAAGAGGAGGATTCTGTAAGTCCGTAACCAATGACGATCTCTTTCACCCCCATCTCTTCGACCACCTTCTTCATCACCTCAATAGGACATTGGGCCCCTCCCATAATTCCGGTGCGAAGGGAACGAAAATCTGTTTTCTTATATTTTGGGTCTTCCATGAGTGAAAGAAATGCACCGGGAGATCCATAGAGGGCTGTGCACCTTTCATTTTGAATGGCTTCGAGGATCTTTTCTGGATTGAAAGTCTCCGAAGGGATGACCAGTGTGGCTCCCTTAAGAATGGCGGCAAGGGTGATACAGATACATCCAAACATATGAGAAAGGGGAACAGAAAGACAAAGCCTATCTTCTTCGGTTAATCCTTGATTTTCAGCACTCGCCCATGTGGTATTGATCAAGCCAAAATGAGTGGACATGACCCCTTTTGGAGAACCCGTCGTCCCTGAGGTGTAGAGAAGAGTGATCACCTCTTCATAGTGAGTGGATCGTTGACGCTCCTTCAGTAAAGAATCGGCGAGCCTCTCTCCCTCTTCAAGGAGCTCCTTCCAACCAACCATCCCTTCCCTATTTCGATCTGAGATAAGGATGAGATGTTTTAGGTTCGGGAATCTCTCGGAGGGGAAGCCCTCTCGAAAAAGGAGCTTGAGGATTTCGAGATATTCTGATCCTTTTAATCCCTCGGTCATGATGAGGGCCTTTGAATCTGACTGTTGGAGGAGATACTCAAGGAGCTGAAGTTGGCAGTGGATATCGATGCTCATCAATACCGCACCAATTTTAGCCAGGGCAAATTGGGCCACAATCCATTCCCAACGGTTAGGGGCCCAGAGGGCGACGTGGTCTCCTTTGTTGAGACCCAATTTGATCAAGCCTTTGGCCAGCGAGTCTACCCTTTTTTGAAATTCCTGATAGGTGAGTCTTACCTTTTTTGGAAGGTCAATCAGGGCCTCTCGATTTTGAAATCGAGAGACAGTGCGATCCAATACTTCACCGATCGTGACTCTTTGAATTTCCATCCCCCACCCCGTTTCTTATTACTATAGATTAGCCCATTTTTTCCTCCCCATCCCGATCTCTTCATCGGGATAAATTCTGGAGGTCCTAAAGAACGTGTTGATTATGAAGGAGTGGACTTCACCGGTTTAAGATAAGCCCCCCAATAACTCATTCCAACGAAGACAGCCCCTCCAATAATATTCCCAATGGTCACTGGAAAGAGATTCTTCCATAAGAAATTAATAAAATTGAGTTGGCTTAAATCCATTCCTTCAAGACCTGTTAGCCCTGCCCCATAACGAAGCATAATCCCTGCAGGAATAAAATACATATTGGCTACGCTGTGTTCAAAGCCGATGGCGACAAAGGCTGTGATGGGGAAAAAAATGGCAAAGATCTTCCCGATGGTCTGACGAGAAGCCAGCGCCATCCATACAGCCAGGCAAACCAGCCAATTGCATCCGATCCCGCGCCATAGGGCTTCACTGAAAGAAAGGGTCACTTTGTGATAGGCCACTTTTATGGCGGCTATGCCCAAAGCCCCATCAGCCGTCTTCCAGAGTCCTGAGAAATAGAAGAGAAGGGCTACCAGGATCGATCCAATAAAATTTGCAAAAAAGACAACCGCCCACCTCTTGAGCATGGTATTAAAAGAGATCTCCCGAGAGAGAACGCTCGAAACCATTAAATTATTACCTGTGAAGAGTTCGGCCCCTGCAATGACGACCAGCATCAGGCCCACACTAAAAGAGGCTCCTCCTAAGATTTTTGTAAATCCAATTCCCCATCTCGACGCCATATCAAAGGTGACCGTCGTAGAAAGTAACCCTCCAAACCCAATATACGCCCCTGCAAGAATTCCCAGGATGAATACCGTAATCCAAGGAGAAGTCGCCTTAGCCACTCCCACACTTTGGGCAACGGTTTCGGCGATGGTTTTAGGCGCCTTATCTTCCAGGGTAGGCACAGGAAATTGCCATGATTTGATGATCCTCTCGAATCTTCCAATGGCCTTCTTCTCCTCCACCACCTTCCGTCTTACGGCCTTTTTGACGACTTCAATGATCTCTTCGGGACGAAAGGGTTTGGCAATATAATCCATCGCTCCTCGTTTCATTGCCTCTGTGGCACGGCCTACCGTGGGATATCCACTGATCATGACGATAGCGGAGTTCGGAGAACGCTTATCAATCTCCTCCACGACATCCATCCCATCAAATCCGGGCATCATCCAATCCACCAAGACCACATCGAATCCCTTTTCAGCAACCAAGTTGAGTCCTTCCTGGGGATTGGTCGTGGTGGTCACCTCAAAACCCTCTGCTTCAAAGATCTTCCGGCAGGATCTCAATACGATCTCTTCGTCATCAATGATAAGCATTTTTTCAGCCATAGGCTTACCTCCTTACTCTCTTTAACCCGCCCCTGTAGGAAAGAAGGTCTTCCCCGAGACCTTTTGGATCACCTGACGAATCACCCTCATCAACTCATCAGGTCGGAAGGGTTTGGGGATAAATTGGTTTGCCCCTAATTTCATTACCTCCTTCACCGTCTCTTGGGTTGGATAACCACTCATGACAATGATGGGGACTTCGGGCAATTCTTTTTTGATCTCTCTCATCAGATAGAGTCCATCATATTTGGGCATCTTTACATCGATGAGCAGAAGATCAAAATCATATTTCTTAATCATCTCTAATGCCTCTTCAGCACCGGAAACGGTAAGGACTTCAAATCCTTCTGATTCAAGGATTCGGCGACAGCTCTTAATCACAATGGCATCATCGTCAACGACTAAGATCTTCATGAGTTTCAGCCACTTTCTCCTCTATGGGTAACCATACCGTAAAGCTACTTCCCCGGCCCACTTGACTCTGAACCCAGATCGTTCCTCCATGGCGTTCCACAATCCCATAAGACACAGAGAGCCCAAGCCCTGTCCCCTGACCCACCTCTTTAGTCGTAAAGAAAGGATCGAATATCTTATCGATATGCTCGGGTGGAATTCCGCACCCAGTATCCGTCACCACAATTTCCACCCCTTTCTGCCCAGGTGATTTAGCGGAGACCCCAATCCCTGTGGAGACCTTGATGTTCCCTCCTGGTCCTGTAGCGTCTAAGGCATTAATAATAATATTGAGCAGAACGCTTTGCATTTGGTTTCGGTCGAGGGTGATCATGGGTAATCCCTCTCCTGGTTGAAAAGTTAAATCAACCCCCTTGATCAGGGCCTGATTCTCTATCAAAGAGAGGGTGTGGCGGACCAATCGATTCACATCGGTAGGTTCTCGATCGAGTTCGGTCTGGCGCGAAAAATCAAGAAGCCCCTTGACGATCTTCCGAACCCTTTCAGTCTCCTGAGCGATCACTTCTAAGTCTGAACGAACCTCCTCAGGGAGATCATTCCGTTTGAGTAACATGTGTGTAAACGTAAAGATTCCGGTTAAGGGATTATTAATTTCATGGGCTACTCCTCCAGCTAACTTCCCAATGCTTGCCTGTTTTTCGGATTGCAGGAGTTTGATTTCACTCTCCACTCTCTGACGTTTGTCCCGTTCTTGGAGAGAGGCAAGCATCTGGCCAAAGGTCTTCTGAAGGACTCCAATCTCCCCTTTCGAAATGGGTCCAAGATCGGGAGAAAGATTTCCTTTAGAGACTTGAATGCTTGCTTGAATCAACTGTTGAACAGGTCGGCTGATTTTATTCGCGATCATGTAGCCCAATCCAACGGCTAAGCCCATCCCTGCGATGGTGATTAAAATAAAAAGGGAAAGGGCACTTCTTCGAACATCTGCATACTTTGCCTCTAAGACTCCGACATAAAGCATCCCGACACGCTGCCCAAAGATGTCCTCGATAGGCTCATAGGCGGTGATATACCAGTCACTCACGACAAAGGCACGGTCAGTCCACTTCTTCCCTTCATTGAGGACACGCTCTTTGACTTCCTCTGAGGCAATCGTCCCGATCGCTCGAGTTCCATCAGGAGAGATGACATTGGTTGAGATACGGACATCTTTAAGAAAGATGGTGGCTGTTCCTACACTTCGCCCCTGATAGATTTCATGTTGAAAGAGGGTGTCCCTCACTCGATCTACAATCTCCTCACTTCGATTAAGCAGAACGCCTCCATAAAGGACTCCTAAGAGACGACCATTTTCAGTCACTGGAACGGCTGCGGCAAGGGCCATTCCAGAGAGTTCTTCAGTCTCTGGCCTCGGTATGGCTCTTTTGGTGGGGAGCAGTTTAATTCGGGCACGCTCAGCAAGAGCGGGATCTTCGGAGAAAAGAAACTCATGACTGAGCACGACCGTGCCGGAAATAGGAACTCGCCTCTGAAGGGCAAGATTGGCGATGGGGTTCGAAGGAGTCACCTCTTTGGGGATGGCATTGGGTCCAATCCGACAGAGGGTTCTCCCGTCTTTTGTCACGATACCCGAAAAATCCAGTTCGGTCTGCTGGGCGATATTTCTCAACAAAGGGACTAACCGGTGGGCATCGCCTCGTTCCAGGGCCGAGCGAAATACGGGACCTACCTGAGTGATCATCAAAGAGACTTTTATCCCTTTGATCCGGTCAAGGTAAATCTCCCTTGCTGCATTCAAATCTAAACGGATTCGATTATGGGCTTCATTGAGGACGGCCTGATAAAGAAGTTGACCTCCTACCAAAAGGGCAACCCCACATCCTAAGAAGGAGACCCCTAAAAAGCTAAAGATTAACTTCGAACGGGTAGAATAAAATAAAGATCCTAATTTCATATTTTAAACAGGAGGAGGAACAGTCCCTCTCCTTTCGGCTCTATTTTTTGAAGCCCGAGCCCTCTTTTTTTCTGAAAAATTGATGATCTGGGTATGAAGTCTCATCCAATCACTCCTTGCCTTTTGCATCGATGGATATCTCTTTTCTCGAAGATATCCCGCAGCCAGGGCTTCTCGATAGATCCAATTTCCTCTGTCGGTTCGGATTAATACAGTGGTATATCCATCTGGAGAACCTAACCCACCAAAAGAGATATCGGAATATTCCGCTGAAAAGTCCGGGCAGACGAGACAGGCAGGTCTGGCAATAGAATCGATCTCTTCAAAAGGAATATGGATAACCCTTCCATCTTTGAGGTAGGCAAAGAAATCTTCCTTTACATTGATTTTGATGATCTCTTTCATTTCGAATCCATACTTCTTTCGAATTCGCTCGATCTGAAGATCATTGAAGGAAAAATTCTCCATACAGAAAAGGCCAAAAAAGTATTTGATCACATCTGCAGGAAGGATCTTAAGGACTTGCATCTTTCGAACCGTGTGGATCTGACAGGGTGTCCCCACCATAGCCACTCGATCGATCATTCCCTTTCTCAATTCTTTGAGTTGATACATCGCTGGAGAATAGGTTGAGTATTGAGTTCCAAGCTCTGCGAGAGGATAGGATTCATCATAATGAGAACCTGAGGCTGAAATGATTTCCTCTCCAGTGGTAGCCAAAAGAGGGGCTCGATGAAAGGGGCCATCGCTTCGGGAAACCAGTGCTCCATCGATCATATGATGATCCAGAAGATAAAGAAGAAGGGAGGTCACGACCCCACCATCCGTACATCTTTCTCCTACAGTGGGATTCGTGGTTTGGGCAGAAAGAATATCGCGTACCGCTCCGATAGGGGGTTCCCAACCCGTCTTTTTTTTCAACTCTTCATCCAGTTCATGAATATTCGGACAGATTAAATAACAGATACCACATTTGAGGCATTTCTCTTCATCCACTAAAATAGGAGTTCCATCTGAACTCAACCCAAGGGCTCCTAAATGGTCAGCCGAACAGAAGGAGACACAACCTCCGCACTTCCCACAGAATTGATATTTCTGTACCTCTTCCATTAAATCACGAAAAGTCCTTGTTTCTGCTCCCATAAATCCTCCAAATTTTTGGAATCTATGCCCCTATTATATCAGTAATTTTTTTATCTTCAAGAAGATTTCTTTTTGAAAAGAATTTCACAAATAAATGATAATCCCTTAAAATTATTTTCATGTTAACGTTAACATTATTCTAAATTTATTGCAATAAAAAGCTCCAAAACGAACCTTCCGTTTAATTCCCACATTCCTTCAAGAATAATTTTTTCGAAGAAGGATTAACCTTGATGATACCCTTCCTTTGAAGAATTCTGAAAATAAGGATGGCATCAGTAAATGGTATCAAAATGAAAGAGGAGGGTCTGGTGATGGATAAGAAATAATAAAAATCCGTTTATAAACCGGCCTTTGTTTTCTGGCTCCCCGGGCAGGACTCGAACCTGCAACCTAGTGGTTAACAGCCACCCGCTACTACCGGTTGAGCTACCGGGGAATAGTTGATTTTTATTTAACATAAAAAGATTAGGAAAGGCAAGATGACCAGGGATTAGGGTTGAAATCCCATCTCCTCAGGATGGAGCGCTTCTATCTTCTTCAATTCTCTCTTTTTGCGCCAGGCAATGATGACATGGGCAGGACCTGAACATACATAGAGAAGGACAAAACCCGAGAGGACAATGATCGGTTCCATAAGAATTACGATGATAGAAAGAACCACAAAAATGAATGTCCCAAAGGGTTTCCTTCTT
>CAZMWF010000075.1:0-13270 GCA_964570075.1 uncultured Syntrophaceae bacterium | reverse complement strand
TTGCGCCAGGCAATGATGACATGGGCAGGACCTGAACATACATAGAGAAGGACAAAACCCGAGAGGACAATGATCGGTTCCATAAGAATTACGATGATAGAAAGAACCACAAAAATGAATGTCCCAAAGGGTTTCCTTCTTGCCAAATCCAGTTCCTTGAGGCTGAAATATCGGATGTTGGAGACCATTAAAAATCCCAACACATAGATCATGATCAAAATCACAATATCCTTGATCCATCCTGTCTCGATCAGTCGTAGGTAGAGGAGAATGGTTAGGGCAATCATGGAAGCGGCCGCTGGGATGGGTAACCCTTTAAAATATTTGGTCTCCCCCGAAGCCGACATAACATTAAACCTGGCCAATCTTAAAGCCCCACAAACCACAAAGATAAAAGCGGCCAACCATCCAAATCGTCCATAAGGCCTTAACGCCCAACTGAAGGCCAACAGAGCCGGAGCCACACCAAAGGAGACCAAATCAGCCAGGGAGTCATATTGAACCCCAAACTTGGAGGTGGCCCCGGAGAGGCGGGCAATCTTCCCATCCAGGCCATCGAAGACGGCGGCGAGAAGGATGGCCACTGCTCCATAGAAATATTTCTCCTGAAAAACAGAGATGATTGACCAAAAGCCACAGAAGAGATTCCCCGTGGTGAAAAGATTGGGGAGAATATAGATCCCTTTTCGCATCTTAATTTTTGTCTTTCTTTTCCTCATTCTCGATACCCGATAATGGATTCTCCCCCTTTGACATGTTGCCCGAGATGAACGATCGGTCTCACATCGGTGGGAAGAAAAAGATCTACCCTTGATCCAAATTGTATCATACCAAAGATTTCACCCTGTTTCAAGTAATCTCCTTCTCGAGCATAACAGACAATTCTTCGAGCCAGCCATCCAGCGATCTGAACGAGGAGGACCTTGAAATTCTCCTCTCCTTCCAGAACAAAGGCATTCTGTTCATTGAGAAGAGAAGCCTTCTCCCTACTTGCCATCAAGAACTTGCCGGGATGATATTTCGTCTCGATCACTCTTCCCGAGACCGGAGCGCGATTCAAATGGACATCCAGAGGGGACATAAAGATCGATATCTTTAAGGCCTTCTGCTTCAGAAAGCGCGCTTCCTCGCATTCCCCGAGATAAACGATCTTCCCATCTGCTGGTGAAAGGACAATATTTTTTAAGGAAGGGATCTTCCTTTTAGGATTTCTAAAAAAATAGGCTATAAAAAGGGTCATCAGGAGTCCAAGAAAGGCAATCCACCTCCACCCGAGAAGAAGGAATAGAAAAGTCAAAATGGAAGAAGGGATCAGGAAGGGAAGGCCTTCTTTAACAATGGGCCATCGTTTTTCAGACATGCTTCTCTCTTCTGACTCCTATGGAAATTTCATAATTCCGTGGAAGACCGACTTCCTCTTGCCATAGCCACCCGACCTGTCCTGACCAATTCCTTAATTCCCAGGGGTTTGAGTAAGGCGAGAAGAGCATTGATCTTCTTCTCATCCCCTGTGACTTCAATCGTATAAGTTTTATTTCCCACATCGAGAATCTTCCCTTTAAAGATCTCGGTGATTCTTAACACCTCGTCTCGGGTCTGAGCCGTGGTTGAAACTTTCACCAGAACCATCTCTCGCTCAACAAACTCTTTATCAATCAGGTCTACGACCTTGATCACCGGAATCAACTTATTCAGCTGCTTAATGACCTGCTCAATGATGGCATCGTCCCCTCGAGTGACGATGGTCATGGTCGAAATCGTAGGATCCAGGGTTTCTGCGACGGAAAGGCTCTCGATGTTGAATCCTCTCCCACTGAAGAGGCCAGCGATACGAGCCAGAACACCAAATTCATTTTCCACTAAGAGGGTGATCACGTGACGCATCTAAACCTCTCTTTATTCCATCATCCTCTCGTTTTATACCAATCTCATCTGGTTCAGAGGCTCCCCTGCAGGGACCATGGGATAGACATTTTCACAAGGGTCAATGACAAAATCGATGACCACCGGTTCACGGATTGAGAAGGCTTTCTTCAGGATAGGAACGACCTCCTCGGGCTGGGTAGCCCTCAAGCCTACCGCTCCATAGGCTTCAGCCAATTTTACAAAGTCAGGAGAAATCCCTTCGAGAGAGGAACAGACGTAGCGTTTCTCATAAAAGAATTCCTGCCATTGCCGGACCATTCCAAGGCAGCCGTTATTCAGAATGGCTACCTTTACAGGAAGTCGGTATTGAACGGCTGTGGCTAATTCCTGAGAATTCATTTGGAAACTTCCATCCCCTGAGATATTAATTACCAAACGATTGGGAAAGGCGATTTGGGCCCCTATGGCTGCTGGAAATCCATAACCCATCGTCCCGAGCCCTCCTGAGGTTAGGAGCGTTCTGGGTTTCATAAAGGGAAAATACTGGGCAGTCCACATCTGATTTTGACCCACTTCCGTTGAAAGGATGGCCTCCCCCTGAGTCAACTCATAAATCTTTTCGATCACAAATTGAGGTTTGATCATCCCTTCCTGACGATAACTCAGGTCATAAATCGCTTTCCAGTTTTCGATCTGGCGCCTCCATTTTTGAAGCCCCTCTTTATAGGAATGGGTATCCTCTTTCTCTAAAAGGGCGATGATTTTCCCAAGGATTCGTTTGCAATCTCCAACGATGGGAAGATCCACTTTTACATTTTTACTAATGGAAGTAGGATCAATATCGATGTGAATGACCTTTGCCTGAGGAGCAAAGGACTCGACCTTTCCTGTCACTCGATCATCAAATCGTGCTCCTAAGGCGATGAGCAAATCGGACTCCATCACAGCCATGTTGGCTCGATAGGTTCCGTGCATTCCTAACATTCCCAGAGAAAGGGGGTGGTTCCCTGGAAAAGCCCCCAATCCCATGAGTGTCATGGTTACAGGAATCCCCAACATCTCAACAAGCTGGAAAAGCTCTTTGGATGCATTGGAGGAGATGACGCCACCTCCTACATAAAAGACAGGTTTTTTGGATTTTAAGATGAGGGCAACAGCCCTCTGAATCTGCCCTGGATGTCCCTCATATACAGGTCGATATCCTCGAATCGTCACCTTCTCCGGGTATTTAAACTCTGTGGACTCCACCAGGATATCCTTCGGTAAATCTACCAGCACAGGCCCAGGTCTTCCGCTTCGTGCTATGTAGAAGGCCTCTTTGATGATCCTGCTCAATTCTTTGATATCCTTCACAAGATAATTATGTTTTGTGCATGGGCGGGTAATGCCGACGATATCTGCTTCCTGGAATGCATCATTCCCTATAAGATAGGTAGGGATTTGACCCGTAAGAACCACAATCGGGACAGAATCCATATAGGCTGTAGCCACTCCAGTGACGGTATTCGTCGCACCAGGGCCAGAAGTCACTAAAACTACACCTACCTTCCCTGAGGTGCGTGCATAACCATCGGCGGCATGGACGGCAGCCTGTTCATGACGAACAAGAATTTTTTGAAAGGGGGCGTGGGCCAGTTCATCAAACAGAGGCAGTACGGCCCCTCCAGGATAGTTAAAGATGACCTCCACTCCTTCTTTCTTTAGACACTCAATAATAATCTGGGAACCTGTCTTCTTCATCGATATCTCATCAAGATCCTTTCCATCTGATCTTTATATGCCAGTTTTTTCTTTTTAATGATTTTGATTTCCATCTCGTCCTGAGGGGTTAAAAATGGTTTCTTCTCCAACTCCTCGAGTTGTCTTTCAAGTTCGGCATGGGCCTTTTTGGCATTCGAAAAAGCCTCATCCTCCCTCATCAACCTCTCTATCAATTCTTCATCTTTTGTTTTCATACGGATCTCCTGCAAAGAATTGAAATTTCAATTGTTTTTAAACAATTAAAATAATTGCGATAAATTGTCAAATGACTTATCTCTCCTGCCATTTGAGTTCAGCATCGGAAGGACGAATATAAAGGGGGGTAAAGGAGGCGAGATCTAAGGATTCTCCTCTCTGAAGATGTTCAAAGCCTAATAAGGCTAAGGTTGAGCCATGAGGAAGATGATGAGCGATGGGGGGATAGAGAGCAAAAGTGGGTAAAACGTTATGGAGGTATTGACCATAGCTCTTGATCCCATCACCTATGAAGAGGGTTTTCTCATTGATTTGGTGAGCCAACTCTTCGGGTTTGATTACCTTGTAGATAGAAACCCTTTTAAGAGAGTTTCTCTCATCATAACGATAAAAAGCGGTATAGACTTCTCCCTTTCTCGCATCTATGATCGGACAAATGAGATAGGGGGTTGGGGAAACTTGGAAAGCCAAGACATCGAGCGTTGAGACACCCGCAACCGGTTTCTGAGTCGCCAGGGCTAATCCTTTGATGGTACTTATCCCTATCCTTAATCCAGTGAAAGAGCCTGGTCCAAGAGAGACCACCCAACCATCTATCTCATTGATCGAGAGATGGGCATCTTTGAGGACAAACTCAATACCACGAAGAAGTCTTTCTGAATGGGTCTCGGGACGATCAAGAAGATACTCTGAGATGACCATCCCGTCCTCCACCAACCCGATGCTTCCACAGGAGGTAGAGGTATCGATTCCTAATACCTTCATCATTAAAATTTAAATCCTCCCGGAGAGAAGATTCTGACCAGATCGTTGTAGAAGGCAAAGAGCATCAATAGAATGATCAGGACAAGACCGATCTGCTGAGCAATCTCAATCTTTCTGATACTTACGGGTCTTCTCAGAATGGCCTCTATAGCGAGAAATAGAAAGTGCCCCCCATCGAGAATCGGGATAGGGATGAGATTGATTACCCCAAGATTAATACTGAGAATGGCAGTAAAGAGGATTAAACTGAGCAGTCCCCTTTTGGCCTGCTCTCCAGCCAGTTGAGCAATCAGGATGGGGCCTCCCAAGGTTTTGGCCGGGATGACCCTCTGGATCAACTTTATAATTCCAGTGACAGTGAGCTGGATTCCCTGCCAGGTTTGGACGAATCCTTGCCCCACAGCAAATAGGGGATTGACCTTCTGGATAAGGATCTCCCCTGAGTGGGTAATACCGATAATATAGGTGTGGACCTCTTCTCCAAAGAGGTTTTTGATCTTTGAACTTTGGGGTTTTACCTTGAGATCGAGTTCCTCTCCATTTCGTTTAATCCGGAGGGTGAGCTCTCTGCCCTCACTGTTTCTTATGATGCGGGAAAGGTCCTCCCATTTTGAGATCGCCTCTCCGTTGATAGAGACAATGGTATCACCCTTCTTCATCCCTGCCCTCTCCGCAGGCAACCCTGGACTCACGTCTCCCACTTTTGGGGGAAAGTAAGGAAGTCCAAAGAGATTCACCAATGAGAAGAGGACCACGGCCAAGAAGAAATTAAAGAAAGGACCTGCCCCAATAATTAAGGCTCTCTTCCAGACGGGTTGGACTGAAAAAGATCGGGGGAGGTCTTCCACTCTCACCTCCTCCTCAGGATTCTCTCCAATGAGCTTGACATACCCTCCCAGGGGAAAAGCAGAGATTTGATACTGGGTCTCCCCTATCTTCCGGCCAATCAGTTTGGGACCAAAACCCAAGGAGAAGGTGATCACTCCGACCCCCAATCGTTTGGCGAGCAGGAAGTGACCCAGTTCATGGGCAAAGACCAAGATTCCTAAAACAATGATGGTAGAGCCAATTGTCGTTAACACCATTTCCTTCCTTCAATAAGATTTTTTGTTCTCTCCCTCGACCACTGATCAGCCCTCAAAATATCCTCGATCGTTCGGACCGTCTTCACCTCGTGCTCTTCCATCACCCTTTGAATAATGAGAGGAAGATCAGTAAAACGAATCGTTCCTTCAAGAAAGGCATGGACCGCAACCTCGTTGGCTGCGTTGAGGACGGTAGGCATCGTTTCTCCAATCTCGATGGACCGGTAAGCCAGTGGAAGGCAGGGAAACCGATCGGGGTCTGGAGGCATGAACGTAAGCCCTCCCACGCGAGCAAAGTCCAGGGATGGGAGTCGAAGATGAAGCCGCTCTGGATAAGAAAGGGCATAAGAAATAGGGATCTTCATATCCGGAATTCCCATCTGACTGATGATGGACCCATCTATATATTCCACCATCGAATGAACCACGCTCTGAGGATGGATCTGAACGGTAATCTTCTCCACAGGAATATCGAAAAGCCAGTGGGCCTCGATGACCTCCAATCCCTTATTCATCAAGGAAGCGGAATCGATGGTGATCTTCTTCCCCATTTCCCAATGAGGATGATTGAGAGCCTCTTTGACGGTCACCTCCCGGAGTTTCGAGAGAGGGAGGTGAAGGAAAGGTCCTCCTGAAGCCGTCAGGATGAGGCGTTGGATGTCTTTCTTTTGATGACCGACGAGGGACTGGAAAATAGCACTATGTTCACTATCGATCGGCAAGATCTGAACATTTCTGGCCCTCGCTTCTTCCATGAGAATCTTTCCAGCCATAACGAGAGACTCTTTATTCGCTAAAGCAATCGATTTTTTTGTCTTGATGGCCGAAAGGGTAGGAATCAGTCCCACCGCTCCAACGATGGCAGAGACGACTTGGTCGACTTCGGGATGGGTCGCCACTCGAATTAGCCCCTCCACTCCATAGACCACTTCAACTCCTTCGACGGGAAGGTCCTTTTGTATCTCCTCACAGAGCTCCTCGTTGAGAACAGAGATGAGTTTGGGTTTAAATTCGTAAACCTGTTCCTTTAGCAATTGGATATTCCTTCCTGCCGAGAGACCGATGATTTTAAAACGCTCCGGAAATTGACGAACAATATGAAGGGTATTCACTCCAATGGAACCTGTGGAACCCAAGATCGCTAATCGCTTCATAAAGTCTCCTTGACCCAAAGGGAGAGGAAATAGTGGAGAAAAGGAGCGGAGAAAAGAAAGCTGTCGAGACGATCAAGCATTCCACCGTGTCCGGGAAAAAGAGAGCCAGAATCCTTGACCTGGGCACTTCGTTTGATCATCGATTCTATAAAATCTCCCAATTGACCAAAGAATCCCAAGCCAGCACCCAAAGGAAGAACGGTCCATCGGTTTAAAGAGGGAAGAAAAAAATAGCTATAGAGAAGGGCGATCAGAAGGGAACCCAAAATGGCTCCGATCAATCCCTCTACCGTTTTATTGGGGCTGATCTTGGGATAGAGTTTATGCCGGCCAAAGAGCACCCCACTGAAAAGGGCGAAAATATCCCCTGCCCAGACGGTAAGGATTAAAAAGAGAACCCAGATCTTTCCATCCGTCATATTCCGAATCAGAGTCACATGGGAAAGGAGGAATCCAATATAGAAGATGCCCATAAAGGTAAGTGCAAAATTGGAGACACTCGAACCAAGGGAATCAGAGGTCACCATGAAGAGAAGGGCTAAAAGGAGGAAGGCAAAGACAAAAAAAGGAACGATCGTCGAGGTTTTATCATAGAGAGCCAAGATCGAAAAGATTAAACCCAGTGCCACCCCAATCGTCCTTTCGATCGGTTTAGAGTGAGGGAGGCAGAGCCGATAATATTCACGCAGACCTAAAAATGTGGCCATCAACACCATCAAACCCAGCGTGGGGGATGGACCTAAGGCAATCCCTCCGATGATGGGAGGGACAATGAGAAGTGCCGTGATCACCTTTTTCTTCTCTATCCTACCCATCCTCTCCTCTCTGTTCCCGAGGCCCATTGATCTGTTCACTAATCCTTCCGAATCTTCTTTCCCTCGACTGATAATCGGCAATCGCTTTCAGGAGTTCCTTTCGATCGAAATCAGGCCAGAGGGTTTTGGTCACATAGATTTCGGTATAAGCAATTTGCCAAAGAAGAAAATTGGAGAGACGAAACTCTCCGCTGGTTCGAATGAGCAGATCGGGGTCAGGAAGCCCGGAGGTCCATAGATATTTCGAAAAGAGGGGGGAATCGATTTCTTCCTCTCGGATTCTCCCCTCTTTTAAATCCAAAAAAATCCTTTTAAGAGCATGAAGGATCTCCAAGCGGCCTCCATAACTTAAGGCCAGATTGAGAATCATCCCGTCACACCCTTCTGTTTGTTTGATCGTCTCCCTTAATATCTCAAGGACATCTGGAGGAAGGTCTTCCAGCCTCCCAATGGCATTGAGTCGAATATTATTACGGAGCATCTCCGGGCGTTCCTTAATGAGATACTCTTTCAATAACCCCATCAATGCATTCACCTCCTCCACGGGTCTCTGCCAATTTTCTATGGAGAAGGCGTAGAGGGTTAATACTTTAATCCCTAATTCTCGACAAGCCGTGACCACTTCCCGGACCGCATCCACGCCCTTCATATGTCCTCTAATCCGATGAAGGTTCTTTTTCTTGGCCCACCGACCATTTCCATCCATAATGATGGCGATATGGGATGGAAGTCTCTCTCTATTAAGATTAAACTTCTCACTCATCAAGAGATTCCTTTAAAATGAAGCCCCTTTCTGAAAGGAAAAAATCCAATGGGTCGTCTCTAAAGGTCTGATTCATAAAACACACAATATATTTAACAAATTACCACATTGGGAGGGGATTTTCAAATCATAGACAATTCTAATGGATGGGGACAAACCCAGACCCTTTGCCTTCCTCCAATCAGGAGTTAATCCTTAAACGAAAGTAAGGCTAAAATGTCCTCGGCCTTTCAGTGAGGGAGGATAAGGAAGTGGATAAAGAAGGAGGAAAAGAGAGGGAGGAATATCTTTTATTTTTCCACAATGGCCTCTACGGGACAGACCTCCACACAGGTTCCACATTCCGTGCATTTTTCTTCATTAATAAAATAGGGCTCTCCTTCCTCGATCGCATCCACAGGACATTCCTCTGCACACGTCCCACATGCTACACATTCCTCCGTGATCCTATATGCCATTGCTTTCACCCCCTTTTACTGGAAAGTCAAAGGGAAGGTCATTTCGGGGGAAGCTTTGCCCTTAGATTTCGAGGATCTCCTTTTCCTTAGCAGCAAGGGCCTCGTCGACCTTCTGGATGTATTTATCTGTAGACTTCTGAATCTTGTCCATCCACTGGTGGAGTTCGTCCTGAGAGATCTTTTTATTTTTCTCCAAACCTTTCAACTGCTCATTGGCATCCCTTCGAATATTTCTGAGGGCCACTTTTGCCCCTTCGGCCATCTTTTTGACGACTTTGACTAGTTCTTTTCTTCGCTCTTCGGTTAATCGAGGAATTGAAATTCGAATCACCTTCCCATCATTCATGGGAGTCAATCCAAGTTCTGATTTAAGGATGGCCTTTTCAATCTCTCCGATAATGGTCGTATCCCAGGGTTGGATGGTGATGAGTCTGGGCTCTGGAATAGCCAGACTTGCCAATTGATGAAGAGGAGTAGAAGTCCCGTAATAATCCACACGAATATCATCCAGAAGGGCTAACGAAGCCCTTCCTGTCCTGACCTTATTGAGGTCTGTCTTCAGAGTGGTAAGCGTCTTCTCCATCTTGGAGGTCATTTCATTAAAGATCTTCTCTTCCATGACTTACCCCTTGACTCGTGTCCCGACCTTCTCTCCTAATACCACCCTTTTAATATTCCCTTTCCTCCTCAAATTGAATACGATGATCGGAATCTGGTGATCCATACAGAGAGAGATGGCTGTGGCGTCCATCACTTTAAGTTGTTTTTTCAATACTTCAAGATAGGTCAATTCCTCAAATTTTTTAGCCTTGGGATTTCGTAAAGGGTCGGAATCGTAAACCCCATCGACTTTGGTTCCTTTCAGGATCGCATGGGCTCCAATCTCCATCGCCCGAAGGGAAGCAGTCGTATCGGTGGTGAAGTATGGATTCCCAGTTCCAGCAGCAAAAATGACCACCCGCCCTTTTTCCAAATGGCGGATGGCCTTTCGTCGAATATAGGGCTCTGCTAATTCCCGCATCTCAATGGCTGTCTGGACGCGGGTCTGAACCCCTATCTTCTCAAGAGCATCCTGAAGGGCCAGGGCATTGAGCACCGTGGCTAACATCCCCATATAATCGGCTGACACCCGATCCATTCCCTTCGAACTTGCGGCCACTCCTCGAAAGATGTTTCCTCCCCCGATGACAATGGCCATCTCTGCTCCCATCCTTTTGACCTCTTTAATCTCTTCTGCAATCTGTTGAATGACCTTGGGGTCAATCCCGTACTCTTTCTCACCGGTCAGAACCTCGCCGCTTATTTTAAGAAGAATTCTCGAATATTTAATTCTTTTCACGATGAAAGACCTAAGGTCATGGGGATCCCCACCTCATCCATCGAGGGGGGAATGCTCTTTTAAACATTAAAATGATACAGGATTCGATCGGGAGGATAACCCTTCACCCAACTGAAAACGGGCAAAACGACGGATCGTAATGTTCTCCCCAAATTTTGCGATCATTTGGTCGAGAACCTCTTTGACTGTCATATCCGAATCTCGGAAATAGGTCTGTTCTAAAAGACAGACTTCGCTATAGAACCTCTCCAGTTTCCCTTCAACAATCTTAGGAATCACCTTCTCAGGTTTTCCAGCTTCGAGGGCTTGGGTTCGATAAATCTCTTTCTCTTTTTCGATCACCTCAGAAGGGACATCTTCTCTTCGAATATATTGGGGATTCGTGGCGGCAATATGCATGGCCATGTTCTTCACAAAGTTCTGAAACTCCTCGGTTCTTGCCACAAAATCGGTCTCACAATTAATCTCCACCAGGACTCCCATCTTTCCCCCTGCATGGATATAGGATCCGATCAGACCTTCCGTCGCCTTTCTTCCTGCCTTCTTCGCCGCAGTGGCCAGACCTTTCCGTCTCAAATAATCGATGGCGGCTTCGATATTCCCTTTGCTTTCTTGAAGAGCCGTCTTACAATCGACCACTCCTGCCCCTGTCCTCTGTCTCAATTCCTTGATCAATTCCATTGAGATGTCCATAAATTCCTATCCCTCCTCTTCCTCGATCATCTCTTCTTCCCCTTCCGTTTCCCCTTCAACCCTCTCCATTTCGACAACGGGTTCTGGTGGAGGAGGTGACTCTTTTGCCTCCAAGGCGCCTTCTAACTGAAGCTGTTTTTCGTAGAGCTGTCTTCCCTCAATCACGGCATCGGCAATCTTTGAGGAAAAGAGCTGGATGGCTCGAATCGCATCGTCATTGCCAGGAATCACAAAATCCACATCCTCTGGATTACAATTGGTATCCACAATCCCCACAGAGGGAATTCCTACCTTTCTTGCCTCTTTGACAGCGATCCTTTCCTTTTTAGGATCCACCACAAAAATAGCCCCGGGGAGTCGATCCATATTTTTGATCCCCCCAAGAGACTTCTCTAATCGCATCCTTTCTTTCTCCAACTCTAAGACTTCTTTCTTAGGAAGAAGGTTATAGATTTCCTCCTTCTTCATGGCCTCCAGTTTATTAAGACGGTCAATAGAGCGTTTGATGGTTTGGAAGTTGGTCAACATTCCTCCTAACCATCGATGGTTCACATAGAACATCCCGCAACGAGTGGCCTGTTCGCAGATCGTCTCCTGGGCCTGTTTTTTTGTCCCCACAAATAAGATATATTCACCTTTGGCAGCCACATCCCTTATAAATTGGTAGGCCTCCTTAAAGAGTTGTAAGGTCTTTTGAAGATCGATGATATAAATTCCATTCCTTGCTCCAAAGATATAAGGCTTCATTTTGGGGTCCCATCGTTTCTTCTCATGGCCAAAATGTACTCCTGCTTCAAGGAGTTCCTTCATCGTCACATTGAACATGGACCCCTCCGTTTCTCTTTCATAGAACCTCCTAATTTTATAAATAAACTCAATTTAGTTAACATAGGAAACTGTATTTTGCAAGAGTCAATCAAAAACTTTTGGTCATCCTCCACGAAAGGGTGGAAATAAATTTAAGCCCGATAGGGATGACACCTCTTTATTAATCCATCAATCGTTGGAGGTAATAGAGGTCTGAGAGGGATGTTAATCAGGAAGAATTCTTTTGATTTCTCCGATCAGGTCATAAGGAAGGGCCTCAAGGATTTGAACTTCCACCCAGTCTCCAGGCTTGGCCTTCCCTTTTAAAAAGACCACCCCATCGATGTCAGGTGCCTGGCCCTCAAGTCTTCCCCTCAATGTCCCAATTTGGAGCCCTTCTCCTTCGACCAATACTCTTACCCTTTGCCCAATCCTCTTTCGATATTTCTCATGAGAGATCTCTCTTTGAACTTCCATAAGAGCCTTAAAACGTTCCTCTTTCAATTTCTCAGGGACTTGGTCGGGAAGTCGGGAAGCAGGGGTGCCTTCCTCTCGGGAATATTTGAAAACCCCAAGATGGTCAAATTGAGTCTCCTTTACAAATTCCATGAGAGACTCAAATTGAGAATCCTTCTCACCCGGAAACCCGACGATGAAAGTGGTGCGCAAGGTGATATGGGGGATGAAGTCCCGAATCCTTTTCAGAAGGTTTCGAATCTCTTGGTTCTTCGTCCTCCTCCCCATTCGTTTAAGAATCCCATCGTCGATGTGCTGAATGGGAAGATCAAGATAGGAACACACTTTATGCTCCTTTGCCATCAGTTCGAGAAGTTCATTCGGGAAGTTGGCATGGTGGGGATATCCATAAAGGATTCGAATCCAGCGGAGGCCATCGATTCGAACAAGTTCTTTCAAAAGTTTTTGAAGAGAAACCTCACCCCCCAGATCCTCCCCATAGGCCGTTGTATCCTGGGCAATGAGAATGAGCTCCTGAATTCCTTGGGAGACCAATCTTTCTGCTTCTCGGAGGATGGAAGGAAGTCGTCTGCTTCGATAAGGTCCTCGAATCTTTGGAACCGTACAGAAGGTACAGGACCTCGAGCAACCCTCTGCAATTTTTAGATAGGCCGTCGGGGAAGGGGTTGAAAGGATCCTGGGAGTCCGATCGTTATAAAGAAACGTGGTCCCCGAAAGATAGCTTTTCTTCCACCTCCCCTTTTTTAGAATCTGTGCAATCCTATGAAAAGCACCCGTCCCAACGAAAAGATCGACCTCCGGCAGTTCCTTCTCTAAGACTCTTCCATAGCGCTGTGGGAAACATCCAGAAACGACAAGGAGTCGGCATTGTCCTTCCTTCTTATAGGGGATAAGTTGTAAGATTGTTTCGATAGCCTCTTGGGTAGCCTCTTGAATGAAGGAGCATGTATTCACAATAAGGATCTCTGCCCTTTCTGGTTGGGTGGTGATCGAATAGCCTTCTTTTGAAAGGAGCCCTAAAATCACCTCTGAATCCACAAGATTTTTGGGACATCCAAGACTGATCAGACAGACCCTCTCTTGCATCACGGT
>CAZMWF010000074.1:0-9798 GCA_964570075.1 uncultured Syntrophaceae bacterium | reverse complement strand
CGACTGTCGGACAAGTGGTTTCTACCCCTGCCGGAGGATCTCGGACAGGTTACAGTGATCTGATCAGTGTAGATGAGATGGACATTTGGAAAGAAATTCAGAAGGGATTGGAGGCCATCGTGTTTGGAAGTTTAGAAGGGGTAGAAAAAGAACCCACTAAGGAGACAGATTCGACCTCCTTTACCCGAATGGATGAAAGAGGAAAGAAGTTGATCATCAATAAATCCACGGGAACCATTATGGTAACTGATTATCCTGCCAATTTAAAACGGATTGATGACTATCTCAAAACGATTGAGGGAAGTTCCCATCGACTGGTCACCATTCAGGCTAAGATCCTCGAAGTCATTCTCTCGGACGAACATAGGGAAGGGATCAACTGGAAGGTCATCGAAGGGCTTCCCCGATCCATCAATCTGGCATGGGGACTGACCAATAAGGCTGGAACCTCTGGGTATCCTGGAGGGACAGGAGGATATTTGGTGACTGATTCTACTTCAGGAACCACCATTGATACTCCTGGGGTCTTCAAAATCAAACCCTTTGGAGGAATCCTGGCCATAGGAGCAGGAGGATCAGAGATTGCCCTTTCCGATGTGATGCAGGCCATCTCAGAATACGGTGATGTGAAGGTTCTCTCAAGCCCAACCATTTCCACTTTAAATAATCAAAAGGCCATTATTCGTGTGGGTAATCAGGATGTCTTTTTTATTACAGGGGCTATTTCCACTCAAACCACGGTGACTCAGATCATCCAACCCATGACGATTGATGTGGGAATTATTCTCGATGTGACCCCGCAAATTGCCGAGGACGGAACGATCATTATGAATATCCATCCCAGTATTACTGAAAAAACGGGAGAGAAAGTGACCCCGGATGGAAAAACGACCTTCCCTCTATTGAGTGTAAGGGAAACCGATACTACGGTGAGGGTGAAAGAAGGGCAAACCATCATCATTGCCGGTTTAATGCAGGAGAAAACGGAAGAGGCTTACGTCGGAGTTCCTGGACTCCAATCCCTTCCTGTAGTGGGGGGGTTATTCCGTTATAAAACTCAGAAGAAAAGAAATTCAGAACTGGTCATTATGATTACTCCAACCCTCCAGGTTGGGAAAAGAGAAGAAAACGTTACGCAAAGATAAGATCCACTCAACCCAAGACTTCTTGCGGAGAAACCGATGTATCTTGAATTTTATGGATTAAAAGAAAAACCTTTCTCTCTCACGCCCGACCCTCAATTTCTGTTTCTCAGTGAGAGCCATCGAAAGGCCATGGAGTATCTGCTCTACGGGATCTCTCATCGAGAGGGATTCATCGTGATGACTGGAAATATTGGCACCGGTAAAACGACTCTCTGTCGGACCATTCTGAGAAGGCTGGAGGGTCATGTAAAGACCGCCGTCATTTTCAATTCCTTTCTGACCGAAAAAGAACTCCTTAAATCCATCCTGATCGACTTTGGCTATTCCCCTAAACGACAGACCCGAAAGGAATTGATCGATGCCTTAAATGAGGTATTGATCCATTATCTTTCCATCGGACAGAATGCCGTTCTCATCATCGATGAGGCTCAAAATCTATCTGCCGCAGTATTGGAACAAATTCGAATGCTTTCTAATCTCGAAACGGAAAAAGAAAAAATCCTTCAAATCATCCTCGTGGGACAACCTGAGCTCGAAGAAAAACTTCATTCTCCCGAACTCAAACAACTCAATCAACGCATCGCTATCCGCTGCCACCTCTCTCCTTTAACCCTGAAAGAAACGGAATCCTACATTGATCAACGATTGATGGTAGCCGGGTCTCAGGGACGAATCACCTTTTCTTCATCGGCGATTCATGAGATTTACCGATTCTCTCAAGGCATTCCCCGATTAATCAACCTGGTCTGTGATCGAGCCCTTTTAGGAGGGTTTGTCAACGAGACGTTCCATATCGACCAGGGAATGATCAAGAAAGCCGTAAGAGAAATAAAAGGCGAAGAGAAGGAGATCGATCCAAAGCCCCGTCTTTCTTTTTTAACTCAATTGTTCTCTTTTCGAACTGCTTTTTGGGCTCTCCTTCTCTTTCTTTTTAGCTTTATTCTTTTTTTCCCCTTTGGGACTTCCCCCCTTTATGAAGAGACCCCTTCAAAACCGATAGAATCCTTTCTGGAGGAATGAGCTTTATGAGTCTCATCATCGATGCTCTTAAAAAGGCTCAGCAACTAAGATTCAAAGAAAATCAAGGGATTCCCTTTTTTGATCCACCTCCTCCCCCAAAGAAAAACCTTTGGAAAAAGAGGTGGGGCCTAATGGGCATAGCCCTTATCTCCCTTTTGATTCTTTCATTCGTGCTAAAAGAAACTATTTCTTTCCCCTCAAAAGAGGGGTCGAAAGACATCTCCCCGTTAGTGGGATCCAATCTCCAGGAAGAAAATGCCAAACTTATAGAGTCCGAGTCGCCTCCTGAACCGATTTCTACTCCCCGACGAGGAGAGTTAAAAGAAACTCCCCTCCAACCCAACCCTCCAAAAATTCGAATCGAAACCCAACCGATTTTAGAGAAGAAAGTCGAACCCTTCATTCCCATAAAGGTAAAAGAAGAAAAGGAGATTTCCTCTCTTCTCGCTTCCCTCCCAAATCTCTTTGAGGAAAGGAAGGAGTTTCCCTCGACCCATCTATCCAAAGAGACAGAACCTCCCGCTTCTTTAGAAATTAAGAAGGAAAAAGGAGGCCGAGAGGTAGCCGATTCTGTAATCGTTTCTCTTTTTAATTCCGCTGTGGTTTTTCATCGTCAAGGAGAGCTTTCTAAGGCCATAGAGGCCTACCGGAAAGTCATCGACCTTAACCCTGTTTATATAGAAGCCTATAATAATCTGGGAATCCTCCACCAAGAAATGGGGAATTTTGATGGGGCCTTAAAATTTTATCAAAAGGCTGTTGAAATTGACCCGCGCTATGAGAAAGGATGGAACAACTTGGGCATCCTTTGGACTTTAAAGGGAGACCTTCAAAAAGCGAAGGATTGTTTTCAAACGATTTTGTCCATCAACCCGAATCATTTAGAAAGTCATTTACATCTTGGCACGATCTGGAAGAAAGAAGGGCAGTGGCAAAAGGCCATAGAATCCTATCAATTCGCCCTCTCTCTGGATCCCCTCCGAGGAGAGACTCACTATCATTTAGGACTCCTTTACGAGGAGATGGGGAGGATGGATCTTGCCCTTCCCCATTATGAAACCTTCATCCATCTTTCTGCCCCATCCTATCCTGAGTTGACATTAAAGGTCCAGAGACGACTTCATCTTTGGAGGAGTAAAAAAGAGTAAATATGAAATCCTTATTCGTTCTGGGGGGATTATGACAAAAGAAAAAAAGAGCCTTGGCGAATATTTCGTAGATCTGGGTCTGATTACCCGTGAACAGCTCAAGAAGGCCATCCAAGAGGCGAGGCAGAAGGGAGAACGCCTGGAGCAAACCCTCATGCGAACGGGGGTGGCTAAAGAAGAGGTTCTGCTTCAATGCATGGCCCATTATTTCAATCTCCCCTATGTGGATCTTGATACCTATCTCATCGACGAAGAGGTGCTAAAACTTGTTCCCGAAGACTTAGCCCGTCGTCATACCCTCATCCCCCTCTTTAAGATCGGGAATACTTTAACCATTGCCATGGACAATCCCTTAAATATTCATGCTCTCGATGAGGTCAAGAGCAAAACGAAGATGGAAGTGGAGATTGCCTTAAGCACGGAGAAAAAAATTAAACGGGCCATAGACCTACGCTATGGTGGGAAGACCAGAGAAAGGGCTCTCGACCAATTCTCATTTAAGGGTCGGGCTGAACCCTCTGGAGAAGAGGTGGAGTACCGAAAGACCTATGACCTTCAAATCAAGGATTCTAATGTGCCGATGGAAGGAGCCTCAGTCACTCAGATGTTCGATTTGGTGATGATTCAGGCCATCCGTGACCAGGCAAGCGATATCCATTTTGAACCCGATGAAAAAGAATTAAGAGTTCGATTTCGGATCGATGGTTTCCTTTACGAAATCCTCACCCTACCGAAGGCTCTCCATCCCGCTCTTACCTCTCGGATCAAAATTTTAGCCGAGATGGATATTGCCGAAACTCGCCTCCCTCAAGATGGAAATTTCAATGTCCGAATGGAAAACCGAAGTTTTGAGATTCGAGTCTCCACCTTTCCCACCATCTATGGTGAAAATGTGGTTCTCCGTTTACTCGACCAAACCAGTCCCCTGCTCACCCTTGAAGAGTTAGGATTCTCCGACGAAATGCTTCACCAATACAAGCAACTTCTCAGAAAATCTAATGGAATGATTCTGGTGACTGGCCCTACAGGAAGTGGAAAGACAACAACACTCTATGCCTCCTTAAATATGATCAATTCCCTTGACAAGAATATCATCACGATCGAAGATCCTGTCGAATATCGACTCTCTCTGATCCGCCAGACCCAGGTGAATCCAAAGGCAGGGATCACCTTTGCAACCGGCTTAAGATCGATCCTCCGTCAGGATCCAGATGTCATTATGGTGGGTGAGATCCGAGATCTCGAGACTTCCGAAATCGCAATTCAAGCCTCCCTGACAGGCCACCTCGTCTTCAGCACCCTCCATACCAATAATGCCCCTGAGGCCGTCACCCGCCTGTTAGACATTGGGGTTGAACCCTACCTGATCTCCTCCTCCCTGATAGGAGTTCTGGCACAGAGGCTGGTTCGAACGATCTGTCCCCAATGTAAGATCCCTGCTCCCCCTGATCCAGAACTTCTTAGAGAGGTTGGAGATTTAGTCGATTCTTTAAAAGAATCTCCAGCCTTCTTTCGAGGAAAAGGCTGTCCTTTTTGCAAAGGATCGGGATATCGGGGAAGAATAGGCATCTTTGAACTTCTGTTGGTCAACGACCGGATCAGAAGGCTGATTTCAGAGAAGGCCTCCATGGAGAAGATTCGGGAAGTGGCCAGGGAAACGGCTGGGTTAAGATCATTTCGAGAAGACGGTCTTCTAAAGGTTCTTCGAGGAATCACCACCCGGGAAGAGGTCGATCGGGTGGCTTACGAGTTATCTTCCTAATTGGGTTTCATCGAAAGAGATTAAATTTTAAAATCCAGTAAATGGCTGCCAGACCATCCTTCCATTTAATCTTCTTTCCTTCTGAATAGTCTCTTCCCCAGTAGGAGATAGGAACCTCATAGATTCGACAACCTAATTTGGCAATTTTGGCTGTAATTTCGGGTTCAAATCCAAAACGGTTGCTCTCAATCTTAATCTTTTTAAGAAGGTCAGCCCTGAAGACCTTGTATCCTGTTTCCATATCCGAAAGGTTTAGGTCAGTGAGCATATTCGAGAGGGTGGTAATCAATCTATTTCCAACGGCATGCCAGAAGTAAAGGACGCGATGGGCCCCTCCTTGAAATCTTGATCCATAAACTACATCAGCTACTCCTTCCATAATCGGTGCAATCAATCTCGGATACTCTTTTGGATGATATTCAAGATCAGCATCTTGGATAATCACGATATCCCCTGTCACATGGGGGATGGCTGTCCGAATAGCCGCTCCCTTCCCCTGATTGGTTTCATGAAGGAGGATATCAATCCCTTCGTTTTGGTTTAAGAGGATCTCCCTCGTTCCATCTGTCGAGCCATCATCTACAACGATGATCTGCTTTTCAAAGGTCGTTGCTTTAACCCTCTGGATGACTTCAAGAATGGTCTTGGCTTCATTATAGACCGGAATGATCACCGAAAGCTTCATTCAACCCCCCTTCCAAGGATTTTTCCCCCACCGCAATCAGGGATTGTCCAAACCAGGTTGGAATTCTATTCTCAATAGAGATGAAAAGGGGAACCAATCGATTGAACCACTCCACTTGAATCGAGGAGAGAAGCCTCTTTCTAAGGACGGTCCCTTGGAGAAACCATCCAACGACTCCAAAAAGATTAAAATAACGAAGAGTAAGTATTCGAAAACGGGTTAAAATGAGTTTTTCATAAAGTTCTTTTTTACTGTATCGGCGAAAGTGACCAAGTTCTTTATCCAGGGGGTTATAAAGCCATCGGAGTGCAGGAACAAGACAGACTAATCTCCCACGGAGAGGAAGAAGTTTATAAAATCGTTTCAAGATCGAAAGGTCATCCTTTATGTGTTCAAGGACATTGATACAAACAATGGTGTGGATAGAAAGGAGGAAATCTTCAGGAGGATCTTCCTGAAGATCCCATACGAATCCCCCCATCCAATTTGAATGGTTCTTAAACTTTCTTTCGACCACTTGAAGATAATTCTTATTGATATCCGCCACCAGAACTTTCCCCTCCCCTAAAAGCCAGTTTGTCAGATGTCCTATACCACAACCAGCCTCGAGGATACCTCCTTGGAGATAGGGTTTGATCTCTTGAAAAATCCATCGATGATATGAATCAGCTTTTCCAAGAATGGATAGGGTGAGGGTGTTAATGTCTTCAGCGCCGATCCTTGCCATCATATTCTCTAAAAAGACAACCCATCATGAGTAGGAAGCCTGTAAGGCTTAAGAATATTCCTAATCTCAGACTAAGTGGTCGATATATAAATTCCACCTCGTGCTTCCCTTTAGGAAGGACGATCGCCCTAAAAAGATAATCGGCTCTGAGAATCCTCTCTTCTTTCCCATCTACAAAGGCCTTCCATCCGGGATAATAGGTATCGTTCAAAAACAGAATTGCCTCCTCTTCCGAAACGACTTCAAGGAGAAGTCTCTGATTGCTCTCTTTAATGACCCTCACCTCTCCCTTGACCCACTTCGTCTCGGAAGGGAGAAGACGAGGGATTTCCTCAAGAAGAACCTCCGATTCGGGATCGAACTCTGGGCTTGAAAGCCTGCGGAGAATAGATTGCTCATCCATCACCTTATAGTTTTTATAAAGGGAAGCCCTAACAATGGGATTCTTATTTTTATAAAGTTTTACGGTATTCCCCTTAAGGAGCTCCTCTCTCTTCCCTTCGAGGCCTTCCATTGATGCATAAACTAACTCAAAACGGGATTCGTCTTCAATAGGGGTTAAAGAGATGACATATCTTGTCCCGTAAAGATCGAGAAGGCGAGTAGCTGAAATAGAAGGAGAATGGATGAACGTCTGATACAATGCCTCGGCTCGTCTCAAGCGAATCACATCAATCCCCCAGATATCCCGAATCCTGAAAAGCATATTGAACGAAGGCAGATGCTTCTCCTTTAAGACTTCGATTTCACGAGGGTGACTGGTCAAAATAGGAGTATCCATGGAGATGGTCTTGGCTGTGGAAAACACCCTAAAGTTTCCTTCCTCTCTCGAAACTATCTCTTGAATCTTTGTCTTTCGAAAATAGTCCGAAATTCTTTCCTTTCCATAGAAGCCCATATTCCCGAAGAGGTCCAAAATCAAAAAGAAAAGAAGAAGGCCTCTTACCCATCCCTTCCATTTTAATTCATGACCAATGGCGAGGAGAAGACAAAAAAGAGCGAGGTAAAAGAGAAACCGCTTTGCATGATAAAGATTGGTAGAAAGATGATTATAATTGGGGAAATCAATCCCCTTCCCTTTCAGGAATGCCTCTATTCCTTGATGGCTCAATAGGAAGAAGATCAATAAAAAAGCCGAAAGGAGGGAGAGTGTAAAAAAAAGGGACTTCAATCCCTTTCCTCTGTTGGTCCGGGAAAACTCCGTTAATTTTTCAAAGCCTAACCCTGCTGTAATGGACAGAACGTAGATAAAGAGATAAAGAAATTTTACAGGGTATCGGATCCCATTAAAGAAGGGGACATAATGAAATACTAAAGGGTAAAGCGGATTATACCTTCCAAGGGATAAAAAAAGGGAGAGAAAAAGAAAGGAAAGAAAGAGTCTTCGGCGAAAGGGATCAGAGGATGGGGCAAAGAAGTAGAGGAGGCTTAAGATGAAAGGAAGCCCCCCTATATAGAGCGTCTTTAGCCAACATTGGGAAATCCAATATTTTTTCATATCGAGAAAATAGCCATAGAAATCAGGAAGGAAGAAAAGGATGAAATCTTTAGGAGAAAAGCTCCAGGTGGTTGCCTCTTGATAGGTAATTCCTTCAGCCCTGATCGAATTCATCCAGAGTTCTAAAAATGGGATGAGTTGAACGGCGGAAAGGAGGAAAAAGAAAAGAGCGATGATGAATAAGCTTCTCAATCTTAGAACGATTTCCCTTCTCCACGCCCCTCCCGGATGGAGGAGATAAAAAATCGTCATCAAGAAGAGGGCAAGGACATTTCCATAAACAATCTCCATCCCACCGCCCAAAAATGATAATGTCATAAAGAGAGAGAGCAATATTTCATTTTTGAATTGAGGCCGATCCAGTGACCGTTTAAAAAAGAGAAGAATCAAAGGGGTCCAGATAACAGAAAGTAATATATTTAAGAGGCTATGGATGGAGAGAAGGTAGCCACTGAGCATAAAGATAAGAGCCGAGAGAAGGGAGGCCGTATGGGATGCCCTCAGATCTCTCAAGAGAATGTAACAAAACATCCCTCCCATAAAAAAGTGAAGCAGGATCGTCCAATTAAAGGCAATATCAAAAGGAAGAAGAAAGAATAAGACATTAAAGGGATAAAGAAGGGTATTCTGGGGGTTGGCAAAGAAGGGATGACCACAGAACTGATATGGATTCCATAAAGGGAAATCCCCATCCTTGAGACTATTGACCCAGAAAAATCGTGGCGGAATAAAGTAGGCGCTTAAATCCCTCTCAGTAAGGAGGAACCGATCTTCAAATAGGTCATAAAAAAAGAGGAGAGAGATAAGAAAAAGGGTCAGAATGACCAAAACCTCTCCACTTCTGACCCTTTTTCGCATGAAATCGATTTTTTCTCTCACTGAAAGGAAAGAACTTTTTTCATTTTTACCATGTAGCAAATGTCCCTGTTCCAGCAGTTATAGAACCGTAGGTGGTGGGAGGGTTGGGATAGGGAGTAAGGGTAAAGGTATAGACATATCCTCCTACTGTCATCACAAAGGTATTGGCTCCATAGGTATAGGTAAATCCCCTAAGCTCACCCATTCCTGTGGTCCCAGCGATGACACCCATCGTATAGGTTCCTGTTGTTCCTCCAATGAGTCTTTGGGCAAAGATGAGAGCATTGGCACTCCTGAGAGAACCAAGGACAGACTTCGCTGTCCCATCAGCGGCAGATCTCGTGAGATCAATATACCTTGGAATCGCCACAGCCGCCAGAATCCCTATGATGACAATGATGATAATCAATTCGATCAGTGTAAATCCCTTCTTTCCAATCATAATCTCCCTCCTCTTAAAATTTTTCAAAATTATTAACAAAAAACCAATTCCCTTGTCAAGCAAAATTTTTAAAACCATTTTTGAATCATTTCGATTGACAAACCTTGATAATTACCCTTAAAATTGTTACACATAAAATCACCCATTGAATTAAACCTCACCTTATTTTTTCCCATTGGGTGAGGGGAAGAAAGGAACCCTTATGAAATTAAAACTAATTTTGATTTTATCGCTCCTCTTCTTTTTAACTTTCCCATTTCACCTGAATGCTCAGCCTAAAGAGGCCGGTAGGGTTTACAAAGTGGCTATCCTTCCGTTCATCATTCACAGCCAGGAAAATTTAGACTACCTTCGAGAGGGAATCTACGATATCCTCTCTTCCCGAATTTCTGCGGAAGGAAGAATCATCGTAATCGAAAGGACGACCGTGGAAAGAATCCTGTGGGAGATCAGGCCTATCCGGCTCGATGAAGCGGTCGCCAAAGAGGTTGGCTCAAGAGCAGGCGCAGACTA
>CAZMWF010000073.1:0-3572 GCA_964570075.1 uncultured Syntrophaceae bacterium | reverse complement strand
GTTGGTTTTAATCAGAAACCCATTTCAACGATAGATCGATTCGTAGGATTCATTTATATTCAATCCATCCGCGTTCTATGGGTTTCGGAAATACTCCTGTCGGGCTTAAAATGATTTCCCCGCTTCAGTGAGGCATTACCTGGATTTTTTAACCTATCCCCCTGGTAGAGGTCAACGAATTCTTCTTAAATGGTCTTAGCCCTTGTTCTTTGATGGGATTTCAAAAAATGTGTTATGATTTTATTTTAATAATTCTACTTTTAATCGGAGAGGAGAGTTAGAGGTAAAGATGAGTGAACCCATTATTCGAGTCACGGATTTATGGAAGAGTTACGAGGTGGATGGGTCAGGTGTAGCTGCACTCCGAGGAACCTGTCTTGAAATCAGAAGGGGTGAAAGGGTGGCTCTTTTAGGAAAGAGTGGATCGGGTAAGAGTACCCTTTTTAATTTGATTGCAGGGCTTGATCGACCCACGAAAGGCCGAATTGAAATAGAGGGACAAGACTTGGAGGCTCTTGGAGACAAAGGACGAACCACATTGAGAAGGACAAAGATCGGTTTTATTTTCCAATTTTTTAATCTTCTTCCTACGCTCACGGTTTTCGAAAATGTTTATCTCTCCCTCGAGCTTGCCGATAAACCGGATCCAGAATTAGCTCTAAAGGCTCTAAAAGAAGTCGGTTTGGAAGGTAAAGAACGGAGGTTTCCAAACGAGTTATCAGGGGGGGAGCAACAGCGAGTGGCGATCGCTCGCGCCATCGTTAAACAACCCTCCATCATCCTTGCCGATGAACCTACAGGTAACCTCGATACGACTACCGGAAATCAGATTCTCGAATTATTAACTCGAATCTCTCATGAATCAGGAACGACCCTGATGATGGCTACTCATTCCCCGTTGACCTGCCGTTACGCTACACGAATCTTAAGGATGGTTGATGGAGTCATCGTTGAAGAAACCTCTTGCAAGGAGAGTCCCTATTGAAGATCGTTACAAAATCCTTCCTTCGTTATCTCCCGAGACGATTGAGTCTGAGTCTTCTTCAACTCGCCGGAGTCGCCTGTGGAGTGGCTGCAGTCGTGGGAATGACCCTCTCGGCCCAGGCGGCCTTGAAGAGCTTTACCAATACGATTGAGTTCTTGAGAGGGAAGACCACTCACTCCATCCAACGACCTGTGGGAGTTATGGAGGAAGAATTCCTATCCCAATTGGGTCAGGACCCAGCCGTGGAATGGTTTTCCCCAGTGATCGATCGACGACTTCGCCTCGAAAATGGAGAATCGGTTCACCTCTTAGGGATTGACCCTTTCTTAGACAGAATCATCCGGCCAGAGATTTCGAGAGTGGAATTTTTGGCCAAAGAGAGGAGCGATCCAGAGAATCTTTTCTCTTTCTTGACTGACGAAAGGGCTATTTTAATTGATAGCCATCTCAAGAAAGCCCTTCCATCAGGTTCCCCTCCGATTCTAAAAACCGAAAAGGGTCCTCTCTATATCAAAGGGAGTTTTCCCAACCCTTCCGGCGAACCCCTCATCCTCATGGATATTGGTCATGCTCAAAAACTCTACCACCTTTATGGCTATGTCGACCGGGTGGATCTGATCCTCTCTGACGAATCAGACTTTCGCTCAAGGTGGGGAAAGGGATTCCTCATTCAATCTTCTCGGCAGAAGAGAGAGACCTTTTCTGGAATGCTTCAAGCCTTTAGATTGAATCTTGAAGCCCTCTCTTTACTTGCCCTTTTTGTAGGGGTTTTTCTCATCTATAACACGGCGATGTTTGCCGTGGTAAGCCGTCGCCGAGATACTGGAATTTTAAGAAGTATCGGTGCAAATCGGTTGGAGATTGCCTTGGCCTTTCTCAGCGAAATTTTCATCCTCGGCCTTTTGGGTGGAGCGTTAGGAGGCTTCTTGGGTTATTTCTTGACCCGTTTCCTTACCGACCTTCTTGGCAGTAGCATCAGCAACCTCTATTTCTTTCTTCGCCCCCAACCCGTCTCCTGGTCTAATTGGATTCTGGCTATTGGAATGGGTTTAGGATGTGGAGCCAGTCTTCTTGGAGGAGCCCTTCCCCTTGGTGAATTGGTTCGAACTGACCCAATCAAAGCCTTAAGTGGCCGAATCGCCTCTCCCGAAACCGCTCGAAAAGCGAAAAGGGCGGCCATTGGAGGTCTCCTCATTCTTCTAATAAGTGGGATCCTCTTTATTCTCCCAGGATCCCATGTGTACGTGGGCTTTGCAGGAGTATTTGTTTTTATTCTCGGAGTCAGTCTCCTCACCGGTGTCATTCTCCTCCTTCTTCATCCTCTCCTGAAAAAGGTTCTTGGAAGGATAGGGGGGCTTCCTGGGAAAATAGCTTCGGGCAATATCCGACAGAATTTGGGACGGACAGGGGTAGCCATAGCTGCCTTTATGGTCTCTCTCTCCATGTCCATAGGCCTCAGTGTGATGATTGGGAGTTTTAGAGAGTCCCTTATCTGGTGGATGGGGACTCAGATTCGTGGTGACCTCTACATCGGAAAGATTGACGAAGCCGAAGTGCCAGAGGATTTTTTTGAGGAGGTCAAAAAAATTGAAGGCCTGGGTGGGGTGCATCCTTATCGAAATGTCCAGACATTATACCGGAACACTTCGATCAATGTGAGTGCCGTGGATGCTTCGGTTTTAGAGAGATATGCTCGATTCGGCTGGCTAAAAGGAGGAAATGAAAATTGGGAAGAGGTCAAACGAGGAGGGGTCATCATTTCTGAAAGTTTCTCTCGTCGTTTTGGAATCGACTCAGGAGATACGATCACGTTGGAGGGAAAAGAGGGTCCGGTGAAGTTTAGAGTAGGAGCCATTTTCTATGACTATACCACAGAGCATGGATTGGTGATGATGGATCGATCGACCTATATTAAGGTCTTTGGTGATCGAAGGCTTAACAATATTGGTATCTTTATCGATCCCGATCATCCCCGTCGGATAGAACTTCTTAGAGAGGTGAGAAGGAGAGCCGAAGCAAGGGGTCTTCCGGTTTTAACAGGTTCTGAGCTCCACCAAAACATCCTGGATGTGTTTGACCACACTTTTGCTATCACTCGCTCGATGCGGGCCATTGCCATCATTGTTGCCTTTTTTGGCATAGCGGGAGCCCTTCTTACCCTTTTCATAGAACGAAGCCGTGAATTTGGAATCTACCGTGCCTTAGGATTTTCGACGAGACAGGTGGCAAGGATGACTTTGATTGAAAGCTTGGAAATGGGACTCCTCAGCCTTCTCTTGAGCATGGCAGTTGGAACCGTGTTGGCCATGCTCCTGATCAAGGTGATTAATCTCAGAAGTTTTAATTGGACCATTTTCTTTTTTCCGACATGGCAACCCTATCTTTTAACAGGGATTACAGCTATTCTTGCCAGTATCGGTGCAGCCATCTACCCAATGGTTAGAGTGTTTTGGACTTATCCTCAGATTCAGATTCGCGAGGAGTAAGCCCCTTTATTCTCCCCTAAAAGAAGGTGGGATTGAAGGGGGCTTGAGAAGGATTAAATCGATCCTAAACGGTCCGCTTGGTAAGCGGACCCTACAGATAA
>CAZMWF010000072.1:0-14251 GCA_964570075.1 uncultured Syntrophaceae bacterium | reverse complement strand
ACGAATCGATCTATCGTTGAAATGGGTTTCTGATTAAAACCAACCAAAGTAAGGATTTTCTATGGACCATTTAAGGTAGCCGCACTTTGGGTTTCTCCAATACCCCTCTCGGGCTTATTCCCCATCTGAGTGAGGGATTACCGATGAATTTATTTTAGGGTTGACTTTTATCAATCTTCCCAATAATAATTTGAAAAAATGAAGGATTGGATATGATTCGAGAAGGGGTTTTTAATGCATTAAGGAAGTATCTTGGGGTCGAGGAGATCCCATTCAATATTCCTCCCCGAAGGGAGATAGGAGACTTCTCGAGTGCCATCGCCCTTTCTCTGGCAAAGGAGAGAAGAAGGCCTCCAATGGAGATCGCCCAGGAGATTGCCCGATCCTTAAATGCAAATCCTCCTCCTTTTATACGGGAAGTGAGTTGCACCCCTCCAGGCTATCTCAATTTTAAGGTGGATTGGCTCAGCCTGGCTAAACTCTTGATTCCTGAAATTTTGAGACAGGGAGAATCCTTTGGGAAACCTTCCTCCTCAAAAAAAGAGAAGGTCTTTGTGGAACATACCAGTGTCAATCCCAATAAGGCGATGCATATTGGACACCTCCGAAACTCGGTTCTGGGAGATACGGTTGCAAGGATTCTCAGATGGCTGGGTTATTCCGTGGAGGTCTGCAATTATATCGATGATACAGGGATTCAGGTAGTCGATGTCGTCACGGCTCTCCTCTATCTCGATCCACCTGTGTTTGAGGAACATACCTTTGACCTCGACCTCATATGGAAGAAGATTCCTCCCCATGAACCTCTTGACTATTATTGCTGGGATCTCTATGCCCGCTTTCAGGAGGAGGTCGGCAGAGAGGATTCTCTTGCCGGAAAGAGAGAAAAGGTTCTCCATCAGATAGAAAAAGGACAGCCCCCTCTTTCCCTCTTTGCCAAGGAGCTGGCCACAAAGATTGTTCAGAGCCATCTGGAGACCGTTTCAGAACTCTCCATCTTCTTCAATCTCCTGAATTGGGAATCGGATATCATTCGTCAGGGATTCTGGGGTGCCACATTTGAACTCCTGAAACAGAAGGGGGCCATTCGTTTTGAAGAGAAAGGACCGAATCAGGGGTGCTGGGTTGTTCCTCTTGGAGGTCATGTCGAGACAGACGAAGGGATAAAGAGTTTAGATAAGGTTCTGGTTCGATCCAACGGAAGTATTACCTATACCGGGAAGGATATTGCCTATCAACTCTGGAAGTTTGGTCTCCTGGGAAAAGATTTTCTCTACAGAGTTTGGGGGACTCAGGCTAATGGTGAGCTTCTCTGGACCACCTCGGCTGATGGAGAGCCCGCTTCTAAAATAGGAAAGAGTTTTGGAAAGGCAGATCGAGTGATCAATGTGATTGATGTGAGACAGAGCTATCCCCAACAAGTGGTCAGTGAGTGCCTCAGGCAGATGGGTTTTGGGAAGCAAGCAGAGGCTTCCATTCACCTTGCCTATGAGATCGTGAATCTTTCTCCTCAGGCAGCCCGACTCTTGGGAGCGAATGAGACGGAGGAGAAGAGATCGATTGCCATGTCAGGCCGATCGGGAACAGGGGTGAAGGCGAAAGATTTTATCCAGATGGTCAAAAGAAAGGTCATAGAAAAATCGGAACAGATCATCGAAGAGGAGGTGGCTCAGGCCTTAGCCGCCTCCGCCATTCGATACTATCTTCTCAAATATAGCCTTGAAAGTCAGATTGTCTTTGATTTTGACGAGGCCCTGAAGACGACCGGAGATACAGGGGTCTACTTAGAATACGCCCATGCTCGTGCCTCGAGTATTTTAAGAAAAGCCGAGGAGAGAGGAATCGAGTTTGATTGGAGCGATGAATCTTTACCTCACCAGGTCACAGAGACCGAGAGGGATTTGTTAGACACCTTATCCCAATTCCCGTCGATCGTTGAAAGGGTTGGGAAAACCCTGAGGGTTTCCCAGTTGACGGAATATGCCTTCAATCTGGCCACTGCCTTTACAAACTTCTATGAACATCCCGATCCTGATTCGAAGGAACAGATCCTCTTCATTCACCTTCAAGACCCCAAACTCAGAAGTTTCCGACTTTCACTGGTCAAGGCATTTAAGATGGTAATGGGAAATACCCTCGCCCTAATGGGGATGCCCAGATTGGAAAGAATTTAAAACAGTTAGCGTTAAGGATTCAAAGAATCGATTAAGAAGAAGACTCCTCGCCTTGAATCCAAAAACCCGATGAGAAATGGAGGTGAAACCAATGGGACGAAGAGAAAGAAATCTTCCGAGAGGTTGGTATCCTGTGGATAAGAAGGCCTGCCAGAGAGAGATAGAATCCTTTCTGGAAGGATGGTCTCCCCCTCCACTCCCTTCCGGAATAAGATGGGGAGGTATTGTTCCCCATGCAGGTTGGTATTTTTCCGGAAAACTGGCTGCAAGGGTGTATCAATCCCTGAAACGGAACTCCCGACCCCAACTGATAGCCCTTTTTGGAGGTCATCTGGGTGGAAGAGACCTTCCTCATATTGTGACGGATGAGACCTGGGAGACGCCTTTAGGGGATATGGAGATGGCTGCAGAGATGGTTAAAGAATTGATGAAACGGATAGAGATGAAGGTCGAACACCCGAATAGCGGGGACAATACCATGGAAATCCAGCTCCCGATGCTAAAATATTTCTTTCCGGAGGCAAAACTGATTGCCATCCGAGCCCCATCCTCTCTGAAGGCAATAGCCCTCGGAGAGGAGGTGGCCAGACTTTCAAAGGAGAAAGGTCTCTCGCTTTTAGCCATTGGGTCCACCGATTTGACCCATTATGGTCCAAATTATGGATTCCTTAAGAAAGGAGTGGGGCCCGCTGCGGTAAGATGGGTCAAGGAAGAGAATGATAAAGGGTTCGTCGATGCCGCTTTAAGAATGGACATCGAGGGACTCCTTGCCCATGCAGACGAGAATGACAGTGCTTGTAGTGCCGGGGCTGCAGCCGCTGCCATTTCCACCTGCAAAACCCTTGGAGCCGAAAAAGGATTCCTTCTCGATTATTATACCAGTTACGATATCATGCCCGATGATAGTTTCGTGGGCTACGCCGGAATCCTCTATTGACAACCTTTCTTTAAATTGATAAAAAAGTTTCACCCATCCAGCAAGGAAGGAGGTGGGGATCATTTTGGGGTGGGGAGCATTCCTTTATTTAAAATCTTCCTGGAGGTGACCCTATGAAAAGAAGAATGCTTTTTATCTTTTTATTGGTGCTTTGTATTCCTTTTACATCCACCGTTGTTTTTGGGGCAGAGAAACCCATTGTCTTAGGCCTTCCAACCTCATTCTTCCAGCCTCTTTGTAAATCAGGCAAGCTTGCCGTAGAGATGGCGATCGAAGAGATTAATGCGCAAGGAGGAATCTTCGTAAAGGAGGAGGGGGTCAAACGTCCTCTCAAACTGGTCACGGCCGATACCCGATGTGGAGAACCTGGCACTCCCGTTCAATCTGCTCTTATGGCCGTGGATAAGTTGATCACTGAAGAAAAACCAGATGCGATTGTGGTGGCGCCCTTTCGGTCCGAAGCCATGGTGGCTACCATGGATCTCATCGCGAAGTACAAAATTATTACGCTTCAAACCATCGCTCAAACACCCAAACTCATCGAGATCTTTAAAGGGAATCCAGAGAAATATAAATACTGGTTCCGAGCGACCACCAACTCAATCCATGTGGGGACAACGGCAGCAAAGACCATGGATTCTATGAGAATCCAATTTAAACATGATAAACTGTTTATCATTGCCCAGGACACCCTGTGGGCGAGAGCGGCTGCCGATTCGGCAAAGAAGGCTCTGGAAGGGTTTGGATGGAAGACCGTTGGATATGAACCCGTAGCGGTTGGGACCAATGATTTCTCTCCCGTCCTCAGCAAAGCGAAAGGATCGGGAGCTCAGATGCTCTATGTGGTTGGGGATATGCCGACCCTTCCTGTCTGTTTCAAACAATGGAAGTCGATGAAGATCCCTACCATGCTCTTTCTCGATTTTGCCGTGGTGACCTCCCCCAAAGCCTGGGCGACTTATGGAGAGGATTTAGACTATGTCTTGGTGATGCCATTTCCAGGTGGAACGGCTGCGCCCGTAAAAGCCCTTCCCAAATCGATTGAATTTCACAATCGCTGGAAGGAAAAGAAATATCCTTTAATGGATGATCCAAGAGTCGTCTCTTCTGCCTATGATGCTGTGTATATTCTGAAAGATGCGATTGAACGCTCTGGTTTTGTCCCCTCAAAGAATCCCGATAAGTTTGTGAGCTTCATTGAAACGACCGATTTGATGGGGGTTTCAGGAAGAATCAAGTTTGACAAATCCACTCATCAACAGATTTTCAATGGAGATCCCAAACAGAGCTCCATTATTGTCTCCTATCAATGGAGGGCAGGTAAAATGATACCTGTTTATCCAGATTTGGTGGCAGAAGCAAAAGTTGAATTAGCTCCCTGGATGAAATAAACAGTCTAAGGGTTCAGGGGTCGAAGAGATCATCCCTTCTACCTCTGAACCCTTGATCTCTTTAAATCCAAAACTCCTTTTCTCATTCAATGGATCGGATAAAAATTCCCTAAGGATCTCTCATGGAGCTATTCATTTACGGGATAACCAATAGTGTCACCTTAGCTCTGATCGCTCTTGGATTTAGCCTTACCTTCGGTATCAGCGGGGTCGCCAATTTTGCCCACGGAGCCTTCTACCTTCTTGGAGGAATCCTGACCTGGGTCTTTATGAACCAAATTGGAATTCCTTATTTTCTTTCGGCCTTAATCTCCATCGGGATTGTAGGTCTTTTCGGCTTTTTTTTATACTGGGGGCTTATGCTTCGACTAAGAGGGTTGGCGGTCAACGAGGTCATTGCCACCCTGGCAACAGCCATCGTGATTATCGAGGTCCTGCGATACTTAGGGTTTTCGGGTTTCACCTATGTCCTTCCAGAATTTATTAAGGGGAGTGTTCAGATTGGAAAGAGTTGGGTGGACTATCAGCGAATCTTTCTGGTCGGAATTGGGATCGGTTTAATTATTTTTCTTTATTTTTTTACCCATAAAACCAAGATTGGTCTTTCCTTTAGAGCCATTTCCCAGAACGAACGAACCGCCATCTCCTTAGGGATCGATTCAGATTGGACGGCTGCCCTGAGTCTCTCTTTTGGTTCTGCTCTGTCTGTGGTGGCTGGATTGGTTATTCTTCCCCTTGGATCTATCGATACCCAGATCGGGTATGATATTCTGATCTCTGCCTTGGCCGTTGGAATCGTAGGGGGATTGGAAAGCGTGCCTGGAATCTTAGTCGCAAGCATCATCCTTGGTTTTGGTCAGATTGTTGTAGCCACCTTTTTTAGGGCTCAATGGCAAACCGTAGTGACTCTTGCGGCCATTGTCATCATTTTGGCAGTCAAACCCTCTGGAATCTTCGGGAAATATAAAGAGTTGGAAGAGAGGGTTTAAGATGGCAGAGGCGATCAAATATCGAAAGGAAAGAATTGATCGGGGAATCAAAGCGAGAAGCGATACCATTTATATGCTCTCCTCCCATCGAGAACTGCTCTATCTCTTGCTTCCCCGAATCCTCCCCATCTCCTTTCTTCTCTTTATCCCTCTCTGGGTGGGAGGAGGGTATTGGGGGAAGGTCATCTTTTATTCCTGCACCTTTGCCCTTTTGGCTTTGAGCTGGGATCTTCTGGCTTCTGTGGGACTGATCTCTTTAGGACAGGCCCTCTTCTTTGGAGTGGGCTCCTATGTGGCTGGAGGATTTAATTACTATTTGAAATGGCCTCTCTTTTTGACGATTCCTGTAGCGACCCTGGGAGGGGCTCTGATCTGTACCTTGCTCCTCATCCCTGTATTGAGATTACGAGGTGTCTATTTTTCAATGGTCACGTTGATCCTTCCCTTATTGTTCGATCATCTCATCGAGACCCTGGAAATCTTGGGGGGGACCCATGGACTTCTTTCCTTGAGTCCTTTTCCAAATCATTGGTTAGCAGACTACATCGCCATTGGAGCCGTTATCCTATGCCTTTTTGGATTTCGTAGACTCCTTCACGAAGACTTCGGATTCGTTTTAAGAGGGATTCGAGAGGATGATCGAGTGGTGATGGCAGGAGGGATCAATATCTACTGGTATAAGGCTCAAACCATCTTTTTGGCAGCGGCAGTAGGATGTTTTGCTGGAGCCCTCATGACCCACTATTACCAGTTTGTAGGCCGCTCAGCCTTTGCCCTCGACAACACGATCCTTCCTCTTGCAGGCGTGGTGTTAGGGGGCTCTGGAAACTTTGCAGGCTCTGTGCTGGGCACATTTATTCTTGTTCCCCTTTCCGAAGCCCTCCGGGCACTCGGGGGATTGAGGATGGCCCTCTACAGTTTAATCTTAATTACCGCATTGGCCATCCTCCCGGAAGGACTCTTTCATTACTTTGAAAGAAAGTACCATCAATTTGAGAGACTGGTGAGCGTTTAAGATGCCAGAAGAGGTAATTCTCAGAGTTGAAAATTTAACCAAACGATTTGGTGGGGTTGTAGCCGTCGATCAGGTCAGCTTTGAACTCCGTCGAGGGGAGTTTCTTGGATTGATCGGCCCCAATGGGTCAGGGAAAACCACCCTGATCAATTTGATTACAGGATTTGTAAAACCGACCTCGGGAAGAATCTATTATCTCAATCGGGACATCACTCATAAACCTCCTTATCATATTGCTTGCTTGGGTGTGGCCCGCAGTTTTCAAATGGTCAGGGCCTTTCATAAAATTCCTGCCTTTAAAAACCTGATTGTTCCTCTCTATTCTCCAAGGGTAAGGAAACTCGGAGGGGGAAAATATGGCGAAAGGGATGACATGGCCATAGACCTGTTGGATGATTTTGGATTCGAACGGGATTCTTTCGTCCCTTATAAACCCGCTGGGAGTCTTCCCCATGGGTATCTAAAAAGATTGGATCTGGCCCGCTGCATGGCTCTGCGGCCAGATTTATTGATTCTTGATGAACTCTTTTCAGGAATGACCATGTCCGAAGTCGCAGCCACACTCCCCTTGATTGAAAAATTTAACCGTGAAGGGCTAACCATTATCATGGTGGAGCATCGACTCAAAGAGCTCTTTCGAGTGGCTCATCGGGTCATCGTGTTGAACTTTGGGAAAAAGATTGCCGACGGTCCTCCTAAGGAGGCGATGGCTCAGGAAGAGGTCCAAAGGGCTTATCTGGGAACTGAGAGCGAGGGATAGATTTGAGGGACGATGAACCTTAGACGATAGCCATGGAGAGGATGCTCGAAGTTAAAAACCTGATGGTATTTTTTGAGAACGCCTTGGCATTGAATAATTTAAGCCTGGAGGTGTATAGAAACGAAATTGTCAGCACCCTGGGTTCCAATAGTGCCGGCAAGACCACTTTGATGAATACCATCTCTGGTTTAATCATTGATATGAAAGTCAAAGAGGAACGAAGAGGAGGAGAAAGAATTACCCTGATGGGAGAAGTTTGGTTCGAAGGGGAAGAGATTCTTTTTAAGAAACCGAGTCAGAGAATCCGTATGGGAATTGCCTTGAGTCGGGAGAGACATCCTATCTTCCCGGATAGTGAGGTAGAAGAGAATTTGAGAATCAGTACTTATCTACGAAGGGATGCCGAGGTCAAAAAAAGCTTTGAATTTGTTTATGGCATTTTTCCTCCTCTCAAGGCGTTGAGGAAAAGAAAGGCGGGTTTCTGTAGCGGAGGGGAACAGCAGATGCTCTCCATCGGGATGGCCCTGATGACCCGACCAAAGCTCTTGCTTTTAGATGAGCCACTCTTAGGCCTTAGCCCTGCCATGCAGAATAGTTTAATTGAGGCCATCAAGCAGATTCGAAAGGAAGGGATCACGATTTTAGTGGCCGAACAGTTTGCAAGACCCCTCCTACCCATTGTGGATCGGGGATACATCATCGAAAATGGAATGCTCACCTTACAGGGAACGGGTCAGGAACTCAGAGAGAATCCCGAGGTGAGGTCCACCTTCATGGGAGTTTAAAGGGTCCTAAAGATGACCGAGTTGATCGCAGGGACGACCTACGAAGCCTTTAAAGAAGTCGTAAAGAAGGCACCCAATCGAACCGCCCTCATCTATCTGGGTAAAACATTCAGTTTCTCTGAACTCCATGAGATGGTATTAAGAGTGGCTGCCTCTTTATATGAGATGGGTGTGAAGAAGGAAGAAAAGGTCATCCTTTATCTTTATAATCTCCCTCAGACCCTGATCGCATGGCTTGCTCTTCAAAGGCTCGAAGCGACTCCTGTCATGGTTGCCCCTGTCTATACGGCTTATGATATCCGGTATATGGCCAATGACGTTGGGGCAGAAGTGATCTTCTGCATGGATACGAATTTAAGTTATGTCATAGATATTCTTTCAGGGGCGCCCATCAGAAAGATTATTGTGACCAATATGGTGGACCTCCTTCCTTGGTGGAAAAGATGGATTGGCAGAGGATTTGGGAGAGTGCCATCCGGAAGGATTCCATCTGGAAAAGAGTTTATTTCTTTTAAAGAGCTTTTAGAAGAAGGAGACCCTCTGTTTCTTCCTCCCTTCCAGGGGAAAACCGAAAATACGGCTGTAATGCTTTATACCGGGGGGACCACGGGATTTCCCAAAGGGGTCCCCATTTCTGATGGGCTCTTCCTCTATCGAGTCAATGAATGGGCCAAGGCGGCCCAAGCCGTGATTCCTTTTGGTCAAGGCCTCACTTTGCTCTCTGCCCCTCTCTATCATGTGATCGGACAGATGGACGCAATGGCCCCTCTTTTAATTACCGGAGAACCTCTCATCGTCATGCCCCGGGTGGTTTTGGATGCGATGTTCGATCATATCGAACGATATCGAGTGACCCGGATGTTTGCTGTTCCGGCAATGTATCGGATGATCTTAGAGCACGACCGGGTCGATTATTATGATCTGAGTTCCCTAAAGTATTGTGGTACGGGCGGGGATGTTCTTCCCACAGAGGTGGCCAATCGGTGGTTGAAGAAGTTTGGAATTCCCCTCTACCAGGGATATGGGGCTACGGAGCTTTGTGGAGCTATCTCTCTCAGTTATGCGGGGGATGGCATTCCTCCTGAGGGAGCGGCTGGGAGGATATCCCCTGGAAGTAAGTTTCGGTTAGTCGACCCCGAAACCTTAGAACCTGTGCCACCCGGAGAACCTGGAGAATTGCTTGCCACCTCCCCATTTGCTGTGCAGTCCTACTGGAATAAACCCGAAGAGACCAGGGATTGTTTTTTGGAAATCGATGGTGAAATATGGTATAGGACAAAGGACATTGTAGAAATTGATCAGAACCTCTGGCTTTATTTCAGGGATCGTTCTGTGGATCTGATCAAACATAAGGGATATCGGGTAGCTGCAGCAGAGGTGGAGAGGGTCTTACAGGAGCATCCTGCTGTCATTGCAGCCAGTGTGGTCGGAATCCCTGACGAGAAGGTGGGAGAACGGATTAAGGCTTTTGTGGTCCTCAAGGAGGATATCAAAGGAGTGAGCGGGTTTGAGCTGATGAAGTGGTGTAAAGATCGGTTGGCTCCTTATAAGGTTCCTCAGTATATCGAATTTAGAGATATGTTACCCAAGTCGAAAGTTGGGAAATACTTAAGGCGTGAATTGAGAGAGGAGGAGAAAAGAAAATTAATTCAGTAAGGAGGAAATGGAGATGGGACTTCGAAGCTTTACCGTTTATGACATGTATAAGAGAAATGCCTCGATTTTTAAGGATCGGATTGCTGTTCAATCCGAAAGAGGAAAGGTCACCTATGGGGAGCTTCTGGATCAGAGTCATCGGGTGGCAGGATGGTTGAAAAGTAAAGGGGTGAAGAAGGGCGATCGAATAGCCGTTTTGGCCAAGAACGATTCTTATTTTTTCCCGCTTCTTGGAGGTCTTTCTTCGATTGGAGCGATTATGGTTCCAATCAATTTTAGGCTTTCAGCTGAAGAGGTGGGACACAATTTAACCAACACAGAGCCTGTTGCGATCGTGGTCGATCCGGATTATGAAAAGATGGTCTCGGAGCTTCGCTCCCTCTGCCCTTCGCTTAGGGAGTTTATTACCTTTGGCTCAGGGGGAGGGATCTATCATTCCTTTGAGGTCCTTTTGAAAGGGGAACCCGCCTCTCCGATTTCATTAGATGGGGATGATCCTCTGGTCATCATGCATACTGCAGCCGTTCAGGGAAAACCGAGAGGAGCGGTGATCAGCCATCATAATCTTATTTCTTGTTCCGTCCAGAATATTGCTCTGATGAGTCTTACACCTGATGATGCCTATCTCAACATTCTTCCTCTCTTTCATATTGCCGGGATGATCGGGGCCTTGATTATGATGCATGTGGGGGGGAGAAATGTGATGATTTCGAAGTTCGACCCCAGGCTGGCTGGGAAGTTGATTGACCAGGAGAAGGTGACGATGATTGGAGATTTTCCACCCATTCTTCTTCAACTTCTTGATGAGCAGGCTAAGGGGGAGTTCACCCTCTCCTCTCTTAAACATATCTTTGGGGTGGATCTTCAGGAGACGGTGAAAAGGTTTGAAGGTCTCGGGTACGGGCAATTTTGGCTGGCTTATGGTCAGACGGAGACGATGGGGCTAACGAGTGTCTGTGCGAATCGGGAGAGGCCTGGATGTGCGGGCAAACCAGGTCCTCTGGTGGAGTTAAAGATTGTGGATGAGTTCGATCGTGAGGTTGAGACCGGGAAGGTGGGCGAGATCCTGGTTCGGGGACCTCTGGTCTTTCATGGTTATTGGAGGGAGGAGGAGTTAACGGCCTATACTTTCCGGGAGGGATGGCATCATACTGGAGATTTGGGGCGTCTGGATGAGGGGGGTTATCTCTGGTTTGCCGGAAGGAAGGCGGAGAAGGAGTTGATCAAGACTGGAGGCGAGAATGTCTATCCTGTCGAGGTTGAGAAGGTGATCTTGGAGCATCCCAGTGTGAAGGAGGTTTCTGTCATCGGGGTTCCAGATCCTAAATTCGGGGAAGGGATTAAGGCTGTGGTGGTGTTAAAGGGAGGAACTCAATTGACTGCTCAGGAGTTAATTGATTTTGTGGCCAGCCGAATCGCTCGATACAAGAAACCGGGTTATGTGGAGTTTGTGGAGTCCCTTCCTAAAAAGGAGGATGGATCGATTGATCGAGTGAAGGTAAAGGAATTATATGGTAAGTAATGATGGATGAAGGTGGAGAGACGAAAGAGGGAGTTAAATTAAGAGAGGGAGAGAGATGAGAAAAGTGGCTATTGTTGGGATTGGACATGGAAAGTTTGGGGTTCGTTCGGATGCCTCGCTTAGGGAGCTTGTGTTCGAAGCGGTGAAGGTCTGCCTCGAAGATGCGGGGGTGAGTTTGAATGAAGTGGAGAGTATGGTTACGGGTGTAGCCTGTGATGAGTTTTCATTCAACATTCAGCCCTCTGCTCAGGTTCATGATTATATCGGTTTTCATCCAAAGCCGAATTTTAGAGTGGAGGCAGCCTGTGCGACTGGAAGCGTGGCTTTGAGGACGGGGTGGATGCAGATTGCTTCGGGTTTAGCGGATATGGTTCTGGTGGTGGGTGTGGAGAAGATGACCGAAGTGACGACGAGTGTAGCCACAGAAATTATGGGAAGGGCAGGGGATGCGATATGGGAGTATCCCTTTGGGACCACCTTCCCAGGATATTATGCGATGATTGCAAATGCCCATATGGCTGAATACGGAACTACTGAAGAACAGTTGGCGATGGTGGCTGTTAAGAATCATTATTACGGGTGTCTTAATCCTTATGCTCATATGCAGAAGGAGGTGACTCTGGAGAAGGCCTTGACCTCTTTTCCTGTGGCTTATCCTTTGAAGCTTTATGATTGTAGTCTGATCACGGATGGGGCGGCAGCGGTTCTTCTCGCCTCGGAGGAGAGGGCAAAGGCAATTTCGAAGAACCCGGTCTGGATGGTCGGTCTGGGATTGGCAACGGACACATTAAGATTGGGTGATAGGGAAAGTTTAACTTCTCTCAGGGCTGCTCGTGAAGCAGCTCGAACGGCATATAAGATGGCAGGAATAGGGCCGTCGGATATTGATGTGGCGACGGTTCATGATTGTTTCACGATTGCAGAGATTGTGGCCTATGAGGATCTTGGTTTTTGTGAGAAAGGAGAAGGGGGAAGACTGATCGAGGCCAGGGAGACCTATATAGGAGGTCGAATTCCTGTCAATGTGGATGGGGGGTTGAAATCGAAGGGGCATCCCTTGGGAGCGACCGGGGTCTCTATGGCCATCGAGATTACAAAGCAGTTGCGAGGAGAGGCGGGTCCGAGGCAGGTGAAGGATCCAGAGATAGGGCTTACCCATAATGTTGGAGGTTCAGGCCAGATTGCACTCGTTCATATCTTCAGGAGGGAATAGAATGGAGTTCAGGGACTTTTCTCTTTTTATTAGTCAGGCAAAGATAACCCGATTCGCTAAAGATCTGGCGGAGGGGAGAATCATGTCCACGGTCTGTCGAAGATGTGGGAGGTCATACTACCCTCCTCAGGCCGATTGTTCCTCTTGTATGGGGAGCGAGATGGAGTGGAAGGAACTTAGTGGGGAGGGGAGGCTTGTGACCTTTACAAGGATTCATGTTCCTCCCGAGCATTTTGCGGTTCGTCAACCCCTGATGCCTTTCTCGAGTGTTCAATTTGAGCCCTGTCCGATCGGACTCATCGAGGTGGAGAAGGGATTGAGGATTATGGGTTGGATACCCAAGATGGAGATTAAGAAAATTAAGGTCGGGATGAAGATGAAGGCCTCTCCCTTTAGGCTTCCAGATGGCAAACTCACCATTATCCTCGAGCCATTAAATACTTGATTCTTCCAACCCTTAAAGAGTCATCTCTGGAGTAAGGATCCATGAGACAGCCCATTTTTTGTCCTCTTTTTGTGTGAGACAAACAATGGCTCCATAACGGAAGAGAACCAATCTGGCGTTCTCATCCCCGCTGAGAAGAAAAGAGGCTAGTTTATCCAGAAAAGGAAGATGGCCAACAATCATCAAATCTTTATTCTCCTTTGAAATCCTTTCAGCCCATGGGAGAATGGGGTCATTTGGATTCAGTCCTTCTGAAGATTGTGCAGGAATATTCAAAGCCTCTCCAAGGATTTCAGCCGTCTGTTTTGCTCTCAATTTTGTGCTATGATAGATGGCAGAAGGATTGAGATTCAGTTTTTTTGCTACTCTCGAGACAAGACGAACCTCATCTCTTCCTAAATCGGTAAGGGAACGCTCGGGATCTTCCTTCTCTGACCTTGCCTCCCCATGCTGAACCAGATAGAGCTTCATTTTTTTCCTCCTTTTACCAATAAAAATATTTAAAACTCTCCTTTTTGTCAAATGAAGTTGCCTTCTCCTTGGGGATTAAATTTTGGGATTGATGATTAAACTTTTATCGGTTGACTTCGTTATGGTTTTTGAGTATTTTTGAGCCATGGGATTGAGAAATATCTATGAGCGATTCGTATGGTTTGATGGACAGGCAAGGAAAATGGCCTACCCCAATGCAACTTCTTTAGCCGTCCGGTTTGAAATCTCCACCAAAACCGCCCAGCGGGATATCGATTTTATGAGAGATCGGCTTAACTGTCCCCTTCAATACGATAGAAGCAGAAAGGGTTACTATTATGACGATACCACTTTTTCTCTTCCCATGGTTTATCTTTCATCGAAAGAGTTATCTTCGCTTCTTATAGCCAGGAAGATGCTTAAGGATCTCAGTGGGGGTTATCTCGGAGAAGAACTCTCTTCTATCCTTAAGAAAATCACAAATGTTTTACGCAGGCATATGGTTTTGGATGACCAGAGGGAGCCTTTTTCTTTTGAGATGATTGAGTATTCGCCTGCTTCTGAGGAGGTTTTTAAGGTGGTATTGGAAGGGTGTCTCAAGAGGCAGTCTCTAAGTTTTATCTATTATTCGCCTGCCACTGAGGAGAGGATTGAGAGGAGGGTCGATCCTTATCATCTTCTAAATTATATGGGTAGTTGGCATCTTATAGGTTATTGTCATTTAAGAAAGGAGATGAGGGATTTCTCACTCAGTCGAATCTCAGAACCAAGGTTGTTGGATGAGAGATTTAATCTTCCTTCTCACTTTGATTTTCAGGACTATTTTCATTCGACCTTTGGGCTTTATAAGGGAGGAGCTCCAAAGAGGGTGGTTCTCAGGTTTTCTCCGGAGA
>CAZMWF010000071.1:0-13846 GCA_964570075.1 uncultured Syntrophaceae bacterium | reverse complement strand
TGTGGATTCTGTCGGGCTGGTTGTACGGTTTATGCCCGCACTGGATTGGAATCTGAAAATGCTCGGGGAAGAGTGATCCAGGCCTACTATCTGATGAAGGGAAAACTGAAACCTTCTCGCGAGATGGCTGAAAAGTTCTACCTCTGTACGACCTGTCTGAATTGTAAAGCCACTTGCCCAGCCGGGGTGATGGTTTCTGAAATCGTTGAGGCTGGAAGACGGAAATTGGTCGAGGCAGGATTTCTCCCTGATATCCATAAGACCCTGATGGAAAATCTGAAGGCCACAGGAAATCCTTTCGGAGAACCCAAGGAGAAACGGACCGATGTCTTTCCTTCCTCCTTTAGACCCCAATCTGGACCGGTCGACACTCTGCTCTTTGTGGGGTGTGTCGCCTCCTATCAAGACATCAACATTGTCCCGAATATCATGGCCATCCTGGATAAGGCAGGAGTCTCCTATACCGCTTTAGGAAAAGAGGAGAACTGCTGTGGATATATCTCCTATTTAGTAGGAACGGAAGAATTTAAGGAGGCTGGAAAAAAGAATATCGAACTGTTTTCAAAAATCAAACCGAAACAGATTGTCACCACCTGTGCAGGGTGTTATAAAACCTTTAAAGAGCTCTATCCTAAATATCTCTCCTACAATCTCCCTGTCGTTCATGCCATAGAGTATATGAATCAATTGATTCAGAATGGGAAAATTAAATTTAAAGACGGAAATTCCATGAAGGTGGCCTACCATGACCCTTGTGACTTGGGTCGACATCTCAACATCTTTGAGCCTCCAAGGGAACTCCTTCAAAAGATTCCGGGCGTGACTCTGGTGGAATTTAAGAATAACCGTCTACTGGCTAAATGTTGTGGAGGGGGAGGAGGACTGAAGGCCTTCAATACCGATCTTTCTGCCGAGATTGCCTATCAGAGGGGGCTTGAGGCTCTTGAAGTAGGAGCGGAAGTCATCGTCTCGGCCTGTCCAGCCTGTAAGGCCAATCTTCAAGTAGCCGCCGCAAGGATTCGGAAGGAGAAAAAAGGGCGTCTCAAGGTGATGGATATCACCGAACTGGTGGCCGAAGCCCTCGCCTAACTCTAATCTGCCTAAACCAAAAGGGGGAGTCTCCACTCCCCCTCATTTAGCTCCATAGAGACCCTCTTTTAGTAGAACCTACTGTAGGGGAACCTCCATATTTTAGAGAGGTTTGCCGAATGAGGTTGGGATAGGGGATGGTAATCTTAAATAAAGAAAAATATCATCGCCATTCATTAAGATTAAAAGAATATGATTATTCCCATGAAGGAGCGTATTTTATAACGATCTGTACTAAGAATCGGGAATGTTTATTTGGTGAAGTTAAGAATGGTAAGGTCATTCTGAATGAATTAGGAGAAATTGCAAGAAACGAATGGATTAAATCCCCGATAATTCGCAAAGAAATTAGATTGGATGAATTTATAATAATGCCAAATCACATTCACGGGATTGTAATAATTGATCACGGAACACCCATTGTAGGGGCGAACGGCCGTTCGCCCCTACGAGATTTCCGAATGGAACCAAAATCAATCTCATCATTTGTGGCCGGATATAAATCATCTGTTACAAAACAAATTAATATTTTACGAAAATGGCCAAAAATTTTTGTATGGCAACGAAACTATTATGAACCTATCATTCGGAACGAGACCGAATTAAACACCCTCCGAGAATATATCGCAAATAACCCCTTAAAATGAGATGAGGACGAAGAAAACCCAAATAAATTTAAATAAAACCCAGTAGGGGCAAACCGATGTGTTTGCCTATCATTGGGATTACTTATTAAAATAGTCTTGCCAGAGTTCTTCGATATGGTCAATCCATTCCCTAAATTCATAGAGAAGGGTCAATTCATCTATATAATCCTCTACGGAATGGGCTGAGGCCCTCTCAATAAATCTCTTGCAGACCCCCTCAAAATCCGATGCGGACTCTTCACAACCGATGGTTTGAATGAGGCCGGAGTCCACTGGAAGGTTTAAAAAGGGAGTGCCCGATTCATCGTAAAACCTTCCATAAATACATCGAAGGCACTTCTTCTCTCGTAATTGGATGGCACGATCGATCTCTTCTTCGACTGCCTCTTCCATCATCCTTCTTAAGAGGAAAACCCTCTCCCGATAGCTCAGGGTTCGAGCCAATCGAACAATCTCACGCTTTATCTCTTCAATGGACCTTGAAATCTCATCGATTATGATTTCTGGAGTAAAGGTCTGCTTCAGTCGATAGAGTCGGATCTCTTGAAGGATCAAACTCTTTATTTCGGATCTCAATCCTTTCTTAAGTTCCTCATCCATACGGAGGATAAAATACCATAACTATTTTATTTGTCAATCATGACCCTTGTGTATTTTCCCAGTAACGGTCCATTCGGAAATATTGGAGGGTTTTATGAAACCTCTCCAGATGAAGAGGATCCTTTGAAAAACCAAAAAGATGGGTAGGGCAGGAGCAGTCCGTTGAGCCAAACCCTTCCATGCTCCATTCAGAAATCTCTCCGATCGCCTTTGCAATATGGCATTCAAGCCGCTCGCTGGAACGAATGGGAAGGAGGCAATGAAATTGAGCCACGGCTCTTAATTCATCAATATGCCAGTGATGCCTCTTTCTTAGATGGCGATGTCTCTCCATCCTCTGACTCAAATGGTCCATCGATGAACCCACGTAGATATAGTATCCTTTCCTAAAAAGGAGGCTTCCTAAGGCCCCGACCCGAATCCTTCTCCCCTGCGGCAGGTGGAGCACCAATAGATAACTCCCCCGATCCTCCACCTCCTTTTCAAGATACGAGAAAGGAATCTGAAGGATCTTCACTTCCTCTGTTAGGGAAAGAGCCTCTGTCCAGTGAATAGCGAGAGCGAGAAACTGGACCTTCTCCCTGACCTCGAGAAACATTTTTGAAAACTCGAAATCCGTATGATAATCCGGCATGAAGACCTCGGCATAAGGCCAGTGAACAACGAAAAGAACCGCTGTTCTGATCCCCTGCTCCGAGAGTCTGGCCAGTTCAAGGAGGTGCCGTCTTCCTCTCTCGGTGATGGCATCCGGAAACATGGCAACCTTCTCTCCAAAAAGGGTGCAGGACTTCACCTCCATCACCACCTCTTCTCCTTTCTCTTGTAAAAGAAAATCGAATCGATGTTGGCCGATTCTGACCTCTGATCGGAGAACTTTGGCCTTCTCGAGCCCTGGAATCATTCCGTTTTGAAGAAGATATTTTGCCACTTCATTGGTTCGATGGGTATGGAGCATAATGGGAACTCCTTCTCGCTCCACCGCTACGGCTGTGTAGAGATACTTTCGATCCTGAGAAGGAACCTCTTTCAGAAGATAGATTGTTCGCTCGGGCAAAAGAAGTTCAACAAGCCTTCCAGGATTGGGAAGGAAAGCAGAAATCATCCCTCTTCCGACTCTGCATCGAACCAAAAATCGATTGGGTCTTTCTACGAATCTTCCTTTGATAAATCTCTCAGAAAAGAGTTTCACCGACCCTCTCTTTTTGTCTATTCCTTGGCTTCTTCAGAAGGTAAAGCCTTTGTATCAAAATTCGTAAATTGAAAAAAAGAGAAAGAAGTAATAGAATTTTTAATCGATGCGAGTCCCTCTCATCCCCCTCGAAGGGAAAAAGATCCCTCGTTTGCTTTTCTCCATCTTCCTCAAAAAACCTAAGGACCATCAACACCTATTATACCTGATGAGAAGACTTTATGAAGAAGGCTTCTCATGCCTCGATCTTCCTACTCCTCATCACCTCCAACGATTAAAGGAGCTGAGAGAACTGACAGAAGATGAAAACCTGATCGGCTTCGGTCATATAGGGATAGAAAAGGGGATTTTCCTTTTAGGAAAACCGATTGAGCAATTCGAATCAAAGATCGTCTCCACCCTGATAAAGAACTTTTTGCCTCCCCAGTGGATGAAAAAACTCTTTCCTATCCCTAAATTGGGTGAGGTCTTGACTCAAAGAGAGATTGATCGAATCACCTTTGACCCATCCCGCTTTGATGAAGCCCTCTCTTCCTTCCATCCCAAAGAGACTCCCTTCCTCCTCATGGATGGAACATATAACGATTGGCTCCTGACCTTGGGAAGGGTGGACCTTTTTCAAGACTCCATCTCAAAGATCCGGGAGAAGGGATTCATCCCCATCCTCTCCGCCCAATGGCCCACCCTTGTTCTTCCAAAGGCAAAACTTCTTGAAGTGGCGGCCTACGCCATACCCATCCATCCTAAAAAGAGCCTCTTTGATTTTGATCAGACTTGTGAATTGGTAAAAAAGTTTGACAAACCGATCATCGGCCTCAAACCCTTTATGGGGAAGAGAGATCTAAAGAAATTAAAGGCCACCTTTTCTTTTCTCTTTAATGAACTCAAGGTCTATTTAACCATCGGAGAGGTCTCCTCTGAGTTCGAAATGAAAAGGGCCTTCAAGGGAATCCCAGAAATACCTTCCTTTATCCCTTTCCAAAGAACATGATCGCTCCGGCCACCAGAGGAATGGTAAGATTGTCATCAATCGGGATGGGAAGGAGCTCGATCAAGGTGGTGATGAAGGCCGAAAGACTTCCTGAAAGGCGATCCACTCCGGGGTAGGTCCAGACGATCAGAAGGGAGGTAAATAGAAAGGCCAGAGCGCCCTCCAGGGTTTTCTTAAAAATCGATATCCTCCCAAAAGCCTTTCCAACCAGGGCTGCCGCTGTGTCTGAAAGGATGAGGATCAGCAGGCTGGCAATCGCTATGGGCTTGGGGAAAATGAGGATGGTGAGGATAGAGGAGAAGAGAAAATAGGTAGATCCCATCAAATTCCGCTCCTCCTCTTCCCTTAAGACCCTTCCAAAAAAATACTTTCGAAAGAGAAGGGCCAGTGGGGGGTGAAAACGACGAAGAAGATCGACCGAAAGATAGACCAAAAAGAAGGGAATAAGGAAACCAAGAACAATCCTCTCGGAGCTTAACCCGTATCCAATGGGGATGATGAGAGTAGCCAGATGGACGATCTTTCTTTTTATTTCGAGGCCTGGAATCATCGCAATTCTCTAAACTCTTATCAATTGGGGGTCTATTCGTGAAACAGACTCTTCAAAATAGATAAATTAAGGAAGCCTTCCATTTATTTTTAGGCCGCCTTTAATCTTTTCAGATGATCCACCTCTTCGGGTGTGAGAAAACGAAAATGGCCCACCGGAAGATTCCCCAATCGGATCGGGCCATATTCCACCCGTTTCAATTTTAATACTGGATGTCCGATAGCGGCAAAAAGCCTTTTCACCAGATGGGTTCTTCCCTCTGTGACCGTGATCTGAATCCAACTGTTTTTTTCTCTCTCCCGAAGGATCTGGACGGATTGGGCTTTTGCCAGACCATCTTCAAGTCTTATTCCTTTTTTCAATAGGTCCAATTTTTTCTCGCCTGGAACTCCCTGGACCTTCACCCAATAGGTTCGGGGAATTAAGAATTTGGGATGGCTGAGGTGATAGGCGATCTCTCCATCGTTGGTCAGTAAAAGAAGTCCTTCTGCATCAAAATCAAGTCTCCCTAAGGGATAGAGCCTCCATTTTACCTTTCCTAACAGGTCCATGACCGTGGGTCTTCCTTTTGGGTCTTTTACTGTGGAGAGATACCCCCTGGGTTTATTTAACAGAAGGGTAATCTTGGGCTCGGGTCGAGGAATTCTCTTCCCATCGACCTTGATATGGTCCTTCTCGGGGTCAGCCTTTGCTCCCAATTGAATGACCTTCCCATTTACGGTAACCCTTCCTTCAAGGATGATTTTCTCAGCCTCTCTCCTGGAAGCAATCCCCGCTTTTGCCAGAATCTTCTGAACCCTCTCAAGAACCATTGACTCTTCAATTTCCTCCTTCATTTTGGATCGAAGGTTCTTCTTTTGAGGGCCCTTCACTGGAGGCAGGGGGTTGGATCTCTTTAAGAGTGGGAAGGTCGTCCAGGGATTTGAGATGAAAAAGTTCAAGAAAAGCCTGGGTTGTCCCGTAAACGAGGGGTCTTCCGGGAATCTCTTTTCTCCCCAGGATTTTGATCAATCCCTTTTCAAGAAGGGTCCTCAAGACCCACCCCGAATCAACTCCTCGAATCTCTTCAATCTTGGCTCGAATAACGGGCTGTTGATAAGCAATAATGGCCAAGGTTTCGAGTGCAGACTGGCTTAACTTAACCGGTTTTGCCTTTTTAAGTCGACTGATCCATGGGGCACAGCTGGGTTTGGTCCGAAATTGATAACCCCCTGCCACCTCCACCAGTTCAATCCCTCTGGATTCTTCTCGATATTCCTCCTGAAGGCGACGCACCCCGGAAAGGATCTCCTCCTCACTCCATTCAGGGAATATCTCTCGAAGGGCCTCTAATTTTAAGGGCGTATGGGTTACAAAGAAGAGGCTCTCGAGGATAGGCTTAAGATCTACCTCACTCATAGGGCTCCCATCTTTGGATCAACAGTTTATTTTGATTCGAAAACATCTATTTTTTGATTCGTATGGATCGAAGCAATGGCATGCTTGTAGAGGAGTTGATCGGTTTCCCCCCGCAACAAGACACAGAAGTTATCAAAGCTAAGAATCGTCCCATCTACCTTTCGGCCTCCTATCAATTCTACAGTGACGTGAGTCCGATCTTTGCGAACACGATTAAGGAACTGATCTTGAATATTGATCTGATTCTTCGCCATATTTACCTCCTTTCTTTTAAAAAAGACCTCACCTCCCCAAAAATCCCCTTGCGATCATTGAAGGGATTTCTCCAACGAACCTCGGGATCAGCCTTAAACCATGTCCACTGTCTCTTGGCATAGTGACGGGTATCCCTTTTCACCAACCGAATCGCTTCCTCCAGCGAGAGCTGATTTTTCAGAACCTGTACCATCTGTCTATAACCCAAGCTCTGCATGGGTTTCAATTCTTCACCGTAGCCCATCTGAAGGAGACCCTTGACTTCCTCCAAAAACCCCCTTTCCATCATTCGATCCACCCTCTCATCAATCCTCTGGTAGAGTTCCTTTCGATCCATCTCCAGCCCAATCTTAAGGGTCTCGTAAGGTCTTTCTCCAAAACGATGCTGCTCGTGAAAGAAGGAGATAGGCATTCCCGTGGATTCAAAGACCTCAAGGGCTCGAATCACTCGGTAAAGATCATTAGGATGAAGGCGAGTCGCTGTTTTGGAATCGACGAGTTTCAACCTTTCGTAAAGAAACTCTCTCCCTTTCTCTTCTGCCTCTCTTTTTAACCTCTCTCTCACCTTGGGATCCACCGAAGGACTTGGAAAGATCCCTCGCAGGAGAACCTTAATATAGAGACCTGTTCCTCCGACCACAAAAATAGATTTCCCCTCTCGGTGAAGTTGATCAATGACTGTCCTTCCGAGGGTTCGATAGAGAGCAGCATGAAAGGGTTGATCAGGAGTGACCAGATCGATCAGATGATGTTTGACCCTCTTCTGTTCTTCCGGAGTGGGTTTGGCGGTTCCGATATCCATATAGCGATAAACCTGCATCGAATCGGCATTGATGATTTCCCCTCCCAATGCTTCAGCCAGCTCGATGGCTAACTTGGATTTTCCCACTCCAGTGGGTCCGAGAAGGATGACCACTCGAGGTCGATCCATTTCCATCGATGGAACCATACCGGTTGCATTTTAATGAATTCTCATATAGACTTCAAGGTAAATAAACAATTCCTTGTTATCCCTCACTGAAGTAGGGAATAAGCCCGATAGGGGTATTGGAGAAACCCATTCCGCCAGAGGCGGATCCGACTCGGTCGGAGGTGCGGCTACCTTAAATGGTCCATAGAAATCACGACTTTGGTTTGTTTTCATCAGAAACCCATTTCTACGATGGATCGATTCGTATTCCTATAAATTGATCCGCATTCTATGGGTTTCGGGAATACTCCTGTCGGGCTTAAATTTATTTCCACCCTTCAGCGAGGGGTTACAAATTCTTGATCCTTATATGATCGGGTCTGAATTGTTTCAATCCTTAACCGAGAGATTAAACATTTTGATTCCTTAGGGAGGAAAGAAATGCCAAATCAAGAAATTCGAAGTCTTTATGAAATCTCTCAATTCCCTCCCCAGAAAAACCTCTGGGAATACTTTCTTGGAATCACGACCATCCTCTCGGAATACTTCCCCATTGACTACTCCGCTCTGTTTGTTCGGGATTCAAAGAAAGATTTCCTCCGATTGGAAGGACTATTTGGGGCGAAAAAAGAAATCCATCCTTCTTCCTGTCCAATTCATCAAGGAACAATAGGAGAAATCTTCCAATCACAAAAACCTGGGGCGATTCACGACCTAAATCGAGAGCCCCTTTATGAAGAAATGATGAAGGCTTCGAAATCGAGCCCTTCGATTCGCACTCCCCTTCTCTGTGCCCCTCTCACCTCTGAAGGTGAACCTTTTGGTCTCATCCTCCTTCCTCCTCTATACGGAGGGAAGGAAAAATTGAGGGAGGATCTCCGTTTTCTCACCGTCCTCTCAGCCCTCCTTTCTCCGATGGTCAAAAAATATTATCTCAAGGAGGAAGACTCAAAATCGAAACAGAGCAAAACCAAACTGAGGACATCCCTTCTTGAAGAGATATTGGCCGAAAGATTGAACGAGGTGTTAAATAAGATAGATCCTTATGTAGAGGTCAACAATAGAATAGGCCTTCTGGATGAGATTATTGGATATGTAGAGAAGATGATGATTCGGTCTGCCCTCAAAAGAGTCGATTTTGTTCAAATCTCTGCTGCCCAACTCCTTGGAATCAACCGGAACACCCTTCGAGCAAAGATGAAACGGTATAAAATCAAAGTCCCCTGAGGAGAATCCTATGAACGAGGAAGATAAGTCAAAGCTCAAGTCTCTTTCTCAACAATGGGGAGCCTCCTTATTCGGAGTGGCTCGCCTCGAGGAAATTCCAAGAGATCAGATTCTTCTACCTGGCCGTATCCTCGATCAGCTTCCTTTAGCCCTCTCGATTGGGTTTCACCTCTCTGATGAAGTCATCGAGGAGATCGAGAACCAACCCACCCCTCTCTATTTTCATCATTACCAGAGAGTCAACATCCTTCTCGATACGATAGGGCTCAGAATCACCTCCGCCATCCAGGAATTAGGTTTTCAGGCCCTCCCCATCCCAGCCTCTCAAATCGTGGATTGGAAGAACCAGAGGGGACATCTATCCCACAAACGAGTGGCAAAGCTTGCCGGGCTGGGTTGGATAGGAAGAAACAATCTCCTTGTAAACGAACGGTTTGGATCCAGAATCCGCTTAGTGACCATCCTTACCAATCTCCCCCTCGAAGTGGACTCCCCAACGAAGAGGGACTGTGGTTCCTGCCGTGCCTGTCTCTCGGTCTGTCCTGCAGGAGCCATTTCAGAGAGGATTGAGGAGTTTGATCATATCCGTTGCTATGAACAGTTAAGAATCTTTGCTAAAACCCTCCATTTCAGCCATAATATTTGTGGGGTCTGTGTCAAGGCCTGCAAAGGAAAAGAATAATGAAATGGTGGGAAAATTCTCTAATCCTTCTTCAAGAGACTTCGATGTGATTGTAGTCGGAGGAGGACATGCAGGGATTGAAGCCTCTCTCGCCTGTGCTCGATTAGGCCACCCTACCCTCCTGATTACTCAGAAGATCGAACAGATTGGCTATATGTCCTGCAATCCTGCAGTGGGAGGGTTAGCGAAAGGCCATCTAGTCAAAGAGATCGATGCCCTTGGCGGTGAGATGGCAAAGGCTACCGATGAAACAGGCATCCAATTTCGTCAACTCAACACAGGGAAAGGCCCTGCTGTTCGTTCCTCTCGGGCCCAGGTAGACCGTCACGCCTACCGGCTTCGAATGATCCGGGTGGTCCAGTCACAGGAAAATCTCACTCTCCTTCAGGCCACTGTAGAAGAGATCCTGGTGGAGAGTGACCGGATCGTAGGGGTGAAAACAGATTCCAAGGATATCCTCTCTACTCGAGCCCTTATCCTTGCTCCCGGGACTTTTATGAATGGGCTCATCCATATCGGGCTGACCCATTTTCCTGCTGGAAGAATAGGGGATCCCCCCTCTCTGGGTCTTTCGGATTGTCTGAGGAGACTTGGATTTCGTGTGGGAAGGCTTAAAACGGGAACGACACCGAGACTCGATGGAAGAACGATCCATTTTGAAAAACTGACTCCTCAGTATGGGGATGAAGACCCCATCCCCTTCTCATTCTCTACAGAAAAGATTGAGACCGAACAAATCCCTTGTTACATTACCTACACCAATCCCACCACTCATGAAATCATCCGAAGCGGCCTTGACCGCTCTCCCCTTTATCGCGGGATTATAAAAGGGATCGGCCCGAGGTATTGTCCATCCATTGAGGACAAGGTCGTCCGTTTTGCCGATAAAAAGAGACACCAAATCTTCCTCGAACCGGATGGAAGAGATACGGATGAGTATTATCCCAATGGAATTTCGACAAGCCTTCCTCTGGACATTCAGATTCGGATGCTCCATTCCATTGAAGGCCTTGAAGAAGTGGAGATGATTCGGCCGGGATATGCGGTGGAGTATGATTTTGTCGATCCGACAGAGCTCAAGCCTTCCCTGGAGACGAAAAAGATTCGAGGACTCTTCCATGCAGGGCAGATCAACGGAACCTCAGGCTACGAAGAGGCAGCGGCTCAGGGTCTCATCGCAGGGATCAATGCATCCATGTATATCCAGGGAAGGGAGCCATTTATCCTTAAACGTTCGGAGGCTTACATCGGGGTGCTGATCGATGATCTGGTGACCAAAGGAACCTCTGAACCTTACCGTATGTTTACCTCCCGTGCAGAATATCGCCTCCATCTTAGAGAGGATAATGCCGACCTTCGGCTGAGAGAGAAGGGGTATGAGATTGGATTGGTCGAAGAGAGAGAGTATCGAACCTTTCTTGAAAAGCGAGACGCCATCGAGAGGGCCCTTCAGATCCTTTCACAAACTAAGATTACCCCGATCGAAGAAAACCAGAGGATTCTTCAACGTCTTGGCAGTGCTCCTCTGAAAAAAGAAACTACTTTAAAAGAGCTCCTCAAAAGACCTGAAATTCATTTCGAACATCTTTTCGAATGGGAGGAGGGCCTAAAACAGCTAAAGAAAGAGGTCAGAGAGCAGGTCGAAATTCAGGTGAAGTATGAAGGCTATATAAAAAGACAGTTAGAACAGATCGAACGGTTTAAGAAGCTTGAGGAAGTCTCTTTCCCCGAAGGTTTTGATTTCGCTTCCGTCATCGGACTCTCGACAGAGGTAAGGGAAAAACTCATAAAGATTAAACCCATCTCCTTAGGCCAGGCCTCCCGAATCTCTGGTATCACCCCTGCAGCCATCTCCATTTTAATGATCAACCTCAAAAAACAAGGATATCTTTAAAAGGAAATATTGAAAATTAACGGTGGGGTTCAATAATGACCTTGATGGACTCTTTTGCCTCGGCTACCAGCTGAAATCCCAAACCAGTCTGAGACAGGGGGAGTCGATGGGTAATCATCTCTTTCAGCGGAAGCCGATGGGTGTGAATGAGGTCGATCGCCTGAACAATATCCACAGGGGCACCCCCATAGGTAGGAAGAAGCGTAATTCCATCATTCCAGAAATGGAAAAAAGGAAGGACAAAATTAAGCTCCGGCTCCAATGGGGCAAAACAAAGCACTGTTCCACCTCTCTCAACAGTCTCAAGGGCCTGTCGATAGGCGGAGATACTTCCGGCACAAACAATCACCAGATCAGCCAGAGCTCCCCGATTGAGTTCGCGAATAGTTTCGGCACTGACGTCTTTTGCAAGAAGAACCTCATCGGCGCCAAATTTTCGAGCAGCCTCGAGTCGAAACTCCTCGATATCGGAGGCCATGATTCTCCTTGCCCCTGAGACCCTGGCCGTGGCAATATGGAGGATTCCTGATATCCCGCTTCCAATCACAAACACGCTCTGTCCGGGTTTAAATCTGGCCAGCCTCTGTCCTCTAAGAACACAGGCCAGGGGTTCAATAAATACTCCTTCTTCGATGGAAATCTCATCAGGAAGGATAAAGGTCCCACGATCTACATTCATTTCTGGAACCCGAATATATTCAGCAAAGCCTCCCGGATCGAAATTGGTCGTCCGCAATGTATCGCAAACCGTATGATGGCCATTGAGACAGTATCGGCAGGTATTGCAGGGAATATGATGAGAAACAAAGACACGATCACCCACATGAAACTTTTTTATCTCCTTCCCAACCTCGACAATCTCGCCTGCTATCTCATGACCAAGAACCCGCGGGGCTTTCTTGATTCGATACCACTCCATCACATCACTGCCGCAGATCCCACAGGCCAAAACCTTGACCAAAAGCTCTCCTGGCCCAATCTTTGGAGTGGGCATCTCCTCCAGGCGGATATCCCTGTTATGGTAATACATTGCTACCCGCATAACTTAAGATTTGCATAACCACGAAGCAAAGCGCTATGTCCTATGTCCTGTACTTTTCTCCTGTTCGAAGATCTCGTTTGCTTCCTTAACCGTTGCCTTTTCGTGGATGATGGCTCGAAGGGCTTTAATCATAGCCACTGGATAATCGTTTTGCCAGATATTCCTTCCGAGATTCACTCCGATGGCTCCCTTTTGCATTCCATCATGAACAAACTCAAAGACCTCGAGTTCACTCTCCACTTTTGGACCTCCTGCCATGACGACAGGGACAGGGCACCCCCCCACCACCTTCTCGAAATTTTCGCACCAGTAGGTCTTCACGATTCGTGCCCCCAACTCAGCAGCAATGCGGCAGCTCAAAGCCAGATAACGGGCATCTCTTTTTTCCAATTCTTTTCCCACCGCCGTCACCGCCATGACAGGGATTCCATACCTCTCTCCTTCATCCACCAGTTTCGAAAGATTCAGAAGGCTTTCTTTCTCATGCTCACTTCCTATGAAGATAGAGATTCCCACGGCAGAGGCATTGAGTCGAATAGCCTCCTCCATGGAGGTGGTGATTCCTTCATCCGATAGGTCTTTCCCAACCATACTTGTCCCGCCTGAAACCCTGAGAATGATGGGTTTTGTCTTCTCTGGATCCACACAGGAACGAAGGACCCCCCTGGTTACAAAGATAGCGTCGCAATAGGGAAGTAGCGGCTTGATCGTCTCTCCCGGCTTCTCCAATCTTCTCGTGGGCCCCTGAAAATAGCCGTGGTCAATGGGAAGAAACAAACAGTGTCCATCCTCCTGGATCAATTGTGCCAAACGATTCTTCATTCCCCATTCCATAAAACTCCTCCTTTTTTCCTCCAGCCTATCCTTCGTTAATATATCTTACTACTAAATCTCCAACCTCTGAGGTGCTATAACCCATCTTCCCTGCAGAAAGGCTCTTTACCTCTTTCGAAACAACCTTCATGATGGCTTCCTCGATCCCTTTGGCAGCCTCTGACTCGCCCAGATGATCGAGCATCATCTGAAGGGCTGAAATGGCGGCGAGTGGACTGACCACTCCTTTCCCTGTATATTTAGGGGCAGATCCTCCCATGGGTTCAAACATCGAAACTCCCTGAGGATTGATATTCCCTCCAGCAGCAATCCCAAGGCCTCCTTGAATCATCGCTCCAAGATCGGTGATGATATCCCCGAACATATTGTCTGTGACGATGACATCAAACCATTCAGGGTTTTTGACCATCCACATACAAATCGCATCGACATGGGCATAATCTGTCTCTATCCCTTCGTACTCTTTTGCTACCTCTTTAAAAGTCCTCTCCCAGAGATCAAAGGCATAGGTAAGGACATTGGTCTTTCCACAGAGGGT
>CAZMWF010000070.1:0-19979 GCA_964570075.1 uncultured Syntrophaceae bacterium | reverse complement strand
TTTCTATTGAGCACCATAAAAAGATGGTAGAAGCAATTAAAAAAAAGGACATCGAAACCCTTAAAAAAATTACCCAAGAACACATCCAAGTGGGTAAAGAGGTCATCCTCTCTGAAATCGATAAAGGAACCCTCAAAATATGAGGAGTGTTAAATTGATCCTCTTCGTTCTTTAAGAACTCCGGGAGTTTCTATTCCTTGGTCTCTTCCCGTGCTGAAGAGACGAAGGGGATTTTAAGGTAGATTGAGATGATCAAGGAAAGGAGGTGAGATCTTAATTCCTTTTTAAAAGAACTAAAAATTTATTATTGCCTCTTAGGGGACAACTCTTAACGGAAAGGAGAAGAAACATGAAGAAAATTCTTTTTGGATTACTCGTCATAATGTTCACCATTATCCCAAATGTTTTTATATCATCTTCCACAGCCTTGGAGTTAAAAATGGCAACCTTTCTTCCTAAAGACGATGTCAATTTAACAGCCTGGTGGGCTTTCGTGGAAGAAGTAAATAAACAATCTAAAGGCGAATTGGTGATCAAATTTATTGGAGGGCCTGAGGCCATCCCGGCATTTAAACAATTTGAAGCCCTCCGGACGGGCGTGGTGGATCTCATATTTGGTTGTGAATCTTACTACGGTGGAGCAGTCACTGGAGCCGCTTACACTCATTTAACTCGCCTCAGTCCAATGGAGGAAAGAAAAAACGGATATTATGACCTGAGAGTCGATCTGTTGAAGAAACAGAATGTATTCTATTTGGGAAGGGCAGAATACGGAGTTTGGTTCCATCTCTTTACTAATAAGCCCGTCAAGAGGCCCCAGGAATTGGCTGGACAGAAGATTCGGACCTCTGCGACCTATGAACCCTTTGTGAAATCTTTAGGCGCTGTGCCCATTACGCTACCTGGTTCAGAGGTCTATACTGCTCTGGAGCGCGGAGTAGTGGATGGGTATGCGTGGTCAGTATTAGGTAATATTTCGATGGGGTGGCCAGAAGTATGTAAATTTATTATTGAACCCAAAATTTATTCGATGAATATCGAGGGCCTTGTTAATCTAAACACATGGAATAAACTTCCAAAACCGATGCAGAAACTCCTGTCCGACTTGATGATTGAGAATGAAAACAAATTTACAAAAGTTTTTGAAGAATTAGGCGAAAAAGAACTCAAGGCCATGCAAGCCAAAGGAATGAAATTGATCCAATTCAGTCCCGAAGACACCAAATGGTATGTCGAGCTTGCTTATAAAGCTGGCTGGGATGAAGTCCTGAAGAAGGCTCCGGAGCTTGGCCCTAAACTCAAAAAACTACTGAGTCCTTAGTATTTAATCTAAATGGCCCCTTCGTCCCTCAATTCTTTATTAAAGAGATAAAGGGGCCCCTCTCCCTCCCGATGCTTATGGGAAATATGGGAAATATTGGAAATATGGGAAAAATATTTGATAAACTCCTTGTCTCTCTCTTCTGGTTTGCAGGGATTCTCTTAATGTTTTCAACGGTTGGAACCTGTGTGGATGTTATTCTCCGATACTTTTTTAATCGACCCATTCATTGGATGTTAGAAATTACAGAATATATTATGCTTTATATTCCCTTTTTAGGGGCTGGTTTTGTGCTGAAAGAAGAGGGACATATTCGTGTGGATATTTTGATTAATCATTTTAACGAATCTACAAGAAGAGTGCTTAATATCCTTACCTCCTTTGTCGGCGGAATGGTCATGCTCATCTACACCTGGTTTGGAGGGCAAGTCACCTGGGAGTATTTTCAGAGAGGAGTTCCCGCACTGGAATCGCTGAAAACACCTATGTTCCTTATTCTCATGATCATTCCTATCGGAGGATTCTTTTTTACTATTCAATTCTTTAGGCAGATGATCCACTATTATTCGAAGCAAAGATCCTAAATAAGAAAGTAAGCCTATGGAGTGGTGGCTCTCCCTTCTATTACTTATTGGTGGCACTGTCCTTCTCTTATTTTTTGGCCTTCCCGTAGGGGTCTCTTTCCTATTTGCTAATCTTTTAGGGGCCTTCGTCTTTATGGGTGGTGTTTCAGGGTTTAAATTACTTATTCTCAATCTTGAAGAGAGTTTAACCTCTTTTAGCCTCCTGACCGTCCCGATGTTTATCCTCATGGGCGAGGTGATGTTTCATTCAAAAATGGCTCTCCGAGCCATCGATGCCCTTGATTGTTGGATCGGTCGAATTCCGGGTAGATTGAGCCTTCTTGCAGTAGCATCTGGAACTATCTTTGCCGCCACAAGCGGTTCGACCATTGCTAATACCTCCATGTTAGGCTCCTTATTAATTCCTGAAATGAAACGAAGAGGCTACAACGAGATCATGACCATTGGCCCCATTATCGGAAGTGGTGCTCTGGCCATGCTGATTCCTCCAAGTATTTTGGCGGTAATTCTGGCGACCTTAATAGAAGTTTCTGTAGGAAAGATGCTCATTGCAGGAATTCTCCCAGGACTCCTTTTGGCCTCCTTCTATGCCCTTTATATCATTTTTAGATGCAGGCTTCAGCCTGAAATCGCTCCCCCTTATGAAATTCCTCCTATCCCTTTATCCAAGAAACTGAGAGATACCCTACTCTATGTGTTTCCCCTTGGATTGATCATCTTTTTAGTGGTAGGAATCATCTTTTTAGGAATGGCCACCCCTTCAGAAGCGGCCTCGATGGGAGCGGTCGGCTCCATTCTCCTTTCCCTCCTGTACCGCGGAATGAATTGGGAGGTATTTAAAAAATGCCTCTTTGGAACGATTAAAATGACGACCTTTATGTTCATCATCATCATGGCCTCCATGGTATTCAGCCAAATCCTTGCCTTTTCGGGTGCAAGCAGTGGTCTCATTCAAGCTGTGGTTAAATTGAAATTGCCACCCTTACTGGTCCTCATCTCCATGCAGGTCACCCTGCTTTTTCTTGGTTGTTTCATGGACAATCTCTCCATAGCGGTCATCGCCGTTCCCATTTATATGCCTGTCTTAAAGGCTCTGGGTTTTAATCCCTTATGGGTAGCAGCCATGACGCTGATCAATATGGATATGGGAAACCTTACACCCCCTTTTGGGCTTCAACTCTTTGTGATGAAAGGACTCCAACCGACTACTCCCATGGCTGTGATTATCCGTTCTACCCTTCCATTTGTATTATGTGAGGCCCTTACATTAATCGCGATCATGATCTTTCCTGATATCGCCCTTTATTTACCCAATTTGATGCGGAAGGGATGAACCATGTTTAAAAAAATAAACCACATTGGTATTGTCGTTCAGAGTCTTGATGAGGCCATAGAAAGTTATTCTAAGAGTCTTGAACGGAAGCCCGATCAAATTTTAGAGATTCCCGATGTCTCCCTTAGAATCGTCATCTTTAAAACGGGGGAAATAGAGATTGAACTGTTGCACTATGGAAATCCCCATCTTCCCATAGTTAAAGCCCTGAGAGGTGACCAGATGGGAATCAATCATCTCTGTTATGAAGTGGAAGATTTCGATGGTGAAATGGAAAAATTGATAAAGAATGGATTTAAACTGATCGAAGGATTTCCAAGAAAAGGGGTCCATGGAAGGATTGCCTTTTTTATCCCACCCCATAGCCCAGTGGAAAGAATTGAAATTTTAGAGGTGAGAAGAGATGGAAGATAAGTATTGGAAAGAGCGCAAACTCTGGAATGAAAAGATCGAGGCGATGTCTCAAGATGAGCTAAGGGCTCTTCAATGGAAGAGGCTCAAAAGACAGCTTAAATATAATTATGAAAATTCGATCTATTATCGGAAAAAATTTGAAGAGGCTGGGTTCACTCCTAAGGATATTCGCTCGTTTGAAGATTTTCAGAAAATCCCCCTCATGACCAAGGAAGAACATCGAAGGATTCAGCAAGAATCGATAGAACGGTTCGGACATCCCTATGGATTAATCACCTGTGCCCCCCTTGAAAAAATCATCAGGATCAGCTCAACCTCAGGGACGACAGGGATTCCTACCCTCTATACCCTCACCCGGCATGATGTTCAAGTGGTCAATGAAATGCATGCACGAAAATATTGGAGAGCAGGGCTTCGTCCGGGTCATATTGTCCTCCAAGCCCTCTCGTTGAGTATGTTTACCGGTGGCCTTCCGCTTTCTGATGGGCTTCAGGCAATGGGTGTTTGTTGCGTTCCAGTGGGAATGGAAGGAGGAACAAAGAGGATCGTTGACTATCTCCTGCTTACCCGTCCCCACGCCATCATTACCACTCCTTCTTTTGGAGAATATCTGATCGAAAAGGCCCCTTCCCTCATCGGGAAAGAGACCCATGAGCTTGGAATTCGTTGGTTCTTTTGTGCAGCTGAACCGGGAGGGGGGATCCCCGCTGTCCGGGAGAAACTTCGCCATGGTTTTCAGGCAAGGGTGTTCGATCATACAGGAGGAGGTCATGCCTTTCATGGGATCTGTTGTGGAGATGAAGAATATCGTGGGATGCATTTTGTTTCTCCAGATCATTGCATCCTTGAATTGGTCGATCCAGAGACCAAAAAACCCATTGAGATGGTGGATGGGGCGATCGGGGAGATGGTTTTCACCTTTATTGATTGGGAAGGGGGGCCTCTGCTTCGATACGTGCTCGGAGATATTCTCCAGATCTTCACCAAACCCTGTGAGTGTGGGTTTCCAGGAATTCGGTTTAAAATTATGGGCCGTGGAGATGATATGCTCATTGTTAAAGGAGTGAATGTCTATCCTTCTGCTATAAAGGAAGCCATTGCCCATTTCTATCCAAGGACGACGGGAATCTTTAAAATCCTTCTCGATCAACCTGGCCCTCTTGTCAAACCTCCTTTAAAGCTTAAGGTGGAATATGGGTCAGGACTCAAAAGTGAGGAATTGGAATCCCTCAAGGACGATCTAAAGAAATATATGAAAGAACACCTCCGAGTCCATCCAGAGATTGAATGGGTTCCTCCGGATTCGATTCCCATTGAAAAGGGAGCAACCGGAAAAGTGAAACTCGTTGAGGTAAGGAAGAAAGACTCATGAAAAATACAATCAAGAAAAAGAAAACGGATAAAGGGAAAAGGATAAGGATTGATAAGGTTCTTGTGTCTGTTCTTCAGCGAAGATTAAAATCGATTACCGAAGAGATGGGTCTCACTTTGCTGAGGACCACGCGCTCACCCATCCTCAATGAAGCCAGAGATTTTGTTACGGGTCTCTATGATGCGAAGGGAAGAATGCTTGAGCAAACGGAATATATTCCTGTCCTTGCCTTTGCCCTTCAACCGGTTTGTCAATATATTGTGAAATACTTTGGAGAGGACCTCTTCCCTGATGATGTGATCCTTCATAATGATGTGTTCACTCATGGAAATCAACTCGCTGATGTGGCAGTTTTTAAACCTATCTTTTACAAAGGGACACTTGTTGCGTGGGCTGCTTGCAAGGGACATCAGGCCGATGTAGGAGGAGCGGTCCCAGGGGGTTATAATCCCCAGGCCAAGGAAGTGTGGCAAGAAGGATTACGAATCCCTCCCGTCAAGATCTACGAAAAAGGAAAGTTAAGAAAAGATGTGTGGAACCTAATCTTCTCCAATATTCGCTATAGCATCGTTGAGGAGGACATTCGTGCCGAGATAGGGGGATGTGTAGTTGGAGAAAGGGGAATTCTCTCCCTTCTGGATCGTTATGGGAAGGAGGTGTTTGAAGCCCATATCGAGTATCTCTTTGATTCTACAGAAAAGATGATGCGTAAAGAAATTGAAGCCATTCCAGATGGGATCTATCGAGGAGAAAGTTATGTCTATTATGATGGCTTTCATGAAGGTTCTAAATTTAAAATCTCCCTCACCATTCAAGTTAAAGGAAGTGACATTTACTTTGATTATACAGGCACTGATCCCCAAACAGAAGGTTTTGTCAATGCTCCTTACGGTGCAAGTGTTTCGGCCATCATATTAACGTTTCTTATGATGGTCAATCCCAATATGCCCCATAACGATGGGATGCTAAGGCCCATCCACATTCATATCCCAGAAGGAACCTTTCTTAATGTTAGATTTCCAGGGGCCTCCACCTTTGGGAATAGTATCACCGGTCCCCATTCTGATGCTATCTTGAAGGCACTTTCTAAGGCCATTCCTGAAAGAGTTACGGCAGGATGGAATCGGATGCTTGCCTTTGCTATCGCAGGAAAAGATCCAAGAAAGGATACCCCTTATGTGGATATTCTCTTCAATGCCTTAAAAGGAGGTTCAGGAGCTACCTATGGAGTAGATGGATATGACCATATTGGCTTGATTAACTGTGCAGGGGGGATTCTTGCTCAGGATCCGGAGATGTTTGAACTCACCACGCCTCATCTCCTGATAAAACACGAATACGTGACCGATTCCGGAGGGGCGGGCCAATGGAGAGGAGGATTAGGGGTAGAGACGATATTTAAGATCGATGGGGAAGAAGTCACAGGTATTGTCTTTGGTGACGGAGTAGATGAGGAGGCGAGGGCTTTTGGACTCTTTGGAGGGAGAAAAGGCATGATCAATCAAATGGAACTCATTTATCCAGATGGCCGGGTATATGTGCCAAGATCAAAAGAAGTCATTCGAGATATCCCAAAGGGAACGACGTTCCACGAAATCGCAGGAGGCGGAGGAGGTTATGGAAATCCCTATAAGAGACCTATTGAAAAGGTTTTAAAGGATGTCCGTAATGGAGTGGTATCCATTGAGAAGGCCAAGGAAGATTACGGAGTTGTGATTGATCCCTCTACTCTTAGGGTGAATGAAATAGAAACCTTGAAGCTTCGAAAAATGACCATAGAAGAGCCAACAGGAGATTAACTCAGAATGAAATATAAAATTGGAATTGATGTGGGTGGAACCTTTACTGATTTTCTTTTAACTGGTGAAGATGGCACAAGCCAAGCCTATAAAGTGCTCTCTACTCCTGACGATCCCTCTGTGGCCCTCATGAAAGGCTTGGAGGAGATGGCTAAGGACCGTAAACTCACCCTTAAAGAATTCGTCAAAAACATAGAGACGATTGTTCACGGGACTACGGTAACCACCAATGCTGTCTTGACTTATCGAGGGGCAAAGACCGGACTTCTGACCACTCAGGGGCTTAGGGACACTCTTGAGATGAGAAGAGGGATTAGAGAAGAACAATATAACAATCGTTTCACCAATGTCGAACCTTTGGTCCCTCGATATCTTCGTTATCCGGTCAAGGAACGCATCGATTATAAAGGGGAAATCATTACTCCCCTCCACCTCTCCGATGTAGAGGAAGGCCTGAAGGTTTTTAAAGAGGAAGGGGTTGAAGCCATTGCCATCTGTTTTATGAATTCTTTTGCCAACCCTGAACATGAGGGAATGGCTTCAAAGGTGATTCGGGAAAGAATGCCAGAGTGCTATCTTACCGTTTCAAGTACGATTCTTCCTTCCATTCGATTCTATGATCGAGTCTCTACTACCGTCCTTAATTCCTATGTGGGTCCTATCTTAAAAAGCTATCTAACAAACCTTCTCCGACGCCTCAAAGAGGTTGGATTCCAAGGAGTCCTCCTGATTATGCAGTCCAATGGAGGAGTCATCTCTCCTGAGAACGCGATGGAGAGACCTGTAGCCACGCTTCTATCAGGACCTGCAGGAGGTCCTGTAGCTGGAATTGCTTACACCTCTGTTCAAGGATATAAGGATTGTATCACCGTGGATATGGGAGGAACCAGTTTTGACGCAGCCTTGATTAAGAACCAAACCCCTCTGATCACTACGGAAGGGGAGATCAATCGATTCCGATTGGCCCTTCCCATGCTCAACATTGTGACCATCGGAGCCGGGGGTGGATCCATTGGTTGGATTGATGAAGGAGGGCTTCTCAAAATGGGCCCTCAAAGCGCAGGAGCTAAACCCGGGCCTGCCTGTTATGATTTGGGTGGAACCCTTCCTACCTGTACCGATGCTGATCTACTCCTTGGCTATCTCGATGAACATTACTTTGCTGGAGGAAGAATTCGCTTAAATAGGGAAAAAGCCGTCCAAGCGATTAAAACTCATATTGCAGATAAGCTGAAGATGGATGTCCTTGAAGCGGCAGCAGGGATGTATCATGTCATTAATGTAAATATGGCAGCAGGAATTCGGGAAGTGAGTGTAAAAAGGGGAGAGGACCCGAGAGAATTTCCTTTAGTGGTAGCAGGAGGGGCAGGGCCAAACCATGCTTGTATGATTGCTCTTGAATTGGAGATTCCAGTGATCCTCATCCCACGGAATTCCTCCATTTTCTGTGCCGCAGGAATGTTGATGAGTAATCTCCAACATGACTTTGTTCGCACCTATGTGAGCCCTCTGGAACACATGGATCTAAAAAAACTCTGTCAAATTTTTAGAGAAATGGAAAAGCAGGGGATCCAACTTTTAAGGAGCGAGCATATTCCAAAAAATCGAATCCAATTTATCTATTCGATGGATATGCGATATTTGAAACAATATCATGAGGTCAATGTTCTTGTGAGTCCCGAAGAGATCTATAAGGGGAGAATGGAAAAGATAGCCCAAAAATTTCATTCTGAACATGATCGCCTCTATGGATATTCCCTACAGGAAATTGGCACTCCTATCGAAGTCATCAATCTTAGACTCACCTGCGTGGGTCAAACTGAGAAACCCCGATGGCAGAAGATGAAGTGGAGTGGATTTGATTCTTCTTTCGCCTTTAAAAAGAAGCGTAACGTTTACCTCCCAAGACAAAAACGATTTCAATCCGTTTCTGTATTTGATGGCGATCGCCTCCGTTTTGGAAATCAGATTGAAGGACCTGCCATCATTGAACAGATTCATACCACCACTTTTGTCAGCCCTGAATTTTCAATGATCTGTGATGCCTTCGGATCGTTCACCCTCTTTCTAAAATCTAAAGAGAAAGAGGTGAAAAAAAGAATTTTATCAGGATGAAGAAGAAAAAGGGGAAGACCTTTCCTCCTTAGATCCTTTCTTGTGGTCATGAGGGTCTCCTATTCTCCCTGAAGCTCTCCTATTCTTCTACCTATGAGTTCGAGCTTTTTAAGAAATATCCCTTTCAAACCTAAACCTATGGAATTGACAATTTTTGAGAGAAAGGGATAATTTGAGGGTGATGAAAGAGGTAGTGGAGGTTGCCCTCGGGCTTCCGATTTCGAAGACATTCTATTATCTCATTCCAGAGTCAATGAAGGAGTCCCTTCAAATTGGAATGAGAGTGGTCGTCCCTTTTAAAGGAAGAAGGGCCACAGGGTTTGTGATCCAGATCCTGGATCTCCCTCCTACGAATTTAGAAGAAAAGTTATTGCCCATCGAAGACCTTCTCGATGAGGCCCCGTTGATCGATCCTCAAATGCTCCGTTTCTATCAATGGGTTTCAGAATATTACTTCTACCCCTTAGGAGAGGTGATTAAGACAGGACTTCCTCCAGGCCTGACTCTAAAGAGCCAGTGGATGTTGACTTTAACGGAAGAAGGGCGAAAAGCCCATGGGAGAAGGGACGGAGACCCCCTTCAGAGAGAGATTCTCGAAGAGATTGCTCGACGGGGAAAAGTCCCACTAAAAAAGGTGCTAAAGACTTTTTCGAAAAAGGTCTCGAGATCCTATTTCTTTTCCTTGAGAAGAAGAGGACTCCTCCATATGGAAGCTGAAATGGAGGGGGGCGAGGTGAAGCCTAAATTTGAGCAGATCATTCGATATGTGGGAGAAGAACTTAAAAAACACCTTACTAAAAAAGAACAAAAGATTCTTGAGTGGTTAAAAGAGAGGGGAGAGAGTTCTTATTCTGAGTTAAGAAAAGAATTCCGTCTTCCTTTAAAATCGATCCAGTCTCTCGAAGAGAAAGGCCTGATTTCCACTCATCAAAAAGAGATTTTCCGTGACCCCTCAGCTCACCCTGAGCTTACACCCTATCCCAAACCTGAACTCACTAAGGATCAAGAAAAAGTCCTTGCAGAAATTATAAAAGGAATCCAATCCAGGCGTTATACTCCCTTTCTCCTTTACGGGGTGACGGGAAGTGGTAAGACAGAGGTTTATCTTCGAGCCATTGAGGAAGTCCTTCTGCAGGAAAGGGAGGTCATTGTCCTTGTGCCAGAGATCTCTTTGACCCCCCAACTTCTCTCACGATTTAAGGATCGATTTGAAGGAACTCTTGCCCTTCTCCACAGTGGCCTTTCTAAAAGGGAACGCTATGATCAATGGAGAAGGATTTGGAAAGGGGAGGTAAAAATCGTCTTAGGGGCTCGGTCCGCTATTTTTGCCCCTTTTAAAAGATTGGGAATGATCATTGTGGATGAAGAACATGATCCATCCTATAAACAGGAGGAGAAATTAAAATATCAGGCAAGAGATCTTGCCGTGGTGAGGGCGAAAGAGGCGAATGCCGTTCTTCTTCTGGGTTCAGCCACTCCATCCCTTGAATCCTTTTACAATGCAGAGAGAGGGAAATATCGACTTCTTCAACTTCCGGAAAGAATCGAAAAGAAACCTCTCCCACCGGTAGAAATCGTGGATATGCGGAGAGAGAGGGGTCTCCTCTCGGAGAAGTTAAGAAAAGCCCTCGAGAAGAATTTGGAAGGGAAGAGACAGAGTCTCCTTTTTCTTAATCGAAGGGGCTTTTCCAATTTTATCCTTTGTCAAGATTGCGGTTTTACGTTCAAATGTCCAAACTGCAGTGTCACTCTGACCTATCACCTTCGTGAAAGATCTCTTCAGTGTCATTATTGTAATTTTAGGAAGAAGGCTCCTCGAGAATGCCCAGAATGCCAAAGCCTTTCCCTTCAGGGAATGGGGATGGGGACCGAACGTCTGGAAGAAGAGATTAAGAGTCTCTTTCCACAGGCTTCCGTGAGCAGGATGGATCGGGACACGACCTCCAGAAGACGCTCTCATCAACGAATCCTCAAGGGGATGGAGACCGGAGAGATTGAAATTTTAGTGGGTACCCAGATGATTGTCAAAGGTCATGACTTCCCTAATATTACTTTTGTCGGGGTTGTTTCTGCCGATACCTCTCTTCATTTTCCCGATTTTCGCTCAAGTGAAAGGACCTTTCAGCTCCTTACCCAAGTCGCTGGAAGGGCTGGAAGAGGAGGGGCTTATGGGGAGGTGATCATTCAAACCTATAACCCAGATCATTACAGTATCCAGAGAGCAAAAGAGCATGACTTCTTAGGATTCTATAAGGAAGAAATGGGGTTCCGAAAGACACTGGGATACCCTCCCTTTTTAAGACTCGTCAATTTTCGGCTCATTGGAAATAACGAGAATAGGATAGAGATGGCTGCCCGGGAAATGGGAAGGCTCTCTGAACAATTATTAAATAAGGGGTATGGGAAGGGAATTGAACTCCTGGGTCCAAGTCCAGCTCCCTTTGAGAAGATGAAGGGAAAATTCAGATGGCAGATGATAGCCAAAGGTAAAAGTCACAAGGTTCTTCATCAATTTACCAAGGAATTGCAGGAACCTTTAGAGCGTTATGCTAAAGGAAAGGGAGTTCATCTGGATATTGATGTGGATCCAATTTTTATCCTATAATGGACGAAATAAAGAGAGGGAATAAACACAGGATGGAAATGCAATGATCGATCGGACTCGTGGCTACTACCATGAAAAGAATGAAACGATGTCAAGGGAAGAACGAGAAGTCTATAAAAAGGAGAGGCTCTCTGAAATTCTTCAGTATGGTTATGAGCATTCAAAATTCGTTCGCTCCTTATTGATCAAGGCAGGACTTAGACCGGAAGAGATAAAAGAACTGAAAGACCTCGAAAAACTCCCCATCACGAAGAAAGCCGATTTAGTGAAGGCCCAGAAAGAGAATCCTCCCTTTGGAGGATTTGAAACCCTTTCGGGAAAAAATCTTAAAAGAATCTACATCTCGCCAGGCCCCGTCTTTGAACCCGGAGAAAGGGATTACAGGGATATCCGATGGGCACAGGCTCTTTATGCGAGTGGGATCAGAGAGGGGGATATTGTTCTCAACACCTTTAATTATCATCTTACCCCCTTGGCCCTGATGCTGGATGAATCGCTCCAGATGATTGGGGCTACGGTGGTTCCCGTGGGTCCCGGAAATATCTCCATGCTGATTCAATTAATGCGCGAACTTAAGGTCACGGGCTATATAGGGACCCCCAGTTTTCTAATGGCCATTGTGGATGCGGCTGAAGGAATGGGAGTGAATCTTCAGAGAGAGATTCACCTCCAGACTGCCTTTGTGGGCGCGGAGATGTTTCCGGAGTCCCTTCGACAGAAACTGGAGGGAAAACTCAACATTCTGATCCAGCAAGGCTATGGAACGGTGGACGTGGGATGCCTTGGGTATGAATGCCGAGAAAAGAGAGGGATGCATATCCCTGAAGATGTGATCGTTGAGATTGTCGATACAGAGACAGGGAAGCAGCTTGAGATGGGGGCAACGGGAGAGATTGTAGCGACGAACTTTATCAAGGCCTTTCCTATGATTCGATTTGCCACGGGAGACCTTTCCTATCTCATTGAGGAACCCTGCCCCTGTGGCCGAACTTCTTTCAGGCTTGGAAAGATTTTAGGCCGAACAGATCAGGTCACAAAGGTCTCCGGGATCTTTATTCATCCCTGGCAGGTGGATGAGATCATGCATAAATTTCCAATGGTGGGCAATTACCAGGTGGTCGTTACCAGAAAAGAGTATCGAGATACGATGAGCCTCTACATAGAATTAAAGGAAGAGGTTTCTGATCCGCAGACATTAAAAAGGAGATTGGAAAGGGAGGTCGAGGAAACTCTGAAGGTGAAAGGGGAGGTGATCTTTACGGTTCGGGGTGGAATCCCGGATCGAGCCAAAAAGATTGATGATCGAAGGGTTTGGGAGTAATGGGAAATGGAGGGTGAGCCAAAGATAAAGGTTGGGGGTATTATGGCCTCAAGCGGTCTGGCCACAGTAAGCATTCTTTCCTATCCCGATCGACCGGATATTCCAGGAGTCATCCTTCAGGCCATGGGGAAGGAAAATATCAATATCGAATTTGTGGTTCATAATGTGGATATTGAAGGCAGTGGAAATATGACCTTCTGTATAGACCAAAAATATTTAGAGAGGGCAATCGAAGTGCTTGAGAGAGTCAAACCTTTGATCGAAGCCAAAGGCCTATCCTATCATCCTAATGTAGCCACCATCAGTGTGTTTGGACCCCATTTCAGGGAGAGACCTATGATTTCCGGACTGATGTTCAACGCCCTTGGACAGGCCGGGATAGAGGTTTTAGCCATCAGTACCTCTATCTCCAGTTGTTCATGTGTGATCCAGGCAGAACAAATAGAAGAAGCTCTCAGGGCTCTTCACAATACTTTTGAAGCCCCTCATCAGATAACGAAATTTGCGCCCTGAAAATTTACTCTAACTCATGGAGGAATTCCATCATTGTGAAATATGTAATAAAATGATTGATTCCCCATTCTATGAATTCTGTCATCGATGTAGAAAAATTCTTTGCTTCGACCTTACAGAAAAAGGAAACGGCTGTGCTAAACCCCATCCCTCTCATCTTGGATATTATTATTGTCCCTCTTGTCTGGATGATCTCTTCCTTTGCAGGATCTGTCAGCAGTATAGAACGAGAAGGGGACGTTTCCCCCTTAAAGAACATATTTGTGAGGAATGTCAGGAAAAGTTGAATAATTTAAAGCAATTGAATGATCTCGAGAGGAGATATCTCTCGGGCAAACCTTCAAATAAGGAGTGATTTATGGAAAGGGCACTTGAGAGATTAGCCGATCAGATTCTTGCCTTTGATGAAGCCTCTTTAACCAGTTTAAGGGAGAAATTCCGTTTAAGGATTGAGCATTTCGATGGGACAAAGGATTGGGAGAGAGCAGTCATTATCTATAGCATTATCAATGCGGTCAGCCTCAAAAACACCCTCTTTAACGAGAATGTGATGAAACGGGAAAGGGAAAGACTCCTCTCGGGGAAAAAAGAAAAGCGAAAGGGGCCTGATTTGAGACGGATCAAATAGGAGGAGAGTATTGACAGATGGAAGAGATTTGTGTTAGGTTTGTGAAATCTTATTACAAGATTCTTAGAAATGGAGAAAATCGATCCTATTATCCTGAAAGAGATCCCTTCTCGGCCTCCTAGGCGATGGAAAACCTATTGTCTATTTTTTCGTCTTTTTTCTAAGATCCTCCTCCTAATCACTGTCATAAGTATTATTCTTCATCTTCCCGATCTCTCCCAAAAACCTCAAAAGGAGGAAGAGGTAATTCAAGAGATTCAAGAAGTTTTAGCAAGAAATTCTAAGGACTTAAGCAGCGAGACCCAAAGAGAATTGGCAAAATTAATCTACGCTGAATCTCTCCGCTACAACCATGACCCCAAATTCATTTTGGCACTCATTGCCATTGAGAGTTCGTTCAAGAACAGATCTGTGTCTGAAAAAGGGGCTAAAGGTTTAATGCAACTCATGCCAGAGGTGGCAGAATCTATTGCAAAAGACCTGGGTATCGAATGGAAAGGAGATCTTACCCTCTTTAATCCTTACCTGAATATCCGAATGGGGATCTATTATTTCTCCCAACTTGTCTCTGATTTTAATGATGTAAGGGTGGCCCTTACTGCCTATAATTATGGCCCTACCTATATCAAAGAGCTGGTGGATAATAAGAAGAAGATACCAGTAAACTTCACCCAAAGAGTGTTTACCGTCTATCAGACCCTTTAATTTTAAACCCAGATTCGAGTAGATCGTTTTTTCTTCCTCCTTTTAGACGTCTTCGATGTCATCCTCCAGAGGCTATGAAAGAAGGATTCTCTATTTCTTCAGGGATTAACGAGGGGTTACTCCCGGGTTAGTATTTCTTCGAATTTTATGATAAATTAGTATTTAAGGCCTCTGGTCATAAAGGAAAGGAATTTCAAGATGGCCTTCATTCCTTCCTATATTGATCTCCATAAGAAAGGGGAGCTTGAAAAAAGAATTAAACTTCTCCTTGAATTTCTTAAAGAGTGTCGGCTCTGTCCAAGGGCTTGTAGAGTGAATCGATTGAATGGAGAGATTGGATATTGCAGGGCTTCAGCCGAACTCATGATCTCGAGCGCCTTCCCCCATTTTGGTGAAGAATCTCCATTGGTGGGACGCCACGGATCAGGAACAATCTTTCTTACCCATTGTAATCTAAGATGTATCTTCTGTCAGAACTACGATATCAGCCATCAAGGTCAGGGAACCCACGTGACTCCTTCAGGTCTTGCCCGAACCATGATTCGACTCCAGGAGATGGGGTGCCATAACATCAATTTTGTTACCCCCACGCATTATGCCCCTCAAATCATTTCCTCACTGCCAGAGGCTATTGAAATGGGGCTTTGTCTTCCTATTGTCTATAATTGTTCCGGGTACGAATCTCTCGAGGTGATTCAACTCCTGGACGGGATTGTTGATATCTATATGCCCGATACAAAATTTATGGACGAGAGGTTTGCAGAGAGATATTCCAAGGCTCCGGATTATCCCAAGGTCATTAAAGAGGTTCTAAAAGAGATGCATCGCCAAGTTGGAGATCTCAAGATTAATTCAAGTGGAATTGCCGAAAGGGGATTGCTAATTAGACACCTGGTGATGCCCAATGGAGTTGCCTCTTCGGAGGCCATCTTCAAATTCATTGCTCAGGAGATCTCTGTCCATTCCTATGTGAATATCATGGCTCAATATCGACCTGAGTATCGAGCCCATGAATATCCCGAAATTAATCGAAGGATCACTCATAAAGAGTATATGGAAGCCATTCAAATAGCCAGAAGTTTCCATCTCTATCGAGGGTTTTAATTGACCTCTAAAGAGATTCTTAAGAAGATTCATTCTCTTAGAGAAAAGGTCGAGGAACTCCACCAAGAAGTCCAATCCCTTAAGAGCTATTCTTTTCATCGGGCTTTCCACCCCGAAGGATTACTCAAAATGAGAGGGATTGAAGTGTATCGGAAGAACCCAACCGATCGACTCTTCTTCCCTTCCACCTTATCTCCTTCTTATCAAAGTCGATTTTTTGAGATGATGAAAAGATACTCTTTCCGTCTCGTGATCCGAGATATCATCAAATATCATGAGGGATTCTCCATAGAAAACCTAACTCATTATTGTTCATCCAAAGTGGTTAAGCAATATTGTGACTTTTTACTCGGGATAGGAATAATCGAAAGGAAAGGTCGAGGGAGGTATCAGACGGTGGTCTCTCCTCTCTATAGTTTTGGCCCTACTCTGGAATGGTTTATTGCGGAAATGTTTAAAAGAGAATTCTTCTCTCCAAGTATTTATAACGTGAGTATAAAGAAGACCCACTCTGGAGGAGATTATGATGTCATCGCTTCGTGGAATCAGAGGCTGGTCTATGTAGAAGTAAAATCCTCCCCTCCCAAAGGGATAGAGATTGGAGAGGTGAGGACTTTCTTCTCCAGGATGGAAGATCTTCTGCCAGATGTAGCCATTCTTTTCAACGATACCCAATTGAGGATGAAAGATAAATTGGTGGTGATGGTAGAGGAAGAACTCCTACGAAGATATGGAAAAGAATCTAAAACCCTTTATCCGGTGGAAAGGCTGATCGAAGAACTTTTTCATGTCTGTCATCGCCTCTATATCGTCAATAGTAAGAAAGATGTGGTGGAAAACTTCCGCCTCTGTCTTAGGGATTATCTTCGTTCTCTCTGCCTTCCTTTCCCCAGCCAAGAATTAAGAAAAGAAACTCTCTTTCAAAAGAGGTGAAGGGAGATGAAAAATAAAGAAATGGCAGATCTGTTCAATAAGATGGCCGATATCCTTGAATTCAAGGGGGAAAATCCTTTTAAGATCAGCGCCTACCGAAAAGCGGCAAGAATCCTCGGAGACCTGACCCAGGACATTGAGGAGATTGCCAAGAAAGGGGAACTTAAAAAGATTCCTGGAATCGGTGATGGAATGGCCCAAAAGGTGGAGGAGTACCTAAAGACAGGAAAGGTTGCAAAGTTTGAAGAGATCAGACGGGGGGTCTCTGACGAATTGATCGCCATGATGGAGATCCCCGGAATGGGACCAAAGACTTTGTCCCTGATATATAAAGAACGGGGCATCAAGAATCTCTCAGAATTAGAGAAGGCCTTAGAGAACGGGTCTCTCATTGACCTTCCTGGAATGGGTGAAAAAAAGGCTGAAAATATCAAGAGAGGGATTCAGCTTTTAAAACAGAGTAAAGGAAGGATGAGTCTCGGCATGGCCTTTCCGGTAGCCAAAAGAATCGTGGAGGCCTTGAGGGAGGCAACCGGCTCCAAGAAGATTGAATGGGCAGGCTCCCTTCGAAGGATGAAAGAGAATATAGGAGATATTGATATCCTGGCGACCGGCCCGAAACATGAAAAAATCATAGAGGCGTTCACTCACCTCCCTGAAGTAAGAGAGGTCTTGGCTTCCGGAGAAACCAAAGCCTCTGTCATTGTTGAGGGGGGGTTGCAGATCGATCTTAGAGTGGTGGATGAGGATTCCTATGGAGCAGCCCTCCAGTATTTTACAGGATCCAAAGCCCATAACATCCATCTCAGAGGAATTGCCAAGGGAAAGGGGATTAAGATCAATGAATATGGAGTATTTAAAGGTGAGAAGAAGATTGGAGGGAGAGAAGAAGAGGACGTCTATAAAGCCCTCGGGATGGTTTGGATCGAACCAGAACTTCGAGAGGATCGTGGAGAGATTGAGGCGGCTCAAAAGAGATCCCTCCCTCTCCTCGTTAAAGAATCGGATATCAAAGGAGATCTCCATCTCCACTCTAAATGGAGCGATGGGACTTCTTCCATCGAAGAGATAGCTCAGGCGGCTCAAAAAAGAGGGTATCAATACGTAGCAATTTGTGACCATTCGAAATCCTTAAAGATCACTCATGGTCTCGATGAATCCCGATTGATGAAACAAATGGAAGAGATCGATCGAATCAACGAGAGAATGAAGGGGTTTAAGATTCTAAAGGGAATAGAAGTGGACATCCTCGGGGACGGGAAATTGGATCTTTCTGATGCTATTTTGAAGAGGCTGGATTGGGTGGTGGCCGCTATCCATAGTGGGTTTAAACAGGATAGGGAAAAGATGACCAAAAGAATCATAAAGGCATTGGAGAATCCTTTTGTCCATGCCCTGGCCCATCCTTCCGGGAGATTGTTGGGGGCAAGAGAAGCTTACGAAGTAGATATGGAGGAGATTTTGAAAGCCGCTAAACGTTTTGGAAAGGCCTTAGAGATCAATGCTTACTTTGAACGCCTGGATCTCGACGATCTCCATTGTCGAAAGGCAAAAGAAATGGGGATTCCATTAGCCATTGGAACAGATGCTCACCATCTGGATCAGATGTGGATGATGAGCCTGGGTGTAGCTGTCGCTCGAAGGGGATGGTTGGAGTCTCGAGACCTTCTCAATACCCTATCCCTCCATGAACTTCTTAAGTGGTCACAACGATCGAGATAGATTCATTTTAGAACCATCCGAAAGTCTTTTTCACCTCTTCAGCAAATTGAGGGAAAGGGGCAGGTGTAAAGGAGAGGAGGAAGGTAAGAAACATGAGGCCACCAATCCATTTTCTCTTTCCATCGAGAGGGGTCTGGTCATCAATGGGGGTGGGATGCCTGAAACCGAAAAGAATCATTAAGATAAGCATAAGGATCCATCCTGGATTATAAAATAGGGTAATAAAGGCCATGGCTGTAATGGCCATAATAAAGATGATCCGGCTCCATCTCCCGAAAAGGGCGTAGGCGATATGTCCCCCATCTAATTGCCCTACGGGGAAGAGGTTAAGAGCCGTGACAAAAAGACCCACCCAACCCGCATACCCAATGGGATGAAGCATCACATCAAAATTCTCTGGAACTTCTCCCATGACGATCCGTTGAATGATAGAGAAGAGGAAAGGATCGGCTAAACGGATCGTCCCCTCTTTAATCTGGGAGGTCGGGATAAGGACAGAGAGTTTTAAACCAATACCGATTGCCGGGATGCTCAAAATAAGACTCATGAGAGGGCCTGCCACCCCTGTATCAAAGAGAGCCTTTCGTGACGAGACTATGCTCTCCATTCGGATAACCGCTCCCAGAGTACCAAAGGGTGAAAAAGGGAAGGGTAAAAAGAAAGGTAAGGTAGCTCTCATGCCATGCCTCCGGGACATGAAATAATGACCCATTTCATGTCCCAGAAGGATGAGCATAATTGCAATCGAGTAACTCAAACCCCCGGTTAACCACGTGGAGGCTACGGTCATGATGAAGAGAATGAAGTGAATGGTATTTCGACGCATGAATCTATCTTATTTCTTTTTCTTATGACGATCCCGATCGAGCATCTTTTTGTGTTTGTGTTTCCGCATTTTCTTTCTTCTCTTTTTGACCACACTTCCCATGATCTCACCCCTTTCCTGTTAAAATCATTTAGACTCTTTCCTCAATGATTCCATCAGAAGCATCCTTACAGCCCTAATCTACAATCACATTGGTTTGGGTTCTTAGCACTCCAGGGAGGGCCTGAATCTTGGTCACAATGAAATCACCCAAGATGTTAATATCTGGAGCCTCCACCAATGCAATGACATCATAGGGACCTGTAGTGGCATTGGCTCGTTTTACTCCAGAGATTTTTGTGGCCTCTTTGGCTACATCCCTGGCCGCTCCTGCCGTGCATTCAATAAAGACATAGGCAGAGATTGGCATAAAATCACCTCCTTTAACCATAACTTACCGCAATCCTACCTCAATTTCAAGCCTAAAATATTTCCTCACTAAAAGGTGGAAATAAATTTAATCCCGACTGGAGTATTTTTGAAACCCATCAAACGCGGATGGGTTTCTCCAATATCCCTCTCGGACCCTTCAGTGAGGGAATACCCAAAGAGAGTAATGCCTCACTGAAGCGGGGAAATCATTTTAAGCCCGACAGGAGTATTTCCGAAACCCATAGAACGCGGATGGATTGAATATAAATGAAT